>CAZCBM010000282.1:0-4453 GCA_964496805.1 uncultured Rhodospirillales bacterium | reverse complement strand
TTCGCCCGCTTGCGCGGGCGCCTCTCTCCTCTTGGGCGCCCGGCGCTGGCCCCTTACGCCACCTTGAAGCGGCTGATCATGTCGTCGAGGGCCGTGGTTTGTTGACGGGTGGAGGCCAGGGCGGCGTTGTTCTCCTCCACCAGGGCGGCGTTGCGTTGGGTCATGTCGTCCAGCGCCCGGACGGCCTGATTGATCTCGGTGATTGCCTGGGTCTGGGTCTCGCTGGCCCGGGCCACGCCGCTCACCTGTTCACCAACGCCGGTGACCGCCTCCAGAATGCGGGTCAGGCTGCCCGCGGCCTGCTCCACCAGGGTGGAGCCGGCGCCCACCTCCGTGACGCTGGCCTCGATCAGGGTCTTGACCTGTTGGCTGGCCTCGGCCGCCGATTGGGCCAGTCGCCGAACCTCGCTGGCCACCACGGTGAAGCCCTTGCCGGCCTCTCCCGCCCGGGCGGCCTCGACGCTGGCGTTGAGGGCCAGCAGGTTCGTCTGGAAGGCGATGCCGTCGATCATGCCGATGATTTCAGAGATCTTGGTGGAACTTTGCGTGATGGCCTCCATCGCTGAGCGCGCCTTGGCCATGACATCGCCGCCGTCCCGGGCAACGCCCATCACTTGGGTCACGGACTGGTCCGCAGCGCTGCTGCGCTGGGCATTCTCCCGCACGCTGGCCAGGATCTGTTCCACCGCAGCGGCGGTTTCCTCCAAGTTGCTGGCCTGCTGGGTGGTGCGCCGGGCAAGGTCGTCCGCGCCGGCGGTCATTTCTACAGCGGCTGTATCCACTGATGTTGCGGCGGCCTTGATATCGCCCAGCAAGCGGGAGAGTTCCTCGGCCATGCTGTTGACGTCGCCCTGCAGGGCTGCGAAGGCGCCGCGGAATTGTCCATGGGCACGGGCGGTGAAATCCGCGTTGGCCAGGGAGCGAACAGTGCTGGCGATGCTTTCCAGGCCGCTGTCCACCGTCTCCATCAGGCTGTTCATCCCTGTCTTGAGCGTGGTCAGCGTGGTGTCATTGAATTGCTGGTGCACGCGGGCAGAGAAGTCGCCCTCATTGGCGGCGGCCACCACGGTGCCGAAGGCATCCTGCAAATCCGCCATCATGGCCTTGCGGTCCTGCTCCACCTTTTGGGCCTGAACCTTTGCGGCTTCCTCCATCTCCGTCTTGGCAATGGCGTTGCGGCGGAACACGTCCAGCGCGCTGGACATGCGGCCCAACTCGTTGCGCCAGCCCGGGCAAGGCAGCGTGATGTTGGTGTCGCCTTCGGCCAGCAGGTTCATGGAGCGCGTGATCGTGACGATTGGCGACCGCACAGCCAACAGCAGCACGACCGCCGCCGCGCCACATACCACCAGTGAGCCGATGGCGAGGACGAGGCTGGACTGGGCGGCAAAATCCGCTTCTGCCGCCAGGATCGGCGCCAGGGCGGCTTGGTCGCCGTTCAGTTTCTGATCCAATTCGCGAGCCAATTTGAGGATTTGCGGACCCGTCTCCGCCAGGACGAACAGATGGCTATCCCGTTCCAGAATGTTGTTCTGAGCGATTTCGGCCGCTTCTTTATAGCCGATGAGGCTAAGCGTGATCTGTCCTGCAACGCTGCGCTGGCTGCGATCCTGCAGGGAGGTCATGAGCGTGCTCATCGCGTCCATGGTGCCCTGCACATACTCCAAGCTCTTTACCACGTCGCTTGGATCGCGGCTGACAATGAAGCGCTGCATGTAGATGCGACCCAGCAGGAGTTGCTCCTGAGCGAGAGCAGTGCGATAGGCGGAGTCAGTGTCGCCTTGTTCCTGTGCCAGACGAAGCAACTCCGACAACTGCTGGCGGATCTTGGTCCCCTCGGGCAACAAGGTGTCGTTCACCGCCCTGTTGCTGGTGATCTGGGCCAGGGCGGCTTCAGCAAAGGCAAACTGATACTCTTCCAGCAGAGGCGTGATCTCTGCCAGCGTTTGCGCCGTGGCAGAGCCTTCCCTAAGCGTTGCGACCGCCTCAGACTGGATGTTAACGGCTGCCTCAATGGCGTTCTCCACCAGGATCTGCGTTTCTGGTGTGCCCTGGATGGCGAAATCTTTCACCGCCAATTGCGCCTGAGCGAGGGCGGTGGAGATGTCGCCCACAAACATCAGATCCTGGGCTTCAGCATTTGTCCGGATGATCTGATCGCGGTTTTCCGACAACGCTCGCCAACTGCCCAGTCCCATAATGGCCGACAGGGTGATGAGCACGCCAAAGATGCCAACCAGGAGGGAGGTGATGCTGGTCCGGCCAAGCATAGTGCGCATGGAACGCCTCTCCGATAAATGCGACGATTATCGAAGAATGGTAGGACTCGCTGATGAAGGGGCGCTTAACAAGGTATGCGTTCGCCACGATCGTTTCGCTTGCGCCGTGCCATTGGGGGCAAGGATTGGCCGTCTCCCCCGGCGGTTCTGCCGTCGGGGACAGAGGGGCGGAGCCCCCTATTTAGGCGGCTTTGCCAGAAAACTGATCATAGGCGCGCAAGGCGTCGGCCGCATACATCAGGGACGGGCCGCCGCCCATATAGATGGCCAGGGCCAGCAATTCGCCCATCTCCTCCCGACTGACGCCCAGGTCCACCAGCGCCTTGGCATGGAAGCCGATGCAGCCATCGCAGCGCAGGGCAACGGCAATGGCCAGGGCGCACAGTTCCTTGGTGGATTTGGACAGGGCGCCTTCGCGGGTGCCCGCCTTCGCCAGATCGCTGAAAGCCCCCATGGTGTCGCCTTCCAGCTTGCGGATCTCAGCCACATAGCCACTGATTGACTTGGTGATGTCGCGATAGTCCTTGTTGGCGCCAGCCATGGCAACCTCCCTATATGAGCAGATGGCTACATTCTAGGCTCAGGGTCTTTTGCGATGCAGCAGACAGGCGGTCGCAGGGGGAGGCGATGCAGGGGGAGAGGATTCGCGGTAGACGGTGGAAGGGCCGATGGTGCGAGAGGTGAGGCCGGCCGAGTTTACTGCCCAGGAGGGGGCACAACGAGGCGCAATGGGGCACCGGAGGCGCGCTGTTCGGCCAGATCGGTGCGGATCACGCCGATCCCGGCCAGACGCTGACGGGTCACCGGCCGCAGGCGGGTGACGTCCGCCCGATCCGCCGCCAGACGGCGCCACAAGGCCTCATAGCCATTGGTGTTGATGCCAGCCCTTTCCATCAGGATCAGCGCCGTGCGGTCGGCCGCCAGCAGCTGATCGGTGGTAAAGGGGGTGGTGAGCGGGTCCGTTACCGGCTGAGCCAAGCCGCCCCAGGCGGTACGGGCGGAGAGGATGGGGCTGAACAGCGCCTGCATGTCCAGGCCGGAGGGGGCGCGGCCCCGGGTGCCCAGCAGCAGATGGGCAATTTCATGGGCCACCAGGGCGGCCAGGTCCCGGTCCTCCACCATCAGTCCCAGCAGGCCGCGGTCCACCAGAATCGAGTTGCCGTCATTGAGGATGTTCTGGCTGTCCTGTTCGGAGATGAACAAGGGGATACCGCAGATGTCCGTGGGGGTCACGCTGCCGCGCAATTGCAGGGCGCCGCGGATCAGGTCGTAGCTGTTTTCCCCGGCCGGGTTCAGCACCTGGCGGGCGATCAGGCGGGACTGGCTATCGTCGCCCAAGGTACGGCCATTGACGGCCGCGATGATGTCGCCGCGCTCCATGCCCTCGATGGCCGCGGGCATCCCGGGCACCAGCGACACGACCTTCAGTTCCTGGCCTTCCAGATCGAAGGCTTCAGCGGTCTGCTCGGCGGTGTCTGCCCCGAAGGAGGTGCGGCTGACGGCCAGCCATCCGCCATGGCCCACGGTGAAACCGGGGCAGTCCGGCGCCAGTGCTTGAAGCATCGGGGCCACCACACGATGCAGGCGCAACCCCAACTCAACCTTGGTGCGCAACGCCCGCTGGGCCACGGTGGGGGCATCGGCTGTTTCGGCAGGCGGACCGGCGTCGGGTATCGGCGCCCGACTGCTGCCCAAGGTCTGGCACCCGCTTACCAGTGCTGAGGCAAGCAACAGTCCAAAAAGCTGCGCACGCATGGCCCTCACCTTCATCTTGGTTCGACGCTCAAGAGAGGAAGGGCAGCGCTAGGGCCACCTCCCCGCCATTTCGACCGCGTCCCGTGCCACCTGGGATGACGCAAGACGTGCCACAAATTGCCAAGGGACCCGAGGGACGGTGACCCTGACCCGAAAATGCAGTCGCGTTTGCAACGCGCCCGGTCCCGCTTTAGCCCCGTTGCCCCGCCGCATCAATCACTTGTCGGCGTTTGTGGCCAAGGGATTGAGCGTGTGTCGCCCTCTTGCCAGGGGCCGCAGTTCTGGCCACCTCGTGGGCGATGCCGCCGCCCTGACAGGTTTCCGACGCCATGGCCCCCGAACTGGAGCACCTGATTGCTGCCCTTGCGCGCCTGCCCGGCATCGGTCCCCGGTCTGCGCGGCGCTTGGCCCTGCACCTG
>CAZCBM010000281.1:0-4454 GCA_964496805.1 uncultured Rhodospirillales bacterium | reverse complement strand
AGCACGTCCACCCGCGCCGGATCTCGCCCCGCCTGCTGGCCAACAGCATCGGCGATGAACTGGACGCGGGCGGGATTGAACCAGTGCAAGGGGCGAAACGGCCCCTGCGGATCCCACCAGCGTTTGGACAGGTGGGCGAATCGCTGAACGTCAGACGGATCAATGGTGGTGGCGGACATGGGCTGGTCCAGAGAAGGAGAGAGAGACGGGCTGCTTGAACCATGGGGCTGGCCGGGCTAGACGGCAAGGTCTATGGCAGGGGGCCGCGGCCTTCAGCCCCGGTGGACCGAGCCACGGTGGCCGCTTGCCTGTGCCCTGCGGCACTGGCGGGATGGCGCTTCAGGCCCCCCTGAAAGACCAAGGTCCACCATCCCTTCCTGAGTTTTGGGCCAGCGGGATCGGTGGAGCGCCCCTACCCCCCGCTGCCCGTTTCCTTGTCGTCTCCCTCTAACCGGACCCCAGTTCATGGCCACCCTCGTGCTGAAATTCGGCGGCACCTCCGTCGCCAATATCGAGCGGATCAACGCCGTCGCCGACATCATTGCCCGCGAGGTGGAGCGCGGCAACAAGGTTGCCTGTGTGGTCAGTGCCATGGCCGGCGTGACCAACCAGCTTGTGGGCTATTGCCGGGACATAGGCCCCCTGTTCGATGCCCGCGAGTACGACGCGGTGGTGGCCAGCGGCGAACAGATCACTGCCGGATTGACGGCGCTGGCCGTGCAACAGCGCGGGCTGGTGGCACGCAGTTGGCTGGGCTGGCAGATCCCCATCCGCACCGATGACGTCCATGCCAAGGCCCGGATCAAGGACATTGAGGCAACCGCTCTGCAGGAACGGCTAGAGGCGGGTGAAGTGATCATCATCCCCGGCTTCCAGGGGCTCAGCCCCCGCAACCGGATTACCACCCTGGGGCGCGGTGGCAGCGATACCTCCGCCGTGGCGGTGGCGGCAGCCTTGAATGCGGACCGCTGCGACATCTATACCGATGTGGACGGGGTCTATACCACCGACCCCCGCATTGTGAGCCGCGCCAAACGCATCCCCCGTATCACCTATGAAGAGATGCTGGAGATGGCCAGCCTGGGCGCGAAAGTCTTGCAGACCCGCTCCGTCGAACTGGCCATGAACCACGGTGTGCGGGTGCAGGTACTCTCCAGTTTTGATGGCCAGATTGGCAGTGATGAGCTCGGCACCCTTGTTGTCGGCGAGGAGGAAATTGTGGAACGCGAAGTTGTCAGTGGCCTGGCCTACAGCCGGGATGAGGCAAAGGTGACGCTGCTGAGCGTGCCCGACAGCCCTGGCATTGCTGCCAGCATCTTCGGCCCGTTGGCCGACGGCGGCATCAATGTGGACATGATCGTGCAAAGCGTCAGCGAGGACGGCAGCGTCACCGACATGACGTTCACCTGCAGCAAGGATGACCTGCCCAAGTCCCTGGCCATCCTGGAGGACAACCGGGATCAGTTGAATTACCGCGCCATTCTGTCTGACCCAGATGTGGTCAAGATCAGCGTGATCGGCATCGGCATGCGCAGCCACGCCGGCGTTGCCCAGCGCATGTTCCAGTCCCTGGCCAGCAAGGGCATCAACATTCAGGTGATCTCCACCAGCGAGATCAAGATCAGCGTGCTGGTGGCAGAGGAGTATCTTGAATTGGCCCTGCGCGCGCTGCACACGGCCTATGGGCTGGACGGGTGAGCAGCGCCGGCCCGGCCCTGTCAAGCCATGGACCCAGGCAGCTTCTGGCGCGCCTGCGGACGGTTATGGCCAATCCGGGCAGCCGGCAAGAGAAGTTGGACCAGACGGTCAAGGCCATTGCCGAGGAACTGACCGCGGACGTCTGCTCACTCTACATCGTGGCAGCGGACGAACATTTGGAACTTCATGCCACGGTGGGCTTGCGCCCCGAAGCGGTGCACCGGACCCGGCTGCGGATGTCCGAGGGTATTGTGGGGGAGATCGCCGCCAACGCCCAAGCGCTGGCGCTGTCCGACGCCCGGTTGCATCCCAGCTTCGCCTATCGCCCTGAGACAGGCGAGGAGGCCTATGTCTCCATGGCGGGGGTGCCCCTGCTGCGCGGTGGGCATGTCCTGGGGGTTCTGGTGATCCAGAGCCGGGATCGCCGCCATTTCGGGGAAGAGGTGGTGGAGACCCTGGCCACGGTGGCCATGGTGGTCACAGAGATCGTCCCCAGGGTGGAGGAACGCGGCCCAGACGTTGAGCCGGAGGATCGCCGCTCCGCCGGGGTCCGGCGTCTCACGGGCCTAACCCTGCATCATGGGGAGGCGATCGGCGCCGTCGTCTTGCATGAGCCTGCCATCAGCGTGGTGGACATGCTGGGGGAGGATCAGGAGCGCGAGGAAGAGCGGCTGACCCGGGCCCTGGACGCGTTGCGCGGCAGCCTGGATCGGTTGATCAGCGCCGACCATTTCAGCGGCGAGAGCAGGGAGATCCTGGAAGCGTTCCGCGCCATGGCAGACGATCCAGGCTGGGCGCGGCGCATTCGGGAAACCATCCGCCAGGGCCTGAGCGCGGAAGCCGCGGTCAAAGGGGTGCTGGACGACACCCGCCGCCGGATGCGCCACGCGGCGGGCCGATTTGCCCGGGACCGGCTTTTGGACATCCAGGACCTGACCCACCGCCTGTTGCTGCATCTGGGCCGATTGGACCAGACGCCGGACGATCAGCGCTCCTTGCCGGATCGGGTGGTTCTGGTGGCCGACACCATGGGCCCCACGGAACTGTTGGACTATCCGCGCGAACAGATCGCCGCCCTGGTCCTGGAGGACGGGACGCCCCACTCCCACGTCGCCATCGTCGCCCGGTCCTTGAACATCCCGGTTCTGGGCCAGGTCTCTGACGCCATGACCGTGTGCAAGGAGGGGGCAACGGTCATCGTCGATGCCACCCGCGGGCATGTGCTGTTGGAGCCCACTGACGACGTTGTGGAAAGCTATCAGACCCGCGCGCTGCTGAAGTCCCGCCACCACAGCGATTTGCTGGGGATGAGCCAAGGCCCCCTGATCACCCAGGATGGGGTGCCCATCAGCCTGATGGCCAATGCCGGACTGCTGATCGACATTGACACCATTGCAGACCTGCCCATCGACGGGGTGGGCCTGTTCCGCACCGAGTTGCCCTTCCTGCTGGCGGATCGCTACCCCGATGTCTCCAGCCAAACCCGCCTCTATACCGATGTCCTGGATCGTGCCCTGGGCAAGCCGGTGCATTTCCGCACCTTCGACATCGGGGGCGACAAGTTGATGAGCGGCGTGTCCAAGCGGGAGGCCAACCCCGCCTTGGGCTGGCGCTCCATCCGCATCGGGCTGGACCGACCAGGGCTGCTGCGCCAGCAGATTCGTGCCCTGCTGCGCGCCCATGGCCGCCGGGAGATGCATGTGTTCTTTCCGCTGGTGGCCGATGTCAAAGAGGTCACGGCCGCCCGGCACCTGTTGGACATGGAGGTGGAGCGCGCGCGGGACTTGGGCGAGGCCCTGCCGACCCGCATCCACGTGGGCACCATGGTGGAAGTGCCGAGCCTGCTGTATCAGTTGCCCGCCTTGTTGGAGCAGGTGGACTTCCTGTCCATCGGCACCAACGATCTGTTGCAGTACATGTTTGGGGCCGACCGCCAGAATGCGCTGGTCAGCCGACGCTTCGATCCGCTCCATACCGGGTTTCTGAACGCGCTGCGGCAGATTGTGGATACGGCCCAGGCCGCCGATGTGCCGGTGGTGTTTTGTGGGGAGATGGCGGGCAACCCGTTGGACGCCATGGCCCTGGTGGGCCTGGGGGCGCGGGCCTTGTCCGTCAGCCCCTATAGCCTGGGCCCCGTGGCCAGTCTGATCCGTCAGGTGGACACCCATGCGCTGCGCGGACTGCTCTACCGCCTCACCCATCAGACCACCGGGTCCCTGCGCCCTTACCTCAGGGACTATGCCCGCGATCGCGGCATCCCCTTGGGGGAGGGCGGGTGACGCCGCCCGATGCCAGACCTCAGGGCTTGTTTTGCTTGCTATTCAAGGGGCTTTTTGTCGATCCTCACCCGGCTTCCTGACCCCGCTCCTGTCCCTCAAGCCTCAGCAGCCGCTCCACCGTGACCCAGCCCGCTGACATCACGGCCCATGGCCCGGGCTCCGCCCCCGCGGCAGACCCTTTGGCCGCTTCGCCGGCCGCGCGCACGGACCACAGCCTGGGCAAGCGCCTGGGGGCGGCACGGGCCGCCCGAGGTCTGACGCTGGATGAAGCCGGGGCCAGCCTGAAGATCGCCCGGCGCCATCTGCTGGCCATGGAGCAGGACCGCTGGGAGGACTTGCCCGGCCCCGCCTGGGTGGTGGGGTTTGTCCGCAGCTATGCCGCCTTTCTGGCCCTGGACCCGCAGGAGGCCGCGGCGCAGGCGCGGCTCCTGGTCCGCGAAACCCGGGCCGCCCGTGGCGGACAAAGACGCGGCACCC
>CAZCBM010000280.1:0-4455 GCA_964496805.1 uncultured Rhodospirillales bacterium | reverse complement strand
GGGACAAAGGGACGCGCAGGCTAGCGCAGGGGCGCCGGCCTGTCATCCAGCGCCTCAGGATTGCCCTGCCCGGCTCACGCCCCTGGCCCGGTCCGCGAACGCACGGTCCGCAAACGCACGGTCCGGTTCAAGGACTCCCTGGCTCAAGGATTCCCCGGAGCACCTGCACCATACCGGCAGCAGTGGTCTGATGATTAAAGGTGGTCAACAACGTGTGGCCTGGCCCCATGACATAGATCAGGGCCGTGTGATTGACCGTGTAATAGGGATCGTCCTGCCCCTCAGGAAAGCTGTAGCCGGCCAAATAGGTCTTGGCGGCTTGGTCCACCTCGTTCTGAGTCCCGGACAAAGCAATAAAGCTGTCGTGAAAAGCTGCCATATACTCGGCAAGCAATTCGGGCGTGTCGCGCTTCGGATCCACCGTGATGAAAATCGGCTGGATTTGCTCCGCAGCGGGCCCAAGCTGCTCCAGTGCCACGGACATCTCGTAGAGTGCGTTGGGGCAGATATCCGGGCAGAACGTGTAGCCGAAGTAAACCATCTGGTAGCGGTCATCGAACTGCTGGGTGCTGAGTGGCTGGCCATCGGTGCCGGTCAACGCCACCACCCCGCCCAGGGAAGACCCGGTGACGAGGCCGCCCCGATCCGGGCCGCCGGTACTTTCGCCGGGATCCAAGATGACCAAGGCGACAATGCCGATGGCCAAGGCGCCAACAATACCGCTCATCGCGAGGAACATCTTGCGCAACGGGTCAGGCCCCTGAGGCTTCTGGGGCGCAGACTTCTCTTCCATGGAACCAACTCCATCTTGGGTTTGCGTGAGAGGAAAGCGCGCGCCGGAGGATCGTCAAGACCCCACCCCTGCGGCAGCACGTCCCGAGGTCACGCCGCCAGTGGCCCGCACCGGCCCTTTGGCGGTGCCGCTCACGCCGATGTGATCATTAAGAGTGCATCAGCAGGCTCAAATATCGCCGTTTGATTGATCTGCGCGTTCAGAAGCGCCGTAACACACTTAGTCGCCTTGGAGGCGGCGTCAGCGCGCCGGCCAGATGACAGGCCCACCGCGCTGTCCCCCATACCGCTGCGTCGGCAACCGACCCGATGAAGCATAACAGTGGAGGCCATGGCCCCATGACGGCCCTGCATAACCTGAAAGCTCACAGCCAGCGCGCGACCATCGTCCTCAAGTCCCTGGCCAATGAGCGCCGCCTCATGATCCTTGCGTACTTGGCTGAGGGTGAGAAGTCCGTCACCGAATTGGAACAATTGGTTGATCTCAGCCAGTCCGCCCTGTCTCAACACTTGGCACGGCTGCGGCGTGACGGCATTGTGGCGACCCGACGCAAGGCGCAGATGGTGTTTTACAGCCTTAACAACGACGACGCCGAAACCATCATGGGCGCCCTTGACCATGCCTACCAGGTGCGGTCAACCAGCGAAGGGGCCAACGACGATACGCAGGCGCGGGCCGCCGCCGAGTAAGGCGGCCTCGGACGGGTCGGCCCCCGGAATTTTCCAGGCGTTTCTGACGAGGCCGGGGAGGGTTGGCCGTGGCCGCGCCATTGCAGTTGTTCTATCGGCATTATCGCCGACGGGATCATGTCTCCGCCCAGTATGATATTGTGGAGACCATTGGGCCTCGGGCTGACGAATATCTCTACCGCATGATGGTGGAGAGCTTGCGCGTGCGTCGCGCCTGGAAACCCCTCAAGAAAGTGTCCTTTGGCACCGGGCGCAGGGATTTCGTGGACATATACAGGCCGGAGGGTACCCAGACCCGCCCCACTGTTGTGTTTTTCCGCGGGGGATTTCGGACCAGCTTCGATCTGCGGCAATTCAGTTTTATTGTGGAGCCTTTTCTCCAGGACGGTCACGCCGCCGTGCTTGTTAATTTTGATGCGTTCGTCATGGACGCCTACGGGGCGACGCGCGAGCAAATCGGCCAAGCCCTGCGATTTTTGCGTTTTGCCGGGCCGCATTTGGGGTTCGACGGATCCAACCTGGTGGCGATCGGCCATTGCACCGGCGGGATGATGGCCGGGCGGGGCGTGCTGGATTGCCTAAACTGGGGAGACGCCCCGGAGTTCCGGGCCTGGATCGGCCTTTCCGGCATCTATGAGCCCACCTTCATGCTGTTTGCTGATCCGCGCCGGGTGATCGACCCCGAGGCGCCGGAACGCATCGAGCAAATGGGCTTCGAGAGCATCCCCAACCCGGTGCGGGATTATTGCCGCGCCATGCCCCCCTTGCTGACCTTGGTGGGGCTGGGGGACAGCGCGGAGATGCGCTGGCAGGCCCACCGGTTGGGCCAGGCTGCCGTTAACCAGGGGTGCCACTGGGAATCCGTGGAATTGCCTGAGCATGATCACCTGTCGATCTTGATCGAACTGGCCAATCGCCATGCCCAGGGCTACAGGCTCATCCGCTCCTTCCTGGATCGGCAAGGCTGCTGACGGGTTGTGCGATGGGTCTCGCCAATTTCGTAATGGCGCGCCCTCAGTCACTTTCCGCCAATTCCCTTTGCCCTGAAGCCGGTCCCCACCGCGCAAGGCCAGGGGGCTTTCGCCGAGCGACGTGGGCGCGCGGGTAAGGGTGTCGCCCTGGGGCACATATTTGTGCACGGCTGCGTGAGCGGCCCTTTTTCTTACCCTTTTGCCCCTGTGCAAGCCATGGTCAGGCGGCTATAACCTAGCCATGGGCTGTGGAGCCATCGCGCACAAACTGTGGAGAGCGCGGGGTATGGGGCCCCAGACGTGTCCGTCGTGCTCGCCGCGCGGGAGGCCTGGGGAACGGGACAGCAGCCCCTCTCAACGGCGCTGCCCCGTCCCCGCTGACGGGGGCGCGACCCGATCTGTTTGACCGACTGCGCTGCCCACGCAGCCACCTGACCTGAGGGGGACACCCGATGAACCAGATGACCCAACCGCTGGCTTTCCGCCCGGTGGACGACACCCGCTCCCTGCGCCTGTCGCTGGACATGCTGTCCGGCTGCCCGGGCAGCTGCTCCGGCTGCGGCCTGACGGATAAGATGGCCGTCGGTGAAGGGTTCTGGGGCGTTGAGCAGCGCGAACAGACCGCCAGCTTCGTGAATGACTGGATCGCGCGCCTCGCCGCTGAAGATGCCGTGGACGCCACCAAGCTGTATTTCGGCCGCGGCGACTATATGGGCCTCTCCGAAGAGCAGTATCAGGCCATCGACGCCTTCTTCGGCGCGATTGACTTCTCCCGCCTGACCGGCGGCCGCTACGTTGTGTTCTCCTCCTCCTGCCTGCTGAAGGCAGACCGGGTGCAGGCCGGTGCGCAGCGCCTGAGCGCCATCGCCGCCAAGCACGGGTTTGAGGTGATCTTCGAAAAGGTGGTGGACATCACCAAGCTGACCAATCCGGCAGCCGCGGACCTCTACAAGACCAACATCCAGACCCTGACCGGTGTCAGTGGCTGGACCGACATCGCCGCCCAGATCGGGCCGGCTGTGTTGGACTGCGGCCTGAGCCCGGCCCAGGCCTACGCGGCCATCAAGGATCTGGGAGCGGATTTGTTGGAAGTGACCCTGGTGCCGAACACCAGCACCCGCGCCGCCATGGGCTTCGTCTGGGGCGAGTTGATCTCCTACATCGACG
Source organism: uncultured Rhodospirillales bacterium (assembly GCA_964496805.1). Lineage (GTDB taxonomy): Bacteria > Pseudomonadota > Alphaproteobacteria > CAZCBM01 > CAZCBM01 > CAZCBM01. The sequence continues at coordinate 835 of CAZCBM010000280.1, read as the reverse complement.
GCCTCTACACCGCGTGGGAAGCCGACCGCAGCTTTGAGCTGGCTTTTGCCCGCGCGTTCCTGGACCGGGGCTTCGATCACCTGGCAACCGATGGCTCCATCGCGGACTATCTGACCGTCGAAGCCCGCCGCCACAAGGTGGGCCTGCACATCGACCACGACATGAATGTGGCCCCTTACCACACCGGCCTGGGCAAGATCATTGCCGCCAGCCCGGCCACGGGCTTCGCAGGACTGGGCATGCCCCTGGGTGATGCGCTGGACCTCTCCTTGCAGCGCAACGCCCGTCGCATGGCGGCCGCCCCGTCCAAGTTTGCCGCCTGCAGCAGCTGTGAGCGCCGCAACCAGTGTGTGGCTGTCGGCGGTGGTGTGTATCTGTCGCTGCTGGGCGAAGGCCTGGGCACCGATGGCGCCGCCTGCCCGCTGGGCTGGAAGAGCCTGCTGGAGCGCGTGGACGCGGACAACGAGAAGGCCGACTTCGGGTATCAGTTGGTCCAGACCGCCGTCTGATCCCGGCCAACATCGACCCCAAGAGCAAACGGCGCCCCCCCCTGGGCGCCGTTTTTTTTGTGAGAGCAAAGGACTCCGAAGGGCCAACGCCGAGGGGACCATCCGAGCGACCCCCAGGACCCGATAGCAACGGCACCGACCCCAAATCGGCGCCCATTGCCGTGAGGCCCGTTCGGTCCACGGCAGACGCTCCAAGAGCCGTCCAGGGTGCGTTTCGGTGAGATAGAGTCCACGCCGGCCCCCCACTCCAAACTGGCCGCCCCCAACTGGTGTACCTTTGGCCGGCCACCCATTGGTACGATACTGGCGTGGGTGGCCGGGTGGGG
>CAZCBM010000279.1:0-4505 GCA_964496805.1 uncultured Rhodospirillales bacterium | reverse complement strand
GGTCCGCCGCCAGGATGCCGATGGCTGAGCCCCTGAAGCGCCACCTGCCCCTGGCGCTGGCGCTGGTGCTGGCGGTCAGCACCCCTGCCCTGGCGCAGACCGTGACCATCGACCTCGGCGATGACACCGGCGATGCCACCAGCCGCATCGTTTTGTTTATTGCACTGCTCACGGTTCTGTCGCTGGCGCCGGCGCTGCTGGTGATGGTCACCAGTTTCACCCGCATCGTGGTGGTGCTGAGCCTGCTGCGCAGCGCCATTGGCATCCAGCAAACACCGCCCAACAGCGTGATGATCAGCCTCGCGCTGTTCCTGACGTTCTTCATCATGCAGCCGGTGTTTGAAGCCAGTTGGAACCAAGGGATCAGCCCGCTGATCGAGGAGCAGGTGGGGCCCCTGGAAGGCCTGGAGTTGGCGGCCGCGCCTTTCCATGCCTTCATGCGGGCCAATGTGCGGGAGAAGGACGTCCAGCTATTCCTGGACTTGGCCCAGGAGGAAACGGTGGAAACGCCGGAGGCGATCCCCTTTCGCGTGCTCATCCCCGCCTTTATGATCAGTGAGTTGCGCCGCGCCTTTGAGATCGGGTTTCTGCTGTTCTTGCCATTCCTCATCATCGACATGATCGTCAGCTCCATCTTGATGAGCATGGGTATGATGATGTTGCCACCGGTGATGATCAGCCTGCCTTTCAAGCTGATCTTCTTTGTCCTGGTGGACGGATGGTGGTTGATTGCTGGGTCGCTTGTGCAGAGTTACGCGGGCTTCGGGTAGCGTGCTGGCGTTCAACCTGCCTGCTTCGGCCGGCGGCCTGTTTCGGCTGGCCCCCATCCGTGCCACCATAGGCGCCATCATGAGCGCTGCGATCGAGGAGGATCATCATCATGCAAATCACTTGGCTCGGCCATTCGGCCTTTAAGGTGCAAACCGGCAATGCAGTCGTGCTTTTTGACCCCTTCCTATCCGGCAACGGGGTCTTTGAAGCGGCCGGCAAGAGCGTGGAGGAGGTCACGGCTGACGTCACCCATATCGCTCTCACCCACGGGCACGACGATCACATCGGGGATGCGGTGGCCATTGCAAAGGCCCGGTCAGCCCCGGTTTTCTGCAATTTCGAGCTTATGGGTTTCCTGGCTGGTCAAGGCGTCGAGCAGTTGGAGCCCATGAACCATGGGGGCACCGTCCACCGCGACGGCTTTGCCATCAGCTTTGTCAATGCCTTGCACAGCAGTTCCAGTGGCGGTGCCTATTTGGGCAACCCCTGCGGCATCATCCTGACCCCGGACAGCGATGGCGCCGTTGTCTATCACATGGGCGATACCGACATTTTCGGTGACATGGCCCTGATCAACGAGATCTATCAGCCCAAGGTTGGGTTGGTGCCCATCGGGGATCGCTTCACCATGGGGGCCAAGCTGGCGGCCATGGCCTGCCGCCGTTTCTTTGCCTTCGACAAGATCCTGCCCTGCCACTATGGGACTTTCCCCGGCATGATCGATGCCAGCGCAGACCAGTTCCTTACCGAAATGGGCCAGGAAGCCAGCAAAGTGGTTGTCCCGGGCGTGCTGGAGCCGGTGAGCGTCTAGGGCGGAAGACCCCGAAGGTAAAACGCCACGCAGGCGATCACCCGGGCAACCAACAGGACGCCACAGCAGCGGCGCCGTTTCCAGATTAGTGTCCGCTGCTGTAGGGGCAACGGCCTGTCGGCTGGGTCCACACCCATAGCCGGCAGGCCCAGCGCCTCCCGATGCCATGACGCGTCTGCTTCATGATCTGTCGCTCGCCGCTGATCATAAGAAACCCGAACCCAATACCACTAATCCGGATCATCTCTCTGCGGTTACTGTCGATGTTGCAGTAAATACCCGCAGCAGGGGAGGTTCTCCAGGTATAATCGGGTACCTATGCGCTACCGCGGCCCCAACTTGTCACTGAAAAGACGTACAAGGTTCTTGCGTAAACGCTCAACATAACCGATTATACAGGCTTAAGAGGTTCTGCGACGGTCCGTAGACGCCTGTTGGTCGGGTTCACCCCTGCGCCGCCAGAGTCATCCTCGGGCAGAGCAGCAGCCACCGGGACCGCCGCATCGCCAGCGGCGTGAGAGCAGACGGAGCGTGAAGGTAAATGGCATTGCGACTGGAAGATAAGGCGGTTTTGGTGACGGGTGCCGCTCAGGGTATCGGCCGGGCCTGTGCTGCGTTGTTCGTATCACAGGGCGCCATGGTCGTGGTCGCGGACAAGCAGACTGAGGCCGCCAAACTCACCGCCCGGGCACTTACCAAAGCGGGGCCCGGCCGTGCTGTGCCCTACACCGCCGATGTTTCCCGCCCTGATGATGTGGAAACGATGGTGGAGGACTGCATCGCGACCTTCGGGAAGCTGGATGTTGTTGTGAACAACGCCGCGATCGTGCTGAAGGGCGATGTCCTTTCCCTGTCTGCGGCCGATTTTTTGAAGGTGCTGGACATCAATCTGCTGGGGTCTTTCCTGGTGACACAGCAAGCCGCCAAGCACATGGTGGCGGAGGGGATTAAGGGCAGCATCATCAACATGTCCTCCATCAACGGGACCGTGACCATCCCCGATCAGTTGGCCTACTCCGTTGCCAAGGGCGGTCTGAACCAGTTGACGCGCAGCTGCGCCCTGGCGCTGGCGCCCCACGGTATCCGGGTCAACGCCATCGCCCCTGGCTCCATCGCAACGGAAATGTTCCGAACTGTTGTCACGCCGGAGGCCATGCAAACGGTGCTGTCCCGGACGCCTCTGGGGCGCCCAGGGGAGCCGGAGGAAATCGCTCAAGTGGCGCTGTTCCTGGCCAGCGACGACAGCAGCTATATCACCGGTGAGGTGATTGTGGCCGATGGGGGTCGCATGGCCCTGAACTATGTTATGCCGGTGGCCGACACCTGAGTCGTTCTCGCCACCGCTGCCGTGCATGCCCTGAATGTCCGATCAACTGAACCGCTGGGTCAGCCAGTGGCTGATGGCCGTTGCCCGTAGGCCCGTGGCGGCCCTGCTCATCCTGGCCACCGTGACCGTCGTGGCCGCGGCGCTGGCCACGCGCCTGGGCATCAATACCGACAGCTCGCAAATGATTGCGGCCAGCGTCCCCGCCCAGGACCGGGCCGAACGGCTGAAAGCGGCGTTTCCCGGCCTGCGGGAGACAGTGTTGGTGGTGGCACGGGCCAGCCGCCCGGAAGATGCCGACGCGGCCTTGGCCCAGATGGCAGCCCAGTTGGCTCAACAGCCTGAAGCCATTGAGCGGGTCTTCGCCCCATCGTTGGACCCCGTGTTGCAAGGCCACGGCCTGCTTCTCCAGCCCCTGGACCGCGTAGAGCGGGACGTGGCAACCCTCAGCCGGGCGGCCGGAGTGCTGGGCCGCCTTGCCGATCAACCAGACCTAGCGGGGTTTCTGGCGGCGTTGAGCGAGGCGACCCGCCTTGCCGCGAACGCCGAGGGGATGGACGCTGGTCTGTTGGGTCAACTGCTGGACCAGGTGCGCCTGAGGATTGAGGCGGCGCAGGCCGGGTAGGTCCTTGCGCTGTCCTGGCAGCACCTTCTGGACCCTGCCCCACCACCGCTGACCACGCGCGTCCTGCTGGTGGAGCCCCGCCCGGACTACAGCCGGCTGAGCCCGGTGCGACCGGCCCTGGATGCCCTTCACAGCGCCCGTGAGCGCGTGACCACCCCCGTCGTGGAGATTGGAATCACTGGCGCACCGGCGCTGCGCGCAGAAGAGCTAAGCAGTGTCGCCACGGGCATGGAGATCAGCCTGATCCTGTCGTTGGTGATGGTGGCCTTCCTGCTGTTGTGGGCCTTCCGCCGCTGGGTCACCGCCCTGGTGACCGTTCTGGCCCTGATCCTGTCGCTGATCGTGACGGCCGGCCTCGCCAAGCTGACCGTCGGGGAATTCAATCTGGTATCCATCGCCTTCGCGGTCCTGATGATCGGGTTAGGGTTGGATTTTTCCATCCATCTGGCGCTGGCGGTGGGCGAGGCTCGCAAACAGGGACGCAGCCCCACCGGGGCGGTGGCGCTGGCGGGGGCTCGGATTGGCCGGGCGCTCTTGCTGGGCGCCATCACAACAGCGGTGGCCTTTGCCTCCTTCAGTCCCACCGACTTTGTGGGCATGGCGCAGTTGGGCATCATTGGTGCGCTGGGCGTCTTGGTGGCCTGCGCGGTCAGCTTGACCCTGCTGCCAGCGGTGATCTCCCTGGCGCCACGGCGGCTGATCCCGCCTGTGCCCCACCGCCGCGGTCTGCGGGTACCCGCACGCGCGGCCGATGGCCTGGCTCTGGCCCTGGTCCTGGCGGCCCTCCCGGCCCTGTGGTTACTGCCACAGGCGCGGTTTGACGCCGATCCCATGGCGCTGAGGGATCCATTGAGCCCCTCAGTCATCGCCTATGGCTGGTTGAGCAACAGCGCCGGCGGCGCCGCTGACCGGCAGTCGCTGCTGGTGGTTGGCGCGGCAGAGGCCGCAACGCTTGCCGCACGTCTGGAGACCTT
>CAZCBM010000278.1:0-4544 GCA_964496805.1 uncultured Rhodospirillales bacterium | reverse complement strand
ACCAGCAGACCCCAGTGAACCGTTTTGGCCGCACGGGCCTGCCACCGGGACATCGCAGCGGTGGGGGACGGAAAGCCCTGGACCAGCCGATGGCCGACCCGCCAAAGACCAAACCCCAGGATCAGAACCCCCAGGGCCTTGTGGAGGCTCATCCACTGGCCACGCTCAGGACCGCTCAGGTCCTCCGCATAGAGGCCGAGCCCCAGGGCGCCGATCATGGCGAAAGCGATGATCCAGTGGTTCAGACGAGAAATCAGCGAGAGAGGATTGGGGCCGGCCATGGCAGCGAACTCCTTTGGGCAGGGGACTGCCCCAGGGGTGCGCTGCCTGCTGCCGCCCTGGCAAGGCGCAGACTGTATCCACCTGTCTCAGGGGAGCCGGGCAGACAAAGCCTGCGACAGCATCGCTGGGATCCAGCCCTACTCAGCCGCCTCCGCCGGCACATCCCCCACTTGGCGGTTGCTCAGTTGCACCTGCACGGCGGTTACCTTGTACTCAGGGCAATTGGTGGCCCAGTCGCTGTAGTCAGTAGTGACCAGGTTGGCCCCGGTCACCGCATGGTGGAAGGTGGTGTAGACTACCCCCTCAGGCATCCGATCGCTCAGCACCGCCCGCAAGGTGGTGGTGCCCACCCGGCTGCTCAGGCTCACCATGGCGCCCTCGCCAATGCCCCGCACCTCGGCATCATGGGGGTGGATTTCCAGCACGTCCTCGCTGTGCCAGACGATGTTGGCGGTGCGCCGGGTCTGGGCGCCCACATTGTACTGGCTGAGGATCCGCCCGGTGGTGAGGATCAACGGGAACCGGCGGTTGGCTCGCTCCTCCGTGGGGACATAATCGGTGATCATGAACTGCCCTTGCCCGCGGACGAACCCGTCCTCGTGCATGATGGGCGTCCCGACATCGCTGTCGTCGGGATCACGGCAGGGCCACTGGACACTCCCGACCCGGTCCAACTTGTCGAAGCTGACGCCGGCAAAAGTGGGGGTCAGCAAGGCGATCTCGTCCATGATCTCCGCCGCCGAGCCATAGCCCATGGGATAGCCCAGAGCCTGCGCCAGGCGCTGGGTCACCTGCCATTCCTCCAGACCCGTTTTGGGCGCCATCACCGGACGCACGCGGTTAATCCGCCGCTCCGCGTTGGTGAAGGTCCCGTCCTTCTCCAGGAAGCTGGTGCCGGGCAGGAACACATGGGCGTAGCGGGAGGTCTCATTCAGGAACAGGTCCTGAACGATGACGCAGTCCATGGCAGTGAGGGCGGCAGTGACATGGGCCGTGTTTGGGTCCGACTGGGCCAGATCCTCCCCTTGGATGTAGATGCCCCGGAAGGTGCCCTCCAGCGCAGCATGGAACATGTTGGGGATACGCAGGCCCGGTTGATCGTCCAGGCTCACCCCCCAGGCGGCCTCCAACTGACTGCGGGCCGCCCCATCGCTGACATGGCGGTAGCCGCTGAATTCGTGCGGGAAGCTGCCCATGTCGCAACTGCCCTGGACATTGTTCTGCCCGCGAAGGGGGTTCACGCCCACGCCGCGCCGGCCGATGTTCCCGGTGGCCATGGCCAGATTGGCCATGGCCATCACCATGGTGGTGCCCTGGCTGTGCTCGGTAACGCCCAGGCCGTAGTAGATGGCCCCGTTGCCGCCGGTGGCGAACAGGCGGGCGGCGGCCCTTAGATCCGCTGCGGGAACCCCGGTGATGTCCGCCACCTGTTCCGGCGCGTGGCGGGGGTCAGCGATGAAGCGGCGCCAGCGGGAGAAGCTGGCCTTCTCACAGCGCTCTGCCACAAAGGCCTCGTCCACCAGCCCCTCGGTGACAATCACATGGGACAGGGCGTTCATCACCGCCACGTTGGTGCCCGGTCGCAGTTGCAGGTGGTGCTGCGCCCGGATGTGGGGGCTTTCCACCAGATCGATGCGGCGGGGATCCGCGACGATCAGTTTCGCCCCCTGACGCAGGCGCCGCTTCATGCGGCTGGCAAAGACCGGATGCCCGTCGGTGGGGTTGGCGCCGATCACCAGGATGACATCGGACTGCTCCACGGACTTGAAGTCCTGGGTTCCAGCGGAGGTGCCAAAGGTCTGTTTCAGGCCATAGCCGGTGGGGCTGTGGCAGACCCGGGCGCAGGTATCGACATTGTTGTTGGCGAAGGCCGTGCGCACCAGCTTCTGGACGACATAGACCTCCTCATTGGTGCAGCGCGAGGAGGTCACGGCACCAACGGCGTTGCGCCCATGCTCGGCCTGGATGGCCCTCAGGCGGTCGGCCGCGAAGCCAATGGCCTCTTCCCAACTCACCTCCCGCCAGTCCTGGTCGATGCTGTCCCGCACCAGCGGGCTCAGCACCCGATCAGCATGGGTGGCGTAGCCCCAGGCGAAGCGACCCTTGACGCAGGAATGCCCCTCGTTGGCGCCGCCGTCCTTCCACGGCACCATGCGCACCACCTCATCCCCCTTCATCTCGGCCTTGAAGCTGCACCCAACCCCGCAATAGGCGCAGGTGGTGAGCACAGCACGGGTGGGCTGGCCGTGGTCCAGGACGGACTTTTCCATCAAGGTGGCCGTGGGACAGGCTTGGACGCAGGCACCGCAGGAAACGCAGTCGCTGCCCAGGAAATCAAAGTCCAAGCCAACGGAGACCCGGCTGTCAAAGCCACGGCCCTCAATGGTCAGCGCATGGGTGCCCTGGACCTCTTCGCAGGCGCGCACACAGCGCGAGCAGACGATGCATTTGGAGGGCTCATAAGCAAAGTAAGGGTTCGACAGGTCCTTGTCCGCCCACAGGGGATTGGCCTCCCCCGGCTGCGGACCGTGGGCAAAGGTGTGATTGGCTCCCTCATAACCATAGCGAACTTCCCGCAGGCCCGTGACCCCGGCCATGTCCTGCAACTCGCAATTGCCATTGGCCCCGCAGGTCAGGCAGTCCAGCGGGTGATCGGAGATATACAACTCCATGACCCCTTTGCGCAGGCGCTCCAGCCGTGGGGTCTCCGTCCGGACAACCATGTCGGGAGCCACAGGGGTGGTGCAACTGGCGGGGGTGCCACGCTTGCCCTCGATTTCCACCAGGCACAGCCGGCAGCTGCCAAAGCTGTTGAGGCTGTCGGTGGCGCACAGTTTGGGGATCGCGACGCCGCTTTCCATGGCCGCCCGCATGATGCTGGTTCCGGCCGGAACAGTCACCGACTGGCCGTCGATGGTCAGCGTCACTGGTGCGGCCGCAGGGTCCTCCACCTGAGGCGTGCCATAGTCTGTCTCGGTCAGAAGCTGGGTGCGATGGGTCATGGCAGGGGGCTCCTCCTCACTCGGCTGCTTCGGCAGGGGCGGTGCGGCCGTCTGGGGCGAAATCTTCAGGGAACAGGCGCACGGCTGACCGCACGGGCATGGGGGTCAGGCCCCCCATGGCGCAGAGCGACCCATCCGTCATCACCTCACACAGGTCTTCCAGCAGGCCCAGATTCTGGGCAACATCCTGGCCGGCGATGATACGGTCCAGCACCTCCGTACCGCGCACGGCGCCGATGCGGCAGGGGGTGCACTTCCCGCAACTCTCAATGGCACAGAAGGCCATGGCGAACCGGGCGAGCCGGGCCAAGTCTGCGGTATCATCATGGATCACCAGCCCGCCATGGCCCAGCATGGCCTGGTTCTCCGCCAAGACCTCATAGTCCATAGGCAGGTCCATCTGGTCGGCACGAATATAGGCGCCCAGCGGGCCGCCAAGCTGGATGGCCTTGACGGGCCGCCCCGACAAGGTGCCGCCGCCAAACGCCTCCACCAGCGTGCGAACGCTGACGCCAAAGGCCTTCTCCACCAAGCCGCCCTGCCGGACATTGCCCGCCAGTTGAAAGGCATTGGTGCCGCGGGACCGACCAACACCGAAGTCCCTGTAATAGGCTGCCCCCTTGGCCAGGATCACCGGCACGGTGGCCAGGGTCAGCACATTGTTGACCACCGTTGGCCGGCCAAACAGGCCCTGGATGGCAGGAATTGGCGGCTTCGCTCGCACCTGCCCGCGCTTGCCTTCCAGGCTTTCCAACATGCTGCTCTCTTCGCCGCAGATGTAGGCGCCGGCGCCGGTGCGGATATGCAGATGAAAAGCCCGGCCGGAGCCAGCGATATCTGTGCCCAACCAGCCAGCGGCGGTGAGGGCGGCGGCCGCCTCCTTCATGATGGCGATGGCCGTGGGGTACTCGGAGCGGATGTAGACGTAGCCGGTCTCCGCACCGGTGGCGAGGCCGGCGATCACCATCCCTTCAATCAGCTGGCAGGGGTCACCTTCCATGACCATGCGGTCGGCGAAGGTGCCACTGTCGCCCTCATCGGCATTGCAGGCGACATATTTGGCCCCTGGCGGTTGATCCAGGACGGTCTGCCACTTGATGCCGGTGGGGAAGCCTGCGCCCCCGCGGCCGCGCAGGCCGCTGTCCTTGACGGCATCCACAATCTGCTGCGGCGTCATCGCCAACGCTGCCTTAAGCCCCGCAAGGCCGCCGTGGGCCTGGTAGGCCACCAGGTCGATGGGATCGATGACACCGTTGCGGG
>CAZCBM010000277.1:0-4548 GCA_964496805.1 uncultured Rhodospirillales bacterium | reverse complement strand
CTGAAGCCACTGAAACCCCTCCAGCGGTCGTGGCGCACAGTCCAGACCCCGCCCCTGTCAGCGGTCAGGCCGCTGTGCGGGAGAGCGATAGCGTCGAAGTTGCCGCCCGGGTTGCCAGCATTGATGTGGGGGCCCGACCACCGGAGGTAGGGGCGATTCTGGGGGCTGAAGAGGCGGCTAAACCCAAGGACGACCTGAAGAAGATTAAGGGCGTTGGCCCGAAGATCGAAACGCAACTGAACGAGGTGGGCATCACTCGCTTCGCGCAGGTGGCGGCCTTCACCCAGGATCATGTTGATTGGGTGAACAGCTATGTGGCCTTCAAGGGCCGGATCGAGCGGGATGGCTGGATCGACCAGGCCAGTATCCTGGCCGCCGGGGGGGAAACCGACTTCTCCCAGCGCGCCAGCGCCTCCAAGAAGAATGCCAAGTGATCAGCCGCCGGCTTGATACCGATCAGCATCAGTGCCCGCCGATAGTCTGGTGCCTGTGTTAAGGAGTCCATCCCATGCATGTGATTTTTGTGAATGTGAAATGCCAATTGGGTCGGGCCTATGATGTGGCCGGGGAATTGATCGATCAAGAATTGGCGGCAGAGGTGTATTCTGTCTCTGGCGCCTATGATCTGATGGCCAAATGCTACATCCCCAAGGATCAAGACATAGGGCATTTCGTGGTTAATAAAATACAGGTGCTGGAGGGGATAGTGGATACATCCACCATTATCACCTTCAAGGCCTTTTGATTTCTGGATCAGCCGCGTTTTCTGTGGAGGCCTTTGTGCTGCGCGACGCGGCGTGGGACCGCCAGCGCCGCCGGCCGGTATCCAGTTGCGGATCGCCCATCTGTGCGGCGGACCGGCGGCTTTCACCATAGACGGTGAGGCTCACCCCGCTCAGGATCAAGATCGCCCCCAGCGCCAAGGTCTCGCTGGGGGTTTCTTGATACAGCAGGTAAGCGACCACAGCGATCACCGGTAGCCGTAGGAAATCCAAGGGCATGATCAGCGTGGCATCCGCCTTGGACAAGGCCATGGTCAGGCAGAAATGGGCACTGAGGGCGCAGACGCTGAGGGCGCCCAAGACCAGCCACGTCTGGGCCAGGGGAATGGGTGACCAGACGATCCAGGCCGGCACGGCGCTGAAGATCAATTGGAGGAGGGACATCCAAAACAGCACCGCAAAGGGCCCATCGGTGCGGGTCAGCCCCTTGGTGCAAATGTTGGCGGTGGCGAAGCCCAACGCGCACCCCAGCATGGCCAATACGGCGGGGCTCAGCGCCCCATCCTGCCAGGGTTGGGTGATGATCAGGATCCCAACAAAGCCCATGACCATCACCAGAACGCGCCGACGGCTCAGCCGCTCCCCCAGAAACAGCACCGCCAATCCTGCGGCCCACAGGGGCACGGTGAATTCAATGGAAAACACCATGGCCAGCGGCAGGGCGGAGATGCCGGTGATCCACCCATATTGGCCACCGAAATGGGCAATGTTGCGCAGGACCTGAAGCCCCGGTTGGCGCGTGCGGATGCGGGCGAAGTGTCCATCCACCAGCCGGACGACCAGCGGCACCATCAGGGCCCCGAAAGCGCACCGAATCACCAGGATCTGAAACGGGTGGACGCCCGCCGTCGTCGCCTCCCGCACACAGACCGCCAGCGTAGAAAAGGAGGCCAGCGCGCCCAACATCCACACTATGGCGCTCAACGAGGCAGGCATGAAACGCGCTTAGGCCCCGGTGTCGGGGGAAGCGGCCGCGGCCTTTGTCAACCCCGGCGCGTTGCCCAGGGCGTCGCCCAACTCCCGGCGGATGAGGGTGCCCACACCGCCTTGGGTGAACATCTCCACCAGGATCGCATGGGGTTCTCGACCATCCAGGATGACAGAGGCGTTGACCCCCGCCTGCACGGCATCAACGCAGGTGCGGACTTTGGGGATCATGCCGCCGGCGATGGTGCCATCGGCGATCAGGCCGGGAATGTCATCCAGCCCCAGGGCCGGCACCAGGTCGCCGGTCCGGTCCAGGACGCCGGGCACGTCGGCGAGCATCAGCAGGCGCCGCGCGCGCACGGCGCCGGCGATGGCGCCGGCGGCGGTGTCAGCGTTGATGTTATAGGTCTGGCCGTCGGCGTCCATGCCCACAGGGGCGATGACCGGCACCATACCGGCGTTGACCACATCCCAGATCAGGTCGGAGGCAACGCGCTCCGGCTCCCCCACAAAGCCCAGGGCCGGGTCCCGCTGGCGCACCCGGATCAGGCCGCCATCCTTGCCGGAAAGACCCACGGCCTTGACCCCCTCCCGCGTGATGTCAGCGGCCAGTTGCTTGTTGATGGAACCGCACAGCACCATCTCCACCACTTCCACGGTGGCCCGGTCGGTGACCCGGAGGCCGTCGCGGAATTCCGTGGGGATGGCAAGACGCTCCAGCATCCGGCCGATCTGCGGCCCGCCGCCGTGGACCACGATGGGGTGAACCCCAATCTGCTTGAGCAGCGCCACATCGCGGGCAAACAGACGGGTCAGTTCCGGCGTGCCCATGGCTGCCCCACCGAACTTTACGACAATGGCACTGCCAGCGTAGCGGCGCATGAAGGGCAGCGCCTCGGATACCAGTTCGGCGGCGGCGCGGAATCGATGGGCGGTCATGACGGCAGGGTCTCAGGCAGGGCGGCGGGACAGCGAGGGCAGATAACAGGCGGGGGGAGAGCGCCGAGGGCCGCAGTGGCGGCCTGGATCAGGCGCTCTTGGGTCGTCGTCGCGCAATCACAAAGATGCGTTTGAACGGGAATAGCACGGTGCCATCAACCTCGCGAGGATAGGCCTGATCCAGCGCCCAACGCAGCCGCTTTTTCAGGCCTTCCCATTGATCCTTCTCCAGGATTTCCCGGACGGGCACCAGGGTGGACCCCTTCAGCCAATCCAGAACGGGATCCTCCCCGGAGAGGGGCTGGAGATATTCTGTCTCCCACACATCCAGATAATCGGCCCGGTCCGCCAGCAGACGATGATAGGCGGCTGGGGCCATGACGCGGGTGGGTGGCACGACGGAGAGCAATTCCTCAGCCTGCTCCATCTCTGCCACGGCTTCCCGGACGATGCCATAGGCGGCCGAGCTGTAATTGTTGGGCACCTGAAACGCGAGAAGGCCCCCTGGCTTTACAAGGCTCAGCAGCCGCGGGATCAGCGTTTCATGGTCGCTCACCCAATGCAGGGCGGCGTTGGAGAAGATCAGTTGCCCGCGCTTGTCCGGGCGCCAATCGGCAATATCGCCATGGCTCCAATGCAGGCGATCGGCCGTTGCCTCTGGCTCGTTGTCGCGGGCTTGGGCCAACATCGGCGGCGCATTGTCGATGCCGGTGACGCGGGCGCCTGGATAGTGCTCGGCCAATCGACGCGTCAGCTCCCCGGTGCCACAGCCCAGGTCATAGATGCGCTTGGGCGTGATCGCTGGCAGGCGGGCCAGCAGGTCCAGGCCAGGGCGTTTGCGGATGTCAGCGAACAGCTGGTACTGCTCCGGATCCCAGGCCATGGCGGCCCCTTGGGTGGGTTAAAACTGCAACCCTTATGGAAGCCGTGCGGCCACGGGGTCAAGGGGGCAGCGGCGCGAAGCGCACCCGCTCAGCAAACGCGGCCAAGTCCAGGGTCAGGTTCAGGTCCCCATGGGCGATCAGATGAGTAATGATCGCCCTCGTGCCCAGGCCCCAGTGGGTGTAGAGGGGGGAGAGGGATGGTGGCAGGGAAACCACCCCGGCATCATCCAGGGTGATGGTGCCCTCTTGGGCGAGGCGCAGCCACGCTGCCTCCGCCCCCAGCGCGTCGGTCAATCCAGGCAAGAGGGCAATGGGGGGCAAGGGGGCGCCCTGCGGGTCAGGGCCGGTATAGAGCAGATAGAGGTCCAGGGGCTGACCCAGCGCCGCCAAGGCGTGGAGCAAGTCTTCCCGCTGGGCGCGACGGTTGGCAAACACCACCGGCCCCACCGGCTGCCCCTGATCCAGGTGCCACAGGCTGGCGGCGTTGTGCAGGTTGATCAGCAACGCCCGTGCCTCCTCTGGTGGCAGCGTGTGGGGGTCCAGGCGCCCCTGTGTCTCGATGTAGTGCGCCATGGCCTGACGTTGATCCACGGTAAGGGGCGACGGTGCAGAGCCGGCGTCGGCAGGTAGGATCAACGTGGCCAGGACCTCATCGAATGCCCGATGATCAGGCGCGGACCAAGAGGCCGACGCGGCCACTGTCGCCGAGTGGGTCGCCGCCCCCTGGCCTGGTTGGGGCGCTGCCCCCTGGCCTGGTTGGGTCGCCGCCCCTTGGGCGGTGGCAGCGGCAGGCATCATCAGCAAGCAAGTCATCGCCAGCACTGGCAGGGGCAGCCAGTGCCCTCGCCCCTTCCGGGCGCCGGGGTGCGGGTGACAACGAAGCGACATGGGAGGCCTAGCAGTGGGGGGAGCCAGGGAGAGCCGAGTCAGTGAGGGCCTGCCAACAGGGCGGCAGCAGGGCAGAACCGGCGCACGCGCCGGCCCTGATCCCTGAGACGGCTGGCCCTCATGCCACC
>CAZCBM010000276.1:1580-4593 GCA_964496805.1 uncultured Rhodospirillales bacterium | reverse complement strand
GTCGCGCCCGCCCTCAACGGGCGCCCAGACAATGTCGGTGATCCGGCTCGCCCCGGTGAGCAGCATCACCAGACGATCCACCCCCCAGCGCCACGCCCGCCGCTGCCGGCATTCCGTGGGCAAGGGCGGCCGAGAAGTCTGGATCCACGGTAAAGGGGGGTCCCCTGGCTTGTTCCGGTATTGGTGTATTGGCAACCAAGTTTGATCGCTATTTCTGATATTTTAGAAACTGAATATAAGCTAACCGGCCGAAGCCTATCTGGCGATGTCGGGTCACTATCGCCAGCAGGGTGGTGGCCGTACCGGTGCTGGCGGGGGAGGGGCCTTTCCGATGGTACGCACGAGCAAACCCCTAAACCCTTGCCGGTGAGCGAAGGGCTTGCCACGCCAGCTGCCCTCCGGTTCCCCCATGGTACCCCCGGTCAGTTTGATGCCCCAGAGCTGGCCTGCCTAAGTCCTTGATTTCGTTGGTGGAGCCAAGCGAGATCGAACCGCTGACCTCTACAATGCCGTTGTAGCGCTCTCCCAGCTGAGCTATGGCCCCGACCAAGATCGTCAATTACGCAACCGTGACCCTGGGCGCAAGCCCCTTGTTTCCTGAATCCGTCCAACAGGGCTTGGCGGTCCCACTCCGGCCCGCCACTATGGCCGTTCGCGCCTGCGGCGGGCGCGGATGCAACCGACCGGGTGTATCCTGCCCATGGTGGAGGTCGGAACCGTGGTGGGATTTGTGAACCCGTAGACCTTCTTGCGGGCGTTCAAGCGCGCCTACGGGGTCACGTCGCCACAGTTGCCGGTCGATACGGGGAGGGGGCTGGGCCAGACTGATCGGAAAATGCTCTAACCCCAGGACCTATAGACGCGGGCGATACCGGTCAGAGGATCTGCAGTCTTCTGGCTTCGCTTCGGCAGCACCAATTTATCGGGATCCCCGCCCTGCCTTGTCCTGAGAGCTGAGACACCATGAGCCCCTTTGATTCCGCTGCCGCCTATCAGGATATTCGCGACAATGTCGCCCGTATTTGTGAGGATTTCCCAGGGTCCTATTGGCAGGATCTGGATGAGCGGCGCGCCTATCCTGAGGATTTTGTCCGGGCCCTGACCGAGGCTGGATATCTGGGGGCGATGATCCCAGAGGCGTATGGCGGTGCCGGCCTGGATCTCACCGCCGGCTGCGTGATCCTGGAGGCCATCCATCATGCCGGGTGCAATGCCGCCGCTTGCCACGCCCAGATGTATACGATGGGCACCGTGCTGCGGCATGGCAGCGAGGCCCAGAAGCAGCACTTCCTGCCCAAGGTGGCCGATGGCAGCCTGCGGCTTCAGGCGTTCGGCGTCACGGAGCCCACCAGCGGCACCGATACCCTGGCGCTCAAAACCACCGCGCGCCGCGACGGGGATGCCTGGGTGATCAACGGCCAGAAGATTTGGACCAGCCAGGCGGAGTATTCCGACCTGATGGTGCTGTTGGCCCGCACGACGCCCAAGGAAGAGATCACCAAGCGCACTGAGGGGCTTTCGGTGTTTCTGCTGGATCTCAGGGAGTTGGTGGGCAAGGGCGTCACCATTCGCCCGATCAAGACCATGATCAACCATGCCACCACTGAGGTGTTTTTCGACGATGTGCGGATCCCCGCCGATGCCCTGGTGGGCGAAGAGGGCAAGGGCTTCCGCTACATCCTATCTGGAATGAATGCCGAGCGGATCTTGATCGCGGCTGAGTGCATCGGGGATGCCAAGTGGTTCCTGGACAAGGGGGCGGCCTACGCCAAAGAGCGTACACTGTTTGGTGCGTTGGTGGGCCGCAATCAGGGCGTCCAGTTCCCGCCGGCCCGCGCCTACGCCTAGACCTTGGCCGCCGAAGGCTTGGTCTACAAAGCAGCCGCGATGTTCGACGGCGGCGAGAACCCCGGGGTGCAGGCCAATACGGCAAAAATGCTGGCAGCCGAGGCCAGTTGGGCCGCCGGTGAGGCCTGTCTGCAGACCCATGGCGGCTTCGGCTTTGCCACGGAGTATGATGTGGAGCGCAAGTGGCGGGAGACGCGGCTCTACCAAGTCGCACCGATCTCCACCAACCTGGTGCTGTCGTACCTGGCCGAGCAGGTGCTGGGCCTGCCGAAATCCTACGGTCCTGCGTCGTGAGCGCCGGACCGGGCAGGGCCGGACCGGGCAGAGGCGGTGTTCTGGTGCATGTGTTGGCGCTGGCCGCGCTGACCCCGGATCAGGTGAGCCCCCGCAGCCGCGATCTGGCGCGGTTGTCGCTGTACGATTGGATGGTGGTGGCGATCGCCGGGGCCGATCAGCCGCTGAGCCGGATCATCCGCGACCAGATCCTGGCCGAGGGTGGCCATGGCGAGGCGCAACTGGTGGGTGGCGGGCGTGCCCCGGCGCGGGCGGCCGCGCTGGTCAACGGAACCATCGCCCACGCCATCGATTATGACGATACCCACTTTGCCCATGTCGGCCATCTGTCGGTGGCGATCTTGCCGGCAGCCTTGGCGGTGGCCGAGGCGGTGGAGGCCCCCGCGGCCCAAGTCCTCCACAGTTTTGCCCTGGGTGCGGAAGCGGCCTGCCGGATCGGCGTCAGCCTGGGCCGTCGGCACTATCTGGAGGGCTTCCACCAGACTGCCACCGCCGGGGCGTTTGGCGCCACCGTCGCTGCTGGTCTGCTGCTGGGGCTTGACCGTAGCCAGATGGCCCAGGGGCTCAACTTGGTGTCCACCCGGGCCAGCGGGCTCAAGAGCCAGTTCGGCACCATGGGCAAGCCCTATAACGCTGGCATCGCCGCCAGCAACGGGGTCGAGGCGGCGCAACTGGCCGCCCGCGGCTTCACCAGTTGTGATGATGGGCTGGAGGGGCCGCAGGGGTTCATCCCCACCCACACGCCCGAGCCCGATCCGGCCTCCGCCTGGGCTGAGCCGCCGCCGGGCCGGTTCCTGTTTGACGACAACCTCTACAAGCTTCACGCCTGTTGCCACGGGCTCCATGCCATGATCGAGGGTCTGGGGGCGTT
>CAZCBM010000276.1:0-1570 GCA_964496805.1 uncultured Rhodospirillales bacterium | reverse complement strand
ACCGCCGATCAGGTGGCGGGTGTGGAGATCCGCACCAACCCGCGGTGGCTGCGGGTGTGCGACCTCAAACGGCCGCGTACCGGCCTGGAAGCGAAGTTCAGCTACACCTGGACCGCCGGCATGGTCCTGAGCGGGATCAACACCGCGGCCGAGGGCACCTGGACCGATGCCCTGGCCCAGGATCAGGCCCTGGCCACCCTGGCCCAACGGGTCACCGTGACGGGCGATCCGGATCTCTCCGACACCGCCACCGCTGGTGCGGCGCTGCTGCGCGATGGGTCGCGGCGCCCGTTCACGCACGACCTCGCCGATCCACTGCCCGTGGCCACCCTCACCACGCGCCTTCAATCCAAGGCCGCGTCTCTGCTGGGTGCCGAGCGCGCAACCGACCTTTGGCAGCGCGTCGAGACCTTGGACCGGGCGCCGGTGAGCCAGCTCACCAGCGCACTCGCCGGGTCAGTCGGACACTGACCATGCCGCTGCCCTGTCCCTTAAAGCATTGTCCGATCCGTCTGGCCCAGCCCGCGCCCCCACCCAGCCACCCATTCAATGATCCTCCCGCGGGTGGCCGCGAGCGGGAGCAGGCCGGTGGTGGGTCTTTTGCAACGCAAGGGGCTCCAAGAGCCAAAGATCGGACCCCTGCGACCCTGAGCCAAGTGCAACGCACGTCGCTCAACAAGCCGCCAGATTCTGTCCACCGGGCAGCGGCATCTCAAGGGGCTACGCCCCTGCTCGATGGGCCAAAGCTACCGTTAGCATGTGCGGCACGGTCAAGGCGGCCAGACCGATGAACACCACCATGAGGGTCGTGTCGGTGAGGCTGGCCGGGGTCCCGACCATCAGGACGGCCATGGCCCCGCCGAGGGTCAATAGCGTCGCTGGAGCCGCCATCAGAGCCAGCCGACGACCTGTCCCTGCGCCCAGCTGGTGGGCGGTTTCCAACAGATGCCGCGGGCTATGCAGCCCGCAGAAGTACAGCGCAAAGTAGACCAGCGGCGGGAGCAAAAGCGCCATGGCCATCACTGCCAAAGCCTCCAGCGCCAGGGCGCCGCGGTCGGCCAACGCCACGCCAAACACCGTCATCATCATTGCAGGATAGGCCAGTGCCTGCATCCCGCCCACCAGCAGCCCGATATCCGTCGCAGCCACACCCGGCAGCAGTCTGGCGAAAATGTCCGCCACCTCCGCTGAGAACACCAAGGTTGGTAGACACACCACGGCCAGACCGAAGCCCAGGCGCCCAACCGCTTTCACTTCCCCCATCCAATCATGGCTGAAGTGCCATGCGGAGATCGCGAGAAAAGCCCCCAGAGTCATCAATGGAGCCAGCAACCAGAGGCCCACAACGGCAGCAGCCAGGACCACATAGCCCGCCAGGTAGGCTGCCATCCGGCCCGGACCGGTCACCCCCAGACGCGCCCGCGCCACATGGGCATCCAACGCACCGTGGGGCACCCCCAAAATCGCCACCAACGCCGCCAGCAGCAGCGTCTGGGTGGCCAAGGGCACGGTCAGCTGGACTGCCGCTGCGCTCACGACGACCCCAGCCACCGCGACGAACACCAGCCGA
>CAZCBM010000275.1:0-4594 GCA_964496805.1 uncultured Rhodospirillales bacterium | reverse complement strand
TATGGCGCGCTGCACCCGGCGCCTGCGGTGCTGGCAGCCGGCTTGGCGCGGGAGACCACACGCATCCGCTTGGCGGCGGGATCGGTGGTGATGGCGCTGCACGATCCCTTGAGCGTGGTGGAGGCTTGGTCGGTGGTGGACAACCTGTCCGGCGGCCGGGTGGACCTGGGCTTCGCCAATGGCTGGGTGCCGGATGACTTCGTCACCCGCCCCGACGTCTACTGGGATCGCAAGACCAAGTTCCTGGGGATGGTCACCCAAGTCCCCCATTTGTGGGCCGGAGGAACAGTCTCCCGGGTCAGCGGGGATGGCCGTCGCGTGGAGGTGCGCGCCTATCCCACCCCGGTGCAGCACCCAGCCCCGCCCCTGTGGCTGGCGGCCGCCCGCTCCTTAGACACCGTGGAGGCGGCGGGGACCCATGGCTTTAACCTGCTGACCACAATGGTGGACATGGGGGATGAGGGCATGGCCGCGGCCATCCGCACCTATCGGCAAAAATGGGCTGAGGCGGGACATCCTGGCCGTGGCACGGTCACCTGCATGGTCCACACGTTCCTGGGGCCAGATCGCGAGACGGTTCAGGCCCGGGCGCGGGCTGATCATCTGAGCTATATCCGCCGCATCGCCTCCGAATCCTCTGCCCTCAAGGGCCTCAACCCCGGGCGTCAGGGGGCCAAGCGGGGCCTATCACCGGCGGTGATGGAGGCTTTGCACGCCCAGCAGGTGGACAAGGTCTGGGGGCAGGGGGTCTTGATCGGGACAGCCGAGGAGGCCCAGCAGACGGTGGCCAAGCTGGCCCGGCTGGATGTAGACGAGGTGGCTTGCCTTGTTGACTTCATTGAGGATCCCCAGACCGTGCTGGATCATTTGCCCTACTTGATGGCCTTCGTCGAAGCCCACCGTTCATGACGGCGGGCGCCTGGGTGCTGCCCCCACGGGCGCTGCCCGTACTATTTGTGCTGCTGTGGTCCACCGGGTTCATCGGGGCGCGGTTGGGCAAACCGTATATCGAGCCCATGACCTTCCTGTCCGTGCGGTTTGCCCTGGTGATCGCGCTTTTGGCCGTGGCCGTGGCTGTGGCGCGGAGCCCGCTACCCCGCGGCCGAGGGATCCTGCATTGCGCCGTCGTGGGGGTCCTGGTTCATGCCGCCTATCTGGGGGGGGTGTTTCAGGCCATCACGTGGCAGATGCCGGCGGGGGTGGCGGCGTTGATCGTCAGCTGTCAACCGCTGCTGACAGCGCTGGTGGCCGGGCCCCTGTTCGGGGAGCGGCTGAGGCTCACCCAATGGCTGGGGATAGCGCTGGGGTTTGTGGGGGTGGCGCTGGTGGTGGGGCCGGGGCTGGTGGCCAGCGGCGTGGCCGGGTTTGATCTGCGGGCCGAGGCTGTGGGCGTGGCCGTGGTGGCGCTGTTCGCCATCACCATCGGCACCCTCTATCAGAAGCGCTTTGCCGGGGAACAACCCATCCGCGGCGGCGCACTGGTGCAGTATATCGCGGCCTTGCTGGTGCTGTTGCCCTTGTCTTTCGCGGCGGAAACGCAACAGGTCACCTGGACTGGGGAGTTGGTCTTTGCCATGGCTTGGCTGGTCCTGGTGCTGTCCATCGGCGCCATCTTCCTGTTGATGGCGATCATCCGGCGGGGCACCGTGACCAACACAGCCAGCCTGTTCTATCTGGTGCCGCCCATGACGACCCTGATTGCCTGGCTGCTGTTTGACGAGCAATTGGGATGGATCGGCCTGATGGGGATGATTGTTGCTGCTGCCGGGGTTGCCCTGGTCAATCGTAAGCCCATACCCGCTGGGCCAAGCAAATCGAGCTGAGGACGCCTGCTGACCTACACCAGGGGCGCCGATTCGGAACCGGCGCCCCTGGTGTAGCTTATTGGTGGTCGCTGGGATGATCCCCTCCGTGGCGTTGCCACTCCGGGGTCCTGCGCTCCAGCAGGGTGCGGAAAAAGTGCCACCGGCCGGAGAAAGATCGCAATGGGTGGCCGGCCAAAGTAATGCCGGGAGGGGGAGCGGGCTGGGCTAGACTGATCTCAACATGCTCTGACCAAACGCTTCCAACAAGCTGAAGAAACGGGCTCGGGGGACGTGTTCTCCCAAGTTTGCCCAACCCGCCAGCTTGTTGTGTTTGCTGAGCCGTTGTTGCCCGATCCAGGCAAGAAGCCCCCAAGCAAAAACCCCCAGACCAGCGGACCGGGGGCTTCTTTGAGCGGTAGTGGCGGCTCGGGACGCCGCCTAAGGGGAAAGATCAGCGCTGGACCTTCACCAGCGTGTTGGTGGCAACGCGATCATACAGCCACGTTACATTCTCATTGTGCATCCGGAAGCAACCGGAGGACACGGCGCGCCCGATGGAGGACGGGTTGTTGGTGCCGTGGATGCGAATGTACTGCCATCCCAAGTACAGGGCACGGGCGCCCATTGGGTTGTTCGGGCCGCCCCGCACTGTGCGCGGCAGGGAGGGGTTCTTGCGACGCATGTTCGGGGTGGGGGTCCAGGACGGCCAGCGGCGCTTGCCCACAACCCGGGTCTGCCCATAGTGAATGCGCTCGCCCGCCCGGGGGATGGCCACCGGGAAGTCGCGCACCAGCAGGCCACCTTCATAGTAATACAGGCGGCGGTCAGAGATATCGATCAGGATGCCGTCGGTCATGCCGTGGCGGTTGGTGCCGGCCGTGGGCTGGCTGGCGCCCCGGCTGGCGGCGGCCTGCCGTTCCTGCTGGAACCGATCAGCGGCATCGCCCGGCTCTTCCAGCGCGGCATTGGTCACACCGGGAGGGCTGCTGCGCAGAAAGATCCCGGAGCTCGGATTGGTGAAGATGTCCGCATTGGGATCATCCTCGGCCACCGCGGGGGCGGACAACAGAGCGGCGACGCCCAGGGCGATCACCAGACGCAAGCGTGTACGCAGCATCAAAAAAACTCCTTTGCAACTGGCTCGGCGCAGCCCCCAGTCCTCTCTTCTGTGGCTCAGGCAGCACACCTGATCCGCTTGGTCTGACCTCGACGCCGGTTTGGATCTTCTGGGCCCAGATGGTGGACAGTGTAGGCGTCCCGGGCGGCAGCGCAATGACGGTGACCACCTGGAAAGCATCAACAGCAGGGGCCGTGTCGGCTGTGTCACACACAGCGAGGTTTGTGTGAAACAGCGCACTGCACCCGTTTTGAGACGCTAGGGTGACCCCCTTTCCAAAGTGCTACCGTACCGCTGGTGCAGGTAAGAAATTGGGTTTGTGCACACTAAATCAGAGGACTATTGCTGGAGATTGGGATTTCGCATCAAGTCCATGCCTCCCCGGACCACGCTTAACCGGTGTCAAGAAAGGCCGATTTGGATGCACGGTCGCCGGCGCGGGTGGCCAGCAGCGACGGTCCGCGCGGGGCGGGGCGATGGACCAGCCCCGGCACCCTCGCCCCCTTTCCAGGGGCCTCTGATGCGTGCCGTTGGGGCACTGCGACCGGACGCGGGTTCAGAGCCTCTGGTGTGCGCTCCCAATCGGCCGCGTTTGGCATTTCCGCCGGCGCCGAAGCTGCTGTATCTCTGACCCCGTGCCACCAGGGATTAGCACCATCGGGAGATCACAGGCCGTGGATCGGTTTCAACAGCGCGCTGCCTTCCTGGCCGACAATGGGCTGCCTTTGGACGGTTGGCAGCCCCTGCCGGGGGATGCCTCTGCCCGGCGCTATTTCCGGCCACCGGACGGCACCGCCCAGGGTTTGATGCTGATGGATAGCCCACCGGAGAGCGCTCCGCTGGGTCCGTTCCTGGCCATGGCAACGCACCTCCTGGACTTGGGGCTTAGCGCCCCGCGCATTAAGGCCGCCGAGGCTGGGCAGGGTTTTGCCCTGATCGAGGACTTTGGCGACCGGACCTTCACCCGCCTGCTGGCGACCGATCCAGCCCAGGAGGAGGCGCTTTATCTGCTGGCGACGGATACGCTGGCCGCCCTGCATCGCCATCCACGACAGACGGCGCTTGATCTGCCGGCCTATGATGGTGCGGCGCTGGAGCGTGAAGCGGCTCTTTTCATCGATTGGTATCTGCCGCGAACGGCGGTGGGATCGGTGCCGGCCGGGGCGCGGGTGGCGATCCTGGAGGCCTTGGCGGAGCTTTCGGCCGCCACCGCCATGCGGCGGGACGCGCTGGTGCTGCGGGACTTCCACGTGGATAACCTGATGCGCCTGGACGGGCGGGACGGTGTGGCCCAATGTGGGTTGCTGGATTTCCAGGACGCGCTGCTGGGCAGCCCCGCCTATGATTTGATGAGCTTGGCGGAGGACGCCCGGCGGGACATCTCGCCCGCCCTGTGGGCCACCATTCGGGATCGCTACGAAACCGCCATGGGGGGCACGGACCAGGGGTTCGAGCGGGATTTCACCGTCCTAGCCGTGCAGCGGCACATGAAGGTGGCGGGCATCTTCGTGCGGCTGTGGCAGCGGGATGAAAAACCGGTCTATCTCCAGCATGTGCCGCGGGTGCTGGCCCTGCTGGATCGGGCCTTAGCGCACGGGGTGTGCCAGCCCCTGACCCAGGCCTTGTCCCGCCATGCTCCCGGATGGCGGGCCGGTCTGACCGCCATCCCGGC
>CAZCBM010000274.1:0-4598 GCA_964496805.1 uncultured Rhodospirillales bacterium | reverse complement strand
CAGGACATCCCGCTCGGTATCACGCGGGGGCGGGCGATGCTTGACCAGGAACCCACTGTTCAACAACCGATCTTGGCGCAGGGTCCCTGGCAGGATCAGTTCGCTGATCAGGGCGGAATCCAGGTCCTCCACCCGGCGGGACATCCGAATATCGGCCACGCCGCCCTGTTGCGGTCGCTCACCGCGCCGCTCCGGCGCGTCCAACAGGGCTCGGGGTTTGGGACGGGATCGCCGCAGGCCGGCCTGCTCCAGATCCGGTTGGCAGTGATCCAACAACGCAAACATCTGGGAGTCGGGCTCTGGCACCGGGCTCAGCGCCCCCGGCGTGGCCCGGACCGTCAGACAGAGCCCGTGCAGCACCATAGCCGCCTGGCGCCAGAACGCCTGACCGGCGCGGTCGCGGGGAGGGGCCGTCAACTGGCTCAGCCGGCCATGAAGTCCCTCCACAAAGGCCTGCCAGGCGGAGCGGTCCCGGCTACCCTCCGGATGCCCCTCCGGCGCAATCAGCATGGGTCCACCCAGGCCCGTCTGGGCCTGCTTGAGCACCGGCAGAAGGATCCCGAAAACCCCAAAGCCGCGAAAGCGAAACAGGGCCGTCGCCGGCAGATGGCGCGCCGATCCTGCGGCGGCCGGCAGGCTCAGCCGATCATCGGCATCGCTGCCTTGGGCCAATCCCTGGGTCAGCCGCTCGATGATCGCGAATGCCGGTGCGTCAAAGGGGGAGGGGGGCCTATTGCGGTCCACGGCCCGCCGGGGGTCCCGCAACAGGACCTGTAAGGCCGTTGCCAGCGCCGGTGGCACGCTGACATGCTGATCCTGCAACAGTTGGATCAGCGCCCATGCTTCCTCCTGCGCGGGGGAGGCCAGAGGCTCCAGCCAGCGCTGCGCATCGCTCTGCCAAACCCCAGGACCCACGGTCCGCAGGGCATCGGACACCGCAGGCGTCGGCGCGGCCGCACCGGCTGGGCGAGCCGCCTGGGTCATGCGGCCCCCCGCCCGCCGCTGGGCACATCATCCACCAGCTTGCGCAGCCGTTCCTCGGCCATCGCCTCGCCAGGGTTCACATCCAGGAAATAGCGGGGGATCAGGGCGTGGTCCTGCGGTCCCGGCACCACTCGCCCGCGGCGCACCACCAACTTTTCATCCCGCGCCAAGCGATACAGCATGGACATCAACATCACCCGGGTCAGACGCATGATCCGGCGGGCACTGAACCCCGACCATTGCTCCGCACGGATGCGGGCAATCTGAACCGACAAGGTTGCCATGGCGTCGGTGTCGCCCGTGTCCAACAGTGAGCCGGAGAGGCTGTCCACATCTGCCCGCAACGCTGCCAAGTCCCCCAAAAGGTCAGGCGCCATCACCGCGGGCGCAGCCTGTCCATAGGTCGTCTCCCACCCAGCCTTCAGCAATCCGGTGACATTGCTGGCGGTGGGCTCCGCATAGTTCACCCAGCAGCGCAGGACAAAACGATCGAACAGCGCCTGCAACTCACCCTTGCGCGGTACCATGTTGGAGGCGGCGAACATCATCTCCAGCGGCACTGGCAGCACCCGGCCACGATCGTGGAACCGCCGTTCGTTCATGAAGGTCAGGATGGAATTCAGAATGGCGCTGGAGGCATTAAAGACCTCGTCCAGGAAAACCACCCGGGCATGCTGCATGTGGCCATCATCCAGGCGCTCCAGCACGGGGGCTTCGCCCTGAAGTTTTGCCAAGTCGAAATAGCCAAATAATTCAGATGGTTCGGTGAAAGGGGTCAACAGATACTCGAAGTAATCCACCTTCTCATCAAAGGTGACGACATCCTTCTCGGTATCCAGGCCGATCAGGGTACAGAAGCGACGGATCAGCAGCGATTTTGCCGTCCCAGGCGGTCCGACAAACAGCAGAGACTCCCCACTGAGCGCGGCCAGGATGATCGCGCGAACGGCTTGATCCATGCGGAACAGGCTGGCGTTCAGCGCCGATTCAACCTCCGCCAGGCGCTGCAGCGTCCGCCCGTGGCGCTGGGCCAGGCCCTCCAATCCGTCGGCACGAAACATGGGCTTACGCTCTATCGGTAGCTGGGGCGATCCGCCGTCCGGGGATCATAGGGTGTATCCACCAGCCAGGGGGGCATATCCCCCCGCCAGGTGGTGGTGGCGGCCGCCCGCAGCACCTGTCCACCCTGAGGCGCACGGGCCTCCAGGCGATCCACCAGCGCAGCATAGGCCGGGGCGGCCAGTACCGGCAGCCCTTTGAGCACGGCAGCGGCCGTGGCGTCCAGGGGCTGCGTCGGCAGCGGGCATCGGGACAGCAACTCGGCAATCAACAGTTGATCCCAGAAGCTGGCCCAACCCTCCCGGCGGATCAGCCCGCGGCTGGCCCGCCGCAGCAGGATCAGACCCGCCAAAAGCGGGCTGGAGCCATGCTCAGGTGCTGTCAAAACATCGGGTCGGCGCAACCCCAGGGCCTGCAACACCTGCCTCAGCCAGCCTCTTCGGTGCAGCGTGGACACGGTTTTTTCGTCCACGGCCGCCAGGGTCACAAACAGGGCGGCCCAAACCCCCGGATGCACGGTCAGGGTCAGCGGATCAAACGGGTGCAGAAAGATCCCCGGTTGGGTGCGCAGGTGGCTCAAGAGGCCATCCAGCGCCCGATGGGTCCATTGGGGCTCAGCCCATTGGCGGATCATCAGCGCCTGGATCTGGCCGACGTCACAATAGGTGCTGGTGAGCCCGTCGCTGCCAGCCGGGGGCGCCGACGATACGCGGCGGAACAGCCGATCGCCTGCCGGTTCACTGGCCAGACCCACCGCCACCGCTTGCCATCGGTCAGCCCGGATCCGGCCCGATCCATCAGGGTCCCGATCCTGCCCCACGCTGCGCGCCTGGGCGTGTCCGGTGAGGCGATCCAACGCCTGCTGCGCGCGCAGACGCTGGACCGGATCCATCAGATCTTCGGCCAAATGCAGCGCGCACCATTGGTCCGGCACCGGCTGAAGCCCCTGCCCCACGGCTGAGGGGTCGTCAAACGCGCTCAGGACCATACTGGTCCACCGGCGCAGCATGGCCTCCAGCGCCACATACGGGGCCACCTGAGCCGTCAAAGAACGGTCCCCGATCAGGTACGTGCCCATCGCCACCCCCCAACGGCCAAAAGGAAGAACAGGCTGGCAGCCGCCAGCAGGGGCGGGGTCAGGTCCTGCTGCGCCCGGATCGGTGTCTGATAGAGTTGGCGCAGGGTCGCAACGTCAGGGTTGAGGGTGCCGCCGGTGGCGTCCGCAATCTGCTGCAGCAAGGCCCGATCTTGGCCCCAGGTCTGCGCCTCCCGCGTGGCGCCGGCGCTGGCCAAGCGGCCAGCGCCCATCACCTCCAGGGGCACCCGTTGGCTGACCAGGCGGGCATCCTGCCGTTGCACCTGGAGGCCGAGGAACGCCTCACCCACGGGCACGTCTGTCAGCGGCAGGCGGGCAACCCATTCCCCCGGTTGGTCGCCGGAAGCCTGGAAACTGAGCGCGATGCTCTGCCCCACAGCAGAGGACCCCGACGCCGGCAGGCTGAGCCGCCCTTCCAGGCCCTCCACCGGACCAACGCCGTCGGTGGGGCTGGAGGTATCTATGGCCCGCACCACCAACGCGGGGCCACTCTGCTCGGCCCGCAGCAGCAGGCTGTCGCGATCGGACCAACTGAGCAAATGTTGGAGCCATTGGGTTATGGCCTGGGTCGCCACCGGCGTCTCCCATCGGCGCCCTAAGGGGCCTGTGAAGACCCCGGTTTTACCCTCCTCCACCTCAAGGAAGCCCAGGATCGGGTCAAAGGTTACCGGCGCCTGCGCCACCCGTTCTGCCTGGCCGCGGAAATAGGTCACGGCATGCCCATCCACAGCGATGAAATCCGCCGGGAACAGCGCATCGAACCCGTCCTTGTAGTTGGGGACCTGCACCCGGGGATCATAGGTCACCTCCCGCCGCCGGGGGGCCAGCGCCTGGAACCGGCAGGTGCTTTCCCCCTCAGTGGGCAGAAAACAAGCCTCGGCAAAGCGAATGGCCTCCGCCTGGCGTTGGCTGGACACGATCACCACCGTGGTGTTGCAGCGCAGGTTAAACTGGCCACGGTCACTGCCCGCCAATTCCCCATCGGTGATGATGATGGCCGAACAGTCATTAAAGCGAAAGTCCGCCTCCCACCGCGGACACCCCGGCTTGCGGCCGGCGGACAGCCAATCCAGCACGCAGGCAATGTTGGTGCCACCGCCTGCACGCAGGCTGGTGAAAACACCCCACGCCCGATCCTTACCCGGCCCATCCATGGCGGTGGAGGCCAGCGGCCGGGCCAGGTTGGCACCGCCGCGGAACTCCACGATCTCCAGTTGGTCCTGGGCGCGCAGTTGGGTGATAACTGCGGAGACAGCGCGGCGGGCCCTGGCCAGGCGCTGGCCCTCCGCCATCGAGCCGGACATGTCCGCCACGATAATCACACGGCGCGGCGGCAAGGCCTCTGTGACCGGGCGGGGTTGGGAACTGACCGGCAGCAGCGGAGCCAGAGGGGACTGATCCCAGCCCATCAGGCGCGTGGGGGCTTCCTCCCCGCCGCGATGGCGACCCTGCACCAGAA
>CAZCBM010000273.1:0-4599 GCA_964496805.1 uncultured Rhodospirillales bacterium | reverse complement strand
GGAGCAAGTGGCGGGCGTGACTCTTTCGCCGCCCGCCACGCTGCGCTGTGAGACGGCCACCGCGCTGGGGCGCTGGCTGACAGAGGCGGCCCAACCGGCTGCACGGACCCATCTGGGGCAGGAGATCACCGGCCTGAGGGTGGCCGCCAGCTATGTCTGTCGGGGGATCAATCGCCAACCGGGGGCGCGGCTCAGCCAACACGCCCTGGGACGCGCCATTGATATCTCACGCCTTCACCTGACCGGCGGTGAGTCCGTGGGGCTGCCCAGTGCCTGGACGGCAGGCGGTGGGGAACAAGCCTTCTTCCAAGCTTTATGGCGCGGTGCCTGCGGTCCCTTTACCACGGTGCTTGGGCCAGAGTCTGACCGGTTCCACCAGGACCACCTGCACTTTGACGTCAAACCCCGGCGCTCACCCTATTGCCGATGATGCGGCCGCGCGCTCTTGCGCTCAAGATCACCGGCGACGCGGAACCACAGGCATCCGCTCGCTCCGGTGAAGGCCGAAGGGGCGTGGGGTTGGCGCTGACCCCGCCCTGGCCCAACGCGCAATAGGCAGGGGGCGAGGGCGCCCCCAGGCTCAGTCCTCGTCCTCAATGCTGTGAACCAAGGGGCTAAGCAAGGCTGCCAGGGCCGGTTCCTCCCCCACGATCTCAGCATAGCGGCCAACCAAGCTCTCAAAGACCTCTGCGCTGGTGAGGTCCTGGGGCTGCAACGCGGTCGCTCCGCTCCGTGCCCGGCGCCACAGCACGACGTAGACTTCCCAGCTCAGCACCTGCACGGCAAAGATCTCCAGGGGGCCCAGCAATTTCAGCCAGAGTTGCTGGGAGTCCGGATTGAAAAGCGTTCCCTCCTCCACCTCATCAAAGGCCGTCCACAGGCCCGGGATGCGGCAGCCCTCGTCATTGAGCGGCTGGCGTTGCGGCGCGGAGACCTGCTCCGGCCAGCAGCTGAGGATGCGGCCCAAAAGGGTGACCAAGCCCTCAGCGTCCAGGCGTCTCGCCTTGGCCAGGTCAATGGGCTCATCCGGGGTCAGCAGAAAGGACTCAGGATAGGCGTCGGGGGGAAAGGCCTCTGCATCGGCCATGGGGGCATTACTCCGGCGTGTCTTGTGGGGCGCGCGGACGCGATTGACCCAGGGCCTCGCCCAGGGTGGGGGTAAGCGGTGGCCCCTCCTGTCCCAGCGCCACCCCACCCTTCTGGATAAGGTCCTGAGCGCGGGCGGCAGCAGGGTCGTCAGGGGTTGGCCCCGGCGACGGCGCGGCGGGGGCCGGGATCTGGTCAACCCAGGCGTGGGCCGGGGCGACGGCCGCCCCGACCAGGACCAGCAGCCACAGGGCCAGCCCTGCTCGTCGAGCCCTGCGGCAGGTCATGGCTGGCCCTCCCCGCAGCGGTTGGCCAAGACGGTGAGGGCAGCCTGATCCAAGGACACCTCCCAAAGCGCTTGCGCGGACAAAAGGAAAAGCGAAGGACCGGCCATCGCTTCACTGAGCAAGGGGCCCCGGCGATTGGGGATGGCCAGGGCGCAAGACCCCTGGATGGCCCCGCCGCGGGCCAGGACCTGAACACCGGTGGGGCTTCGCACCAGGGCCGCGGCCGCATCACTCAGCAGGCTGGGTTGATCCAGTGCCGCCCGACGCACGGCCGGTCCGGTGACAGGATCAAAGGCGAGGCTATTGGGCGGGCTGATCTGCCCGTCCACCAGTGTCCAGTGACGCCACACGCCATCGGCCCGGAGTCCATGGACCCGCAGCCCGTCGGTGCCAGCGGGGCTCAATCGCAGCGAGGTCAGATCCGATGGCAGCACAGCCCGCAGATCAGGCGCCTCGCTCAGGACCGTGTCGAGACCATCCAGCCGCCCCTGCAGCAGCACGCGGATGCTCTCCCCCATCAGCCCCAGGGCCTGGGGCTGGTCGCCGGGACTGACGCCATAGCGGGTCAGGGAGAGGGGCTCGCCCCGGTCGGACAGCGCGACGATGCCCGCCGCTGTGGGGACAAGGATCTGGTCCTCGCCATCCCGCTCCACCGTCAGGGGGGCGGAGAGGGCGCGGGTATCCGTGAAGGCGCCATCGATCATGGTCCGGCGGGGGACGATCAGCCCATCGCGCGCCGTCTCCATGACGAACGCTGGCCCGCCGCCCTGCCCCACCCGCTGGCGGAAGGTCCACAACCCTTGTTGGCCCGTCTCAGCCCAACATCCCTCCCGGAAACCGGGCAAGGGGTCCAACGTTGGCGTGGTCAGCAGCGCCCGCTCTCCATCATACAGGCAGAGCACGTCCTCTGCCACCGCCTCACCGGTGCGGCGGATACGGTCCAGGGCCAGCGTCGTCGCCGGAAAATCAGCCACCGTGGGGTCGCGGGGGCGTCGCAAATCCTCCAGGTCCAGCGTCTCCCCCGTGCTCTGCAATAGGCCCATGGAGCGGGTGGCCGTCAGCAAGCCCCCCTGTGGCAGGGCCGCCAGGGCCTGAATGTCATCGAAGCTGAACCGTCCATCGCTGAGACCCACGGGAAGGGCGGTGGCAGCATCACGACCCAGCAGGAAGCGCAGCCGACCGGGCCGCCCCACCTTCCGCGCCTCTTGCCTCACCGCCAACGGTTGGCGGTCATTGGCAGGCACAAGCATCCGGTCTGTGAACGGGCTCTGGTCCCCGTTCACCGGCTCCAACCCGGGCAACGACCACAGCCGCGGTGGGTCGGTGGGGACAGCGCCGGGACAGGCGAGGATCGGTTGACCCTCGAGGCGTGTCAGCTCCGCCGCTTGACGGCAAGCCGCATCGGGATAGCCCACAACGGGCCTCTCCAGCGGGTCCGCATCCAGACCCGCTGCCCCCAGCCGAAGCCGGCGCATACCAAGGGCCGTGCTGGTCCACAGCCGCGTGCCGCGACCCTCAACCACCAATTGGCCTGAACGGCTGGCGTCGGTGGCCAACCGGCCTTGCACGAAGGGGATCTCCAGCCACTGCCCGTCACTGGCAATGAGGTCGATCCTCAGGGCGTCTTGACCCTGGGGCGCAAACGCTCGCCAGTGTCCCCCGCGCCACGCCGCCCCTTCCCGCGGGTCCCGAAGCAGGTCTGCCAGCGCCTCATCCTCGACGGGGGTAACACCCTCATCGGTGAGGCCCAGCACAGCACCAGTCTCCCGCAAAAGATAGTGGCCCGGCCGCAGCCCGTCCCCAGCCAGGGTTAGGACCCCATCGACCACGCCCCCATCTTCCACACAGATCAACCGCTCTAGCTTGCCCTCAGCCAGGGCATACAGAGCCGCTCCGCCATCTAGACCCAACCCCCGCCCCGCGGAATGCAGCATGACACGGGGGCTGCCGGCCCACAGGCTGGCCGCTTGGCCCCCACACAAGGAAACATCCGCCAAGTGATCATGGGCAAACCGCAGCCCCCCGCCGGGTCCCGACACCATCTCCACCGGCAAGCCTCGCTGGCCATCGGTCTGGAAGACACCGTACAAGCGTCCCTCACGGTCCCGGCTCCAACGCCAAAGGGCTGTCGCACCGCGATCAGCCGGCTGGTCTGCCATTCCGTCTGGACAGGCTCTGAGCCCCTGCTCGTCATCAAAAAGGCTGCAATGGGCCAAGGTGCGGCCATCGGCACCAACCCCCAACACCCGCAGGGATCTGGTCCCCAAAGGCGTGGAGAGATCCCTTATCCGCAGGGCACGGCGGCGCTCGTCCTGGATGATGCGATGCCCCAGAGCCTGACCCAACCCCAGCCCGCGGGAGGGTTGATACACGGATAGGCCCAGATCCGTGGCCACCATCAGCAGGCCGGCGTGGCTCTCCACATCCTGCACCTGATCAAAGGGGAAACCCTCAGCACTCAAAGGAACCCGAACCTGTGCTGGGGTTCGCCGGAACTCGCCGTCACCATCAGGGGAGACGGCTTCCACCCGCAGCCGGATCTCAGGCCGACCCTCGGCGCGCAGGACCGTCAGCGGGCCGCTCTCCGCCAGGACCCGGTCTTGGATGGGGTTTGACGGCTGACCTCGCCAAGGCCCGAAGGTCCGGGCCGACGGATCCCACTGCACCAGGGTGTTCCCCCCCAATGCCGCCACCACCACCGGCTCCGCGCCAGGGCGGGGCGTCAGGCGTTGCCACCGGGCAATGGGCAACGGTGCGGGGGGGGTCGCAGCGGGATGGTCGGCGGCAAGACCACTCCCTAGGCCGCCCCCTGGGTCACGCACATCAGGATCGGGAACATCGTGGCGCTCCAGGGCGGTCGCCGTCACCATCAGCACAGAACCGCTTCCATCCGGGATCGCTCGCACCAGCCTGTCGGCAGAGAAGCCAAGGCGGCCTTGCCCCTGGGGTTCCAGACCCAAACCCTGCCGCGCGCTATCACGGGCGACGACGCTGAGGCCGCGCTCCCTCCTTTGCCACTGCCACAGCGGCTCCTCCAGGGCGATCCACTGGGCCAGACGGGAACCCTCCACGGCGGGCCACACCGCGACCGGCTCCCCCGCACGCCCCTGCCGCGCCCCCTCTGGCAGGCGCCAGACCAACCCCAGGGCCGGATGCTGCTCCAGGTTGCTGGCGCGGGCATCGCCTGCGGCGCCCTGCGGTGCAAGCCGCTCAGCAACCGACACCC
>CAZCBM010000272.1:0-4634 GCA_964496805.1 uncultured Rhodospirillales bacterium | reverse complement strand
GCGGGAGATTCGGATCATCATCCGCCGGGGCCAACCTGCCACGCCCCCTCCCCCTCGCCCGGTTCCCGCCAGCGCGGTTCAAGCCGGCTGATGGGCGGCGTCTGTGGCCCACGCGTCGCAGTGTGCTGACACTCGTGGCGCAGGGTAGCCGTGGCGATTGACCCCCATCGATCCCGGCGGGTAACCCCTGTGGTTAATGGATCGTTTGCGCCTGGAGGATGCCCTATGCGCCGCCTGCCCCCCTTGATGCTTCTCGCCCTTCTGTTGCTTCCTGCCGCCTGCACGTTCCGTGCGGTGCCCGCTGAGGTGACTCTCAGCGAAATCCCGACGCTGGACCCCCGTCCTGTGCCGGGACGCTGGGCCATCTACACGGACGCTGTGGGTTTCAACCGGGTGGCTCGCATCGATGCGGTGGAGACCTTCGGCTGTGGCGTGATCCGCATTCCGGTGGCGGCCCGCGAGCCGTTCGAGACATCGGCCTATGCGGCGCTGGACCAGGTGTTTGAGACCCTTGAGCCGGTACCGGCCCCGCTGACGCCGCATCAGGTCCAGGCGGGTGGGTACACGGGCTATGTTGAGGTGCGGGCACGGACCTTCACGCCGACGCTTCTGCCCTACTACCGGTGGCAGGCTCGCTACATCCGGGCCGATGCGGAAATGACCGCCGGTGTTCGGGTGTTCGACGGCCATGGGGCCCTGCGCCTTGGCGAGGCCTTCGGCGGCACGGCCAGCGTCACCGATGATGCATGGCGGGAATGCCGGGATGGCGACGAGGCCATCGCTGCGGCCACCTCAGAGGCCATGCGGGATCTGTTGACGTGGATGACCAGCCGCTTGGCGCAGGAAGGCAAGATCCGCCAACTGGTGGGCCAGCAAGGCACCCGCTTGGCGGTGGAGTTCGAGTGATCCACCCGGGCCACGCGGTGCCATCAACAGCGCCGGGGCCATAGAGCGGAAGGCCTCAGGGGGGGCAACGCCCCTGAGGAGACTATCCGAGCGACCACCAGGACTCTTCGGCAAGGTCCCCGATTCCAAATCGGTGTCTTCACCGCTGTAGAGGACGAAAAGCAGCCCCAGAGCCTTGCTCCGGGGCTTTTTTCATGGACGATGCAGGGGGATCGGCATTGATAGCGGCATCGGTCTATCGGCGGCTGGGGACAGTCACCGACGTCAGCAGGGGGCACCGATTTGGTACCGGTGCCCATGCCGTAACTTCTTGGTTGTCGCTCGAATGATCCCCTCCGTGGCGTTGCCACTACGGGATCCTACGCTCCAGGCAGACCCATGGATCGCCGGTGGGTACCCCAAAAGATCGCTCAGATAGGTTGGCACAGATGTCCACGGAGGACTGCCCTATGCTTGCGATAACGGGACCCTGGACGTCGCGCCTTCCGCTGGGACCAAGAGGGTCCTGGCGAGCGAAAGAGAGAGATCAAGCCGCCCGGGCTTCAGCCTCTCTGGGCAGGCCAACCGCTGCTTCCTGCGGCAAGACCATCCGATAGACGCGCGCCGGCGGAATATTGCGGAGGGTGCGGCCAATGACCTGGAATTGGATGCCCCGTTCACGCAGCATCTGCGTGGGGACTGGGACCTTCCAACCGTAAGTGAATTGGTAGAAGGCCCCGTCTGGACGCAGCATCTTGAAGACCCCATCCAAAATGGCCGTCTGGGCAGCCTTGCCCATGGACAGCAACGGCAGGCCACTGACCACGGCCCCAACGCTGCCAGGCTCCACTGGCACCTTGGTGGCAATGTCCGTCGCGCTCTCGTTTAGGATGTTGACCTTGGGAAACGCCGCGCGCAGGGAGCGCACGAAGGCCCCATCCAGTTCCAAGCAGTACAGGTCTTCTGGTGGGATGCCCTTGTCCAGGATGGAGCGGGTGAAAACCCCAGTTCCCGGACCAAACTCAACAATGGGGCCGCTGTCGGCAGAGAGTTCACTGGTGATAATCTGGGCCAACCGCGCCCCGCTGGGGGAGACAGCCCCCACCCGAAGCGGTGCCTTCAACCAACGGCGGTAGAAGATCAGGGACATCCGTAACAGGCTCTCTCAAGAACAACAGGATCAGGGACCGCGGTCCCCACAACCGGCAGACCTTGGCGGGAGACCGCCCGCCATGCAAGCCTGCTGCATTGGGGTGGGGGCGTTGTTGCAGCAAACCTGTGCCCCAACAGATACGCAGATGTGTGGCGGGAGGATGACCCCTCAGTCACCATTCGCCTCCCCCGCAGGGGCACGACCGCTGGCGGACCAGTCCCCAGACTTCTTGAGCAGCTGCAGGTCCACCTCCCCTAAGCCCTCGTGGGTTATGGTGATGGATCGCTGCGGGAAGGGGATCTCAATGTTCAGCGACCGGAACTTCCGCACAATGGCATATCGGACCTCGCTGGCCGTATTGAGGATGGTATCCACATCCCGAAGATAGCAGCGCAACTGGAAATCCAGCGAACTGGCGCCGAAGTCCGCAAAGTAGACATACGGCGCGGGATAGCGAAGGATCTCCCGGTTTTCCTGGGCGATGTCCAGCAAGATCTGCCGCACCACGTCGGGATCGCTATCATAGCTGACACCAACGGCAATGGTCATACGGGCGACCTTGTTCCGATGGGTCCAGTTTTGCACGGCACCGCTGATCAATTCGCTATTGGGCATGATGATCGTGGCCCGCTCGAAGGTCTCGATCTCCGTGGAGCGAACACTGATGCGGCGCACGGTCCCCTCATTGCCCCCGGCTACGATCCAGTCGCCCACCTTCACCGGCCGTTCAAACAGCAGGATGAGACCGCTGACGAAATTATTGACGATGGACTGAAGCCCAAAGCCGATGCCCACGGACAGGGCACCGGCAATGATGGCCAAGTTCGACAGATCCACACCGACATAGCTCACCGCGACGGACACGGCGATGGCCAGACCCACATACCCGGTGATGGTCTGGAAGCTATCTCTTATGCCAACATCAAAGTTGGTCCGGGGAAAGACGCGCTTCTCCAACAGCCGCTGAACCATGCGGGTCAGCGCCAGCAGGCCAGACAACAACAAGGATCCCACCAGGATATCGCTGATGGAGAACGGCAACTGGAAAG
Source organism: uncultured Rhodospirillales bacterium (assembly GCA_964496805.1). GTDB lineage: Bacteria > Pseudomonadota > Alphaproteobacteria > CAZCBM01 > CAZCBM01 > CAZCBM01. Next base: position 1,547 of record CAZCBM010000272.1, on the reverse strand, counting down.
AGCCGATCTTGGGCCCCACCAAAAATGCAGCGGTCATCTCATCAAGAATGGTTTCCCAGGGCGTACCCAAGAGGGCCATGGCCAACGGCACAAACCCGGTGAGCAGGACAATATCCAGGACTACCCCCACCCAGAACCAAGTCATGCCCGCGCCACCCTGCGCCTCCTCCTCGGTGTTGGAGGGTGCCTCCGGTGCTGCCAAGGCGGCCAGGAAATACAAGACGGAGTGGAACATGCCCCGGACCAGCAGATAGCCGGCCACCAGGACGAACACCCCCAAGGCAAAGTGCGTCACCTCCAGCGACAGCGCCAGGTAGCCCGACAGCACCATGACGATCAGCGTGAGCGGCAACAACCGTAGCCCCCACAGCAGCACACGGCGCAGCAGCCGCAGCACACGGCGACGAGGGGCCAGGGGCGCGAGCGGGGCTGTGCTGTCGTCGGTGGTGGGTGTCGAAGCGGCCTGCGCCTCAGAGGCGTCATCCTCCAACGTCACAGTGACGCGGCTGCCAGCCACCAAGGTCATGACCAGCAACAGCACGCTGGCCGTGCCCTGAAGGACGGCCTGGACCACGACTTTCAGTTCCACGCTGGCAGCATACTGCGTCAGCAGCGCCTGGACCACGTGGTCGGCCGCCATCAGCAGGGTCAGCAGGCTGGTCAGCATCACCAGTCGCCAGGCCCCAACGCTGTCAACAGGCAGCAAGCGCCATTGGGGGTGGTTGGGTGTCACCAGCGCGCGCACCGTGGTTACGGTGATCCGCCGCAGGAAGATCGCCACAATGACCGCAGTCCACACAGGCTCCATGCGCAGGGTCCAGAGGCCGGTCCAAACCAGCGCCCCATAGAGCGCGCCTAACGCCAGCCCCCCCAACAGCATGACCATGACCACGCGGTAGCCCGCCAGGGCCAAACGCCCCATCAGGCTTGGCTGTCGGTCCACGGCAAAGCGCAACAAGTTCCGCCGGGCGAGCCATGTTCCAGGCCACAACAAGACCAATCCCAAGGCCACGGCTCCCCCCAGGATCATCCACAGGTCGGTGAACTGCCCCTTTGCACTGGTGGTGAGCGACCATCGCCTGTAGTCGCGGGCGACTCTATCGACGACGCGGTCCAGGTCCCGGCGCGCCACTGTCCACGTCTCCGCACTCAGTGGGGAGGGCGCGGGGGTCAGCAGGCTGTCAAAGTAAAAGGTGCGCCGACGCTCCCCTGCATCATCAATCAGGCGGTCTGCGCGGCTGATCACCGCCTCCAGGCTGTTGACGGCCCCCGCAACCTCATCCTGCAGAGCACGCAATTGGGCGCGACGGTCCGCGATGGCTGCCGGTTCCGGGTCGTCCTCTTCCCCTGGCGTCGGCCCCAGATCGGTCAGGCGGTTCTGGACCTCCTCGGCGGTGGGCGCCAACTTGGCCACTTCGTCCGCCGCCTGATCGCGCACGGCCCGCGCCCGCTGCCGCAATAAGGGCAGATCTTCTACCCCCACGGCATCCTCTCCCTCCTGGGTCAGGCGCTGCTCCTCGGTGGATAGGCGCTGCCGGAAATCCGCC
>CAZCBM010000271.1:0-4644 GCA_964496805.1 uncultured Rhodospirillales bacterium | reverse complement strand
GCAGCGCCCCGCCTGGCGCCGGCTGGCCAGCGGTCTGGGCCTGTTGGTCAAGGGCCTGATCCGCGGCAATCCCCGGGTCTATCTGCGCCAATGCCCCACCTATTTTCAGACGTGGCTTTACCCCTTCATGATCTTGGGCCTGATCCTGCTGGGATCGATGGTGCTTGCTGGGCTGGCCGCCTGGGGGCTGGGGCCCTGGGGATGGCTGGTGGCCCCCGCGCTCATGGCCGCCGCCCTTTGGGTACTGCATCGCAAGGACCGCAAGCTTCGGGTGCTGTTTTTGATGGACGCCTTCGCCTGGGCGCAGAGCTTCGGCGATGGTGTGCCCACCGGCATCGAAAGCCATCTGGACCGCATGGAAGCCCAAGCCCGCGATCTGCTGGCCCAGGCGAAGGCAGAGGGCTTTCAGGAAGCCGTGGTTTTCGGCCACTCCTTCGGCTCCATGGTGGGCACCGCGCTGGCCGACCGGCTGGCCCCTTTGCCCGCGCAGGGCAAAGCACCGCCGCTCCGGTTGCTCACCGCTGGCGCCCTGCATCCGCTGGTGGGCTGCCAACCCAAAGCCCACTGGTATCGCGCGGTGTTGGCCCGCCGCGTGAGCGATCCCACCCTGCCGTGGGCGGAGCTCTACGCCAAGCAAGACCCCCTGTCCTTCGGCACCAGTTCTCCCCAGGCCCTGCTCAACCCGCTGCCGGACGACGCCCGCTGGCCCCGCCTGCGGACCATTCGCCCCCGCGAAATGATGACCCCGGAGGAGTATCGTCGCACCCGCGCTGACCTGTTCCGCTTTCACATGCTCTATCTAATGTCCAGCCAGCTTCCCACCGGGTGGTCGTTCCCGCGGTTGGCGCTGTCCCCCTTGCCGCTGCTTGACAGCCTTGAGCGGTTCGCCGCCAAAAAGGACCCCTGGCCATGACCGCTGTCCGTACGTGCCCGGTGGACCCCCGGGGCCGAACCTTCGAGACCGAGGCCTTCCCGGAGCGGCTGCCGCCCACGGTTTCTCCGGACGACCCGGATGTGGTCATTCCGGTGGCCTCGGAGCACATGAGCCGCAGCTTCTGGACGCCGCAGAAGGCGTTGGACGTGATGAACACCAACGCCATCGCGGCCATGAGCCCGAAGGCATACTATTACTACTTGGCCGAGCGCTCCATGGGGCGTTCCCGGGGCTTCGTGGTCAACGATCTGGACCTGGTCAAGCGCATCCTGGTGGACGAGGCGTGGCCCAAGAGCCGGTACATCCAGCGGTTTCTGTGGCCCATCATCCGCAACGGCATGTTTGCCAGCAATGGCAGCGCATGGCTGCGGCAGCGGCGGCTGTGCGATCCCGCCTTGTCCCAGTTGGCCGTGCGCCGGGCCTTCCCCTCCATGGTCGCGGCGGCCGATGATCTGGCCGCGCGCCTGGACCAAGCGGCCACCAGCGGCGAACGGTTGGACCTGGACGAGGCCTTCACCCGGGTCACGGCCGATGTGATCTTCCGCGTCCTGTTCAGCGAACCCATTGATGGCCCCGCTGCCAGCACGATCTACCAGAGCTTCCGCACCTTCTCCCGCCATTCCGGGCTGGTGAAGATGAGCGACCTGATGGTGCAGCCCGGCTGGGGCCCCTACAAGATCAGCGGCAAGGGCGGACAGGCCGGGGAGGCCATCCGCGCGACGGCCGAAGGGTTGGTCCGAAAGCGCCTGGAAAGCGGTGACCGCCCCGGCGACATGCTGGACATCATCATCGACAACTACCGTGAGGAGGAGGGCACCGACACGCTGCCCGACATGAAGATCTTTGATCTGGGCAACCAAGTCGGCACCCTGTTCCTGGCCGGCCATGAAACCTTGGCCAGCACCCTCTGCTGGACGATCTACTTACTGTCCGAAGCCCCCGCCTGCGAGGAGCAGATGCGCCAGGAGGTGCTGTCCACCTGCGGCACCGGCCCGCTGGAGTTCAAGCAGGTGGCGCAATTGGCCTATGTCCGGGCTGTGCTGCGGGAAACGCTGCGCCTGTATCCGCCGCTGCCGGTCTTTCCGCGGGAGGCGCCCCATGGCACCAAGCTTCGCGGCAAGTTTGTGCGGCGCGGGGACATGGTGAGCATCTTCCCCTACTTCATCCACCGCCACTACCGCTATTGGCAGGACCCTGAAGTGTTCCGGCCGCAGCGCATTTTGCCCGACAGGCTGGAGCCTGCAACCCAGACCGCCTATCTGCCCTTTTCTGCTGGCGCGCGGGTGTGCCCTGGCGCGGCGTTCGCCATGGTGGAGGGGCCGACCATCCTGGCAACGCTGCTGCGCCAATTCCACTTCCGGCGCGACCACAGCGTGCCGGTGGAAACCCTGGCCGGGGCCACCCTGCGGCCCAAGAATGGCCTCTGGGTGACGGTAGAGCGCGTCTAAGACAATTTCCGCTCAGTCTGGCCCAGCGCGCCCCCCCTCCCGGCCACCCAAGGGAGTATGATCGCAATGGGTGGCCGGCCAAAGGGTCGCCAGGAGGGGAAGCGGGCTGGCGGTGCCCCCTGCTTTAGCGCCAGTGGCTTTGGGAAACGCCCTGGCGCTCAACCAGAGCCCTCCTGCTGCGGCGCGGGTCGCAGCATGCTCAGCACATAATCCACTGCCGACCATAGGGTAACCGCCACCGTCACGCCCCAGAGCGCGCCCAACAGCCAGCCCACATGGTCGCTGGGCCACACGGCAAACGGGGTCGCAAACCAGATGGCATGGAGTTGCAGCAACGTCTTCACCTTGGACAGGGCGGAGACCGGCAAGGTCCTTGCCTGGGCTGCCAACCCTTCCCGCAGCCCGCCGATCACCAATTCACGCACCAGGATCAGCAGGAACCCCGCCAGCGCCCAGCCTGTTAGCGGTCCCGTGGCCACCATCACCGCCCCCAGCCCGCAGACCAGCACCTTGTCGGCCACAGGGTCCAGAATGCGACCCCAATCGCTCTGCACCGCCCAGCGTCGGGCCAGATAACCATCTAGCCCGTCCGACCAGGCAACGAAGAAGAAGGCGAAGAATACCACCCACCGGCCATCCTCTCCCCCCAGGGCCAACAACAGGGCCAGGGGGACCACGGCGATGATCCGGGCCAGGGTCAACCCATTGGGCAGCAAGCGTTGCCAGGCGGGACGGATGGCAGGGTCGGCGGCGGAGGTCACGGATGAGGGGCCCCTTCGAATTGCGGCAGGGTGTCGGTGATCTCGTAATAGTCGGCCTTATCGGCAACAAAGTGATGGGATCGCAACGGCGCCAGCACGCCGGGGTCAAAGCAGCCGGCACTCATGAACACCCGCTCAGACCCATCGAACCGGAAGAACACCGCCGACCCACAGATGCCACAAAATCCGCGATGCCCTATGGCGCTGCTCTGATACCAGCGGACAGCCTCTTGCCCTCGGATCGTCACGTCCGACGGGGCCGCAGAGGTGTAGGCCATCCCATGGCCGGCCTGACGGCGGCAGGCTGTGCAGTGACACAGGTCCGGCGGTGTAAGGGGACCGCTGACGCTGATACCCACGGCACCACAAAGACACCGGGCTTGCTCGGGCGGCTGGACCGGGTGGGACATGGCAGTGTCTCTTGGGTGGCGTGAGGGGGAAAAGCCTGTGGTCTGGACCCAGCCACGATCCGACCAGAGGACATTGAGAGAGGCGGTCACGGATAGGGCCGGGCACGGAAGAGGGGTCGCCCGGGACCGACCCCACTGGAGGATGCCGGGATCAACCCCACGATAGGGTCACTGGGATGGACCCTCTGATAGGGTCACTGGGATGGACCCCATCCGCTACCGTCTGCTTTAACACAAAGAAATAGCCCCAAAACAAGCTCTGGAGGAAGTTCACCATGTCGCAACCGGCTGTCGCCGACCTCGCCCCTGTCACTCTCACTCAGGCCGATGGGATCGCCCGGCTGACCCTGAGCCGGCCGCGCAAGCTGAATGCCCTGTCTGAGGCCACCCTGGAGGCCCTGCAAACCAGCCTGGATCAGATCGCCGCCGATCGCACGGTGCAGGTGGTGATCCTTGGCACAGAAGGGCCCAATTTCTGCGCTGGCCATGACCTGAAGGAGATGACCGCCCGGCGCCAGGACGCCGACGGCGGTCTCGCATACTATCAGGCCTTGTTTGCCCAGTGTGCGCGGATGATGACCAGCATCGTTCGGCTGCCGCAACCGGTTATCGCCGAAGTGCGGGGCATCGCCACCGCCGCCGGGTGCCAGTTGGTGGCCTCCTGCGATCTGGCCGTGGCGGCTGAGGATGCGCGCTTTGCGACCTCTGGCATCAATATCGGCCTGTTTTGCTCCACGCCGATGGTGGCGCTGAGCCGGGCGGTCCCGCGCAAGGCGGCCATGGAGATGCTGTTGCTGGGGGATTTCGTGCCGGCCGACAAGGCGCTGGCGCTGGGCCTGGTCAATCGCGTGGTGCCGGGCGACGCGTTGAGCCAAGCCACCGAGTCCATGGCCAAAATCATTGCGGGCAAGGCACCCGTTGCCCTGAAGGTGGGCAAGGAGGCGTTCTATCGCCAGGCGGAAATGGATTTGGACGCCGCCTATGCATACACCGGGGAGGTGATGGCGCAGAATATGATGGCACGGGATACCGAGGCGGGCATCGCCGCGTTCGTCTCCAAACAGCCGATGCCACCCTGGACCGGCCAGTAA
>CAZCBM010000270.1:0-4668 GCA_964496805.1 uncultured Rhodospirillales bacterium | reverse complement strand
GCGCCCACCTGGATGCCGTGTTCGCTCTCCAGCCGGCGGGCCAGTTCCGGGGCGGGCAGGGTGCCGTCCGCGACGTCGAAGAACACCATGTTGGTGGCGGCCGGCATGACCAGGGCGACGCCGTCCAGGCCGGCCAGGCGGATCGCGATCTCCGCTGCCAGGGCATGGTCCTGTCCATAGGGCCGGCCCGCCAGTGGCATCAGGGGGTCGCCGTCTGCGTGCAGGTGCAGCACCTCATAGGGGCCCGGCTGGCAGTCCTGCGGCAGAGGGTGCCAGACGCCGCCGGACAGACTGAGCAGCCCGTCCACCCTTGCGCCGTCGCGGCATAGCAGGTCATAGGCCACGCTTGCCCCGCCGCGGAAACCGCCCAGGATCACCCGTTCTGGGAGCACTGAAAATCGCTCGCGCACGTGCTGTTCCACGGTGCGCAGGAAAAACCGCTCGTCACGCCACTGCGGCCATGGGGTGCCGGGGGCATTCCACAGCCCATCCTCCGGTGTCGGCAACACCATCAGGGCCTGGGCGTGATCCACCGTCTCCTGCACATCAGCCCGGCGGCCGAAACTGCGAACGGCACTGAAGTTGTCGATGAAGAACAGCAGCAGGGGCAATGGCTGCTCACCGTCCCAATCCTGCGGCGGCAGGGCAGCATAGGTCCCGGGGCCGGTAACGCACGGGCCCTCCATGGCGCAGGGGAGTGCAGGCTGCGCCCGCACAGGAGAGCCGGCAGTCAGCAGCAACAGGGCGAGGCCAAGAAGCAGTGATTGACGGGAGCGCAGAGAGGGCAAAAGCATCTGGCGGGGGCGTCCGGGAGGGAAGAGGGAAGAGCAGGATAGCGGCGGTCGCTGGTGGGACCCCGTTGTCGGAGAAACTTGGCTAAAATCACATCAGGGCCAGCTTGTGGCAGTTCTGCTTGCGTGCCCTTCAGCAACGGGCTACGCCATACGGGCTTGAACCGGGCGGGCGGCAGGCACTTTTTTGGGGGCGCTCCAAGGCCCCCACCCCGCAAACAAAAAATCAATCTTTCCCGGAGGAAGTCCCATGACCGTATCCGTTCGCGCCACCCTGTTTGTCAGCGGCGCGGCTCTGGCCCTGAGCCTGAGCCCCGCAGCCGCCGACCGTGACAACTGGCCGTCCAGCTTCACCGTTGCCACCGCCAGCCAGGGCGGCACCTATTTTGCCTATGGCTCCGGCTGGGCCAACCTGGTGGCCGAAGAGCTTGGCCTGACCGGCGGCGCACAGGTGACCGGCGGTCCTGGCCAGAACATGGCCCTGGTCCACACCGGCGATGTTGAGTTCGGCATGACCACCATGGGTCCGGCCCGCGATGCGCTGGACGGCAAGAGCCCGCTGGCCCCTGGCCTGCAGATGACCAACGCCTGCGCCATGTTCCCGATGTACCAGACGCCGTTCAGTGTCACGACGCTGAAGTCCAGCGGCATCACGTCGATTTCTGAGATCCCGGCCGGTGCCCGGATCGGCTTTGGCCCGGCCGGCTCCACCTCCGATACCTACTTCCCGGCCATGATGACGGAGCTTGGCATCGAATACGATCGCCGCAATGGCGGGTGGTCTGACCTTGGCAGCCAGCTTCAGGATGGCCTGATCGATGTGATCGCGTTTGCTGCGGGTGTGCCGGTGCCGGCCGTCAGCCAGTTGGAAGTCCAGACGGAAATCAACGTCGTGGAGTTCACCGAAGAAGAGCAGGCCAAGATCTTGGCAGCCTTCCCGGTGGCAGACTTCCAGATCCCGGCGGATACCTACACCACCCTCACCGCGCCGGCCCGTGCCGTCAGCATGTGGAACTTCGCGATCGCCAATTGCGATCTGGACGAAGACTTCGTCTACAACGTCATGAAAGTGGTTTTGGACAACAACGAGCGGATGGTGAACATCCACCGCGCTGCCCGTACCACACTGCCGGAGAACTGGGACAAGAATACCTTCATGCGCTTCCACCCCGGTGCTGTGCGCTACTACGAAGAGAAGGGCTTTGACATCCCGGAAAACCTCGGCGGCTGACGCTGAGCGGGACCCTTCTTTAAGTCCCACTGTTTCTCTTGAGACAGTTTGACGAGGTGACAGGGCGGCCCGGACAGGATGTCTGGGGCGCCCTCATCGCATTTTAGAGGCAGCCAAGTCCATGGCCGACACCAGCGCCCCTTCTGTGGCCCCTTCTCCTTCTCCCTCCCTGATCAAGGATCACACGGCCTCAGTCTTTGGGGATAAGGATGGTCCGGCGCTGGCCGATGGCGTGGACGAGGAACCCCGCAGCGGCAATGAGCGGCGGTTCCACGGGATCTGGATTTACGCGCTGGCGGGCCTCGGGATCGTTTTCTCGCTGTTCCATCTTCTCAGCCTCAATGCCTATCCGCTGGAGACGTGGAACTTCCGCCTGATCCACATTGCTGGGGCGCTGAGCCTGGGCTTCATCCTGTTCAGCGGCACGTCCTTCCGGACAGAGGCCCGATCGGTGCTATCTGATCCCTTCATCTGGGTCGCGGCGGCTCTGGCGATTCCCGCCCTGGTGGCCCTGGGCACCGCCGTCTGGTTCATGATCCAGATTGATGGCGGCAAGCCGTGGAATGGCGTCGATCAGGGCATCAAGTGGAACGAGACGTGGCTGTTCGGCGTGCCACTGTTGGTCTCCGTTGCTGGCGCCACTGTGGTGGGTTGGCTGCACAAGACGGCTGACCGGCGGATCAGCGGTGCGGACGGCGTCCTGATCATCGCCTCCGCTGGCGTGTGCGTTTATCTGGTGACCATTTTCGGCACACCCATCCGTCAGTCCACGGGCACGTCTTTTGCGCCCATTGGTATTTCCTTCGCCGCTATTGCCGGCACAGCATTGATTCTGGAAATGACCCGCCGTGTTGCCGGCTTGGCCTTGGTGATCATTACAGCGGTCTTTCTGGCATACACCTTCCTCGGTCCCCTGGCGCCGCAAGGCACGATCCTGAATTACAATGGCCTGCCCTGGAACACCTTCTTCAGCAATCTCTATACTGACGCAGGCATTCTGGGGCCAACGACAGCTGTTTCGTCGACCTATATCATCCTGTTCATCATCTTTGCGGCCTTTTTGCAGGCCAGCAAGGTGGGGGACTATTTCGTCAACTTCGCGTTCGCAGCTGCGGGCTGGGCGCGTGGGGGACCGGCCAAGGTGGGCATTTTCGCCAGCGGTCTGATGGGCATGATCAATGGCACATCGGCCGGGAACGTGGTGGCCACCGGCTCGCTGACCATCCCCCTGATGAAGCGGGTCGGCTACAAGCCCCGGGATGCCGGGGCGGTGGAGGCCGCGGCCAGCACGGGCGGGCAGATCATGCCGCCGATCATGGGGGCGGGCGCCTTCATCATGGCAGAGATCACAGGCATCCCCTATCAGGACATCGCCATCGCGGCGATCATCCCGGCCGTCCTCTACTTCGTCAGCGTCTACTTCATGGTGGATTTCACCGCTGCGAAGGAGAACATGCGCGGCATCCCCCGCAGTGAGTTGCCCAAACTGCGGGCGATGGCGCGGCGGGCATTCCTGTTCCTGCCGATCCTTATCCTGATCATCGCGCTCTTTATGGGCTATTCGGTCATCCGTGCTGGCACCCTGGCGATGATCAGCGCCATCGTGGTTAGCTGGCTGCATCCCGACATATTCGTGGGCAAGCCCCGGCTGGGGGAGAATGCCATGGGACCGCTGCGGGTGCTGGAAGCGCTGCGCTCTGGTGCCATGATGTCCATTCAGATCATCGCCGTTTGTGCCTGTGCGGGCATCATCGTGGGCGTGATCAGCCTGACCGGAGTCGGTGGCCGTTTCAGCAACGTGCTGTTGGACCTGGCGGAGAACAATCAACTGATCGCGCTGGTCTTTGCCATGTTGATCAGCATGCTGCTGGGCATGGGCATGCCCACAACAGCGGCCTATGCCGTGGCGGCCAGTGTTGTGGCGCCCGGGCTGATCGAGATGGGCATTGATCGACTGACTGCGCATTTCTTCGTCTTCTATTACGCGGTGGTGTCCGCCATCACGCCGCCCGTGGCGTTGGCCAGCTACGCTGCGGCTGGGATATCCGGGGCCAACCCCATGGCAACATCGGTGGCCAGCTTCCGGATCGGTCTGGCGGCCTATATCGTGCCGTTCATGTTCTTCTTCGCCCCCGCGATCCTCATGAACGACACGTGGTATCTGGTGATCTTGGCTGGGTGTACGGCGACGGTTGGCGTCTACCTGCTGTCCTCCGGCGTGGTGGGGTGGTTCCTGGGCGCGGTGGCGCCCTGGTGGATGCGGATCATGCTGCTGGCGGCCGCCCTGTGTTTCATCTCCGGCAGCTTGGTTACCGATGCCATTGGGCTTGCCCTCGCTGGGTTGGCCTTTGCGGTGCGGAAGTTCGGGGTGGGCCTGCTGATCCGCGGCAAAGCGGACTGATCCCCAACGTCCCTCCCAAGCCGGCCCCCCCCAAGCCCCCAGGGCGGCAAGGCCCTCTTGGCGGTCTCAAGCGCCAAAGCAGCTTTGCAACCTCAGCCACGGGGGCTATGCTTAGGCATCGCAAGGGTGCAGGAGGGAGCAAAGACATGACTAAGGCGGACCTGACGGGGCGAGCACGGGGGCTAGCGCCACGGCGGCGGGGCGCCACGGCGGCGGGGCGCCACGGCCTTAACCTACGGCTTGGT
>CAZCBM010000269.1:2512-4709 GCA_964496805.1 uncultured Rhodospirillales bacterium | reverse complement strand
GTCCGTCCATTTCCCCCCGCAGCCCCACAGGAGGCCGCCCCATGATCCGCTCCCCGCGCCTGCTCGCCGTAGCCGCCACTGCCATTGCCCTGTTCAGCCTGCCCGCCCAGGCTGAGGGCGAGGTCAATGTCTACAATTGGTCTGACTATATCGGTGAGACCACGTTGGCCGACTTCGCCGCTGCCACGGGGATCACCCCCAACTACGATGTCTATGACAGCAATGAGATGCTGGAGGCCAAGGTGCTGGCCGGCGCCACCGGTTACGACATCATCGTGCCCACCATGCAGCCCTACTTCGATCGCATGGTTCAGGCCGGTTTCCTGGCGGAACTGGACAAATCCCAGATCCCCAATATGGAGCATCTGGACCCCGACCTGATGGCCATCGTCGCTGAGGTGGATCCGGGTAACGCCCACGGGATCATTTATCAGTGGGGCACCAACGGCTTCGGCTATAACGAGGCGATGATTGCTGAGCGCATGCCCGACGCGCCCGTGGGCAGCTACGCCATGCTGTTCGAGCCTGATGTGCTGAAGAACTTTGCCGATTGCGGTGTCAGCTTTTTGGACAGTGCCTCGGAGGTCTATCCCAACCTGATCCATTACATGGGCGGTGACCCCAACGCGTTCACCCCGGAAGATCTGGAACGTGCCACCCAGCGTCTGGAGGAACTCAAGCCCTATATCCGCAAGTTCCACAACAGCCAGTATATTGATGATCTGGCCAATGGCGAGATCTGCTTAGCCATGGGGTGGAGCGGCGATGTGGGCCAGGCGGCGTACCGTGCCGAGGAAGCCGACAATGGCGTTTCCATCACCTACACCATCCCCAATGAGGGTACGGCGGTGTGGTTCGACATTCTGGCCATCCCGGCCGACGCGCCAAACATCCAGAATGCCCACGCCTTCATCAACTTCCTGCTGAAGCCGGAGACCATGGCGGAAATCGCCAACTACGTCGCCTATGCCAACCCGGTCCCGGCCTCATTGCCGCTGATGGATCAGGAGATCGCCACCGATCCGGGCGTCTTCCCGCCGGCGGAGGTGATGGAAAAGTTGTTCCTCTCCCGTACGCCCGATCAGCGCTATGAGCGGCTGCGCTCCCGCGCTTGGACCCGGGTCAAGAGTGGCCAGTAAGGCTGGCGCCCGGGGTCGGCGGAGGGCAGGCTGGTGAGCGTGCCTCCCCGTTCGGAACCGGCTGACGCAGCCCCCACCGTCAAACAGCCGGACTTGGAGAAGGCTGGAGCGGCGGGGGGGCGATCCCCGGCCCGGATGGCAGCGTCAGCATCAGCACCTGCGGCGCCCGAGGCGGGCGCCGCGACGCCCATCTTGCGGCTGGACATGCTGGTTAAGCATTTTGGCCCGGTGAAAGCGGTGGATGGCGTTAGCCTCTCCATCAGCAAGCCGGAGATCTTCAGCCTGCTGGGCGCCTCCGGCAGTGGCAAGACCACCATGTTGCGGATGCTGGCGGGCTTCGAGCAGCCGGACGCCGGCTCCATCTATCTGGATGGGGAGGACATCACTGCTTGGCCGGCCTACAAGCGGCCGATCAACATGATGTTCCAGAGCTACGCCCTGTTTCCGCATCTGAGCGTATTCGACAACATCGCCTATGGCCTGCGACGACGCACGCCGTGGTGGGCGCGCGGCGGTGGCGAAAGGCGCGCCATCAGGGATGCGGTGACCGGGCTCGCGGATATGCTGGAATTGGGCGCCCTTACGGGGCGACGAATCCACCAACTCTCCGGTGGTCAACGCCAGCGGGTGGCGCTGGCCCGGGCGCTGAGCCTGGAGCCGCGGCTGCTGCTGCTGGATGAACCCCTGTCCGCGCTGGACCGCAAACTGCGGGAGACCACGCAACTGGAATTGGTCCGCCTGCAATATCGCCTCGGGCTCAGCTTCATCATTGTCACCCATGACCAAGAGGAGGCGATGGCGCTGTCCGATCGCCTGGCGGTGATGCGTGATGGGCAGATCGTCCAGGTGGGTAGCCCGCAGGCGGTCTATGCTCAGCCCCAAGATCGCCACCTGGCGGATTTCCTGGGCACCGTCAGTCAGTTCCCCGTGCTGCTGGGGCAGCGCCGGGCTGAGGGGCTGCAGGCCACCTGCCGCCGCACGGGCACTCGCTTTCTGGTGCCGCCGGGGATTTTGCCGGCAGCCACGGACGGCGACCCTGCGACCCTGGCGCTGCGGCC
>CAZCBM010000269.1:0-2502 GCA_964496805.1 uncultured Rhodospirillales bacterium | reverse complement strand
CGTCGGCTGGTTCAGCCCGCCTGCGGTTCCCGGCGCTGCGGCCGGAGCGGGTGCGCATCCTGGGTGAGGGCGCGCGACCCGATGCACCGAATCAGGTGATCGGCTCGGTTCAGGACATGGCGTTCTTGGGTGATCATTGGCGGGTCAGCGTGGAGATTGAAACCAAGGACGATGACCCCGCGCCGTTCATCCTGCGGGTCAGTGCTTTCAGCGGTGACGATGACCGCCCGCCGGCCCACTATGATCGCCCCGTGACCCTGGCCTGGCGGCCGGAGGCGGTGCTGGCCTTTCCCGCGGAGAGACCGCGCTGATGGCGGCCCTGGCCCGCGTGGCAAATTGGCTGGGCCGCCAGATCTCCCTGGTCTGGCTGTTGCTGTTCGTGGCCCTGCCGCTGCTGCTGGTCATCGCCATCAGCTTTGCCGTACCGCGGTACGGTCGCCCCCCGATCCAGCCCCTGATCCAGTATGATCAGGCCGCCTATGACAGCGCAGCCGAAGCCGCCGCTGCACAGGGGGCAAGCCCGGCCGGGCAAAAGTTGGCCGGTGTGCAGGACGCCCTCAGCACCAATTTCACCACCGAGCATTACGAGCGCATAGTCGATTTCCAGACCGATAGCCTATACCTCGACAGCCTGTGGGCGACCTTGAAGATGGTGGGTCTGGCGACCGTGGTCATCCTGGTTCTGGCCTACCCAACGGCTTGGGTGATCGCCCGTGCCTCGCCGCGTCTGCGCACGGTCTTCCTGCTGCTGGTGATCGTGCCCTTCTGGACCTCGCTTCTGATCCGGGTCTATGCCTGGATGGTGGTCCTGCAACCGCAGACGGGGGTTCTGAACAGCCTCGTCCTCGGTCCCCTGGGCAGCCTGTTTGGCGGTGATTGGACCGTCACCATTCTCAATACCGACGCGGCCATTCAACTGGGCCTGATTTACACCTATCTGCCCTTCATGGTGTTGCCGATCTTCGCCGCCCTGGAGCGCCTGGACCCGGACTTGCCGGCGGCGGCGCAGGATCTTGGGGCCTCTCGGTTCACTGCTTTCTGGACCGTCAGTTTGCCTTTGTCCTTGCCGGGGGTGGCGGCGGGGTGCCTGTTGGTCTTCATCCCCATGACCGGGGAGATCGTTGTCCCCTCTCTGTTGGGGTCCAGCTCAAACCTGCTGTTGGGCTTCCGGATTTGGGAGGAGTATTTCGGCCTGCGGGACTGGCCGGCGACGGCGGCGCTCTGCCTGATCCTGTTGGCGGTGTTTGCCGTGCCCATGATCCTGCTCTCCCGGGTTGATCCCACGGGGCAAGGCCGACATGCCAGCCGACGGAGGGCCACCGGATGATGGCGCGGTTGGGGATCCTGGTGGCGGCACTGGCGGCGATAGGGATGCTGGTGGCGGCGGACGGCCAGCCGGCAGTCCTGTTCATCCTGGGGTCGGCGGGGGTGCTTGGCGTGCTGTTCGGCGGGGGCCTGCTGGGCGTGCGGGCCATGGCGCGCCATCCGGCACCGGCGCTGTTCCTGTTGACCCTGCTGTTTTTGTACCTGCCGATCCTCATCATCATTGTCTACAGCTTCAACGACAGCCGCTCGGTCAATGTGTGGACGGAGATCAGCCTGAACCCCTACGTCAACCTGTTGCAGGACGAGGGGCTTTTGGCGGCGGCCGGCAACTCGTTGCTGCTGGCAATCCAGTCCGGCGCTTTGGCAGCGATCCTGGGGACCATGGCGGCGTTTGTGCTGGTCCGTGGCCGGCGCAGTCTGGGGCGCAGGCTGAGCCAGGGGCTCATCCTGGGGCCGGTGATTTTGCCGGATGTGGTGATCGGCTTTTCCCTGCTGATGGTTTTTGTCCAGGCGGGCGAGATCTTCGGCTTCCCCACGGAGCGGGGCGCCCACACCGTGGTCTTGGCCCATGCCACCCTGGGCATGGCCTATGTCGCCATCGTCGTCCGCGCCCGCCTCAGCCAGATGGACCCCACGCTGGAGGAGGCGGCCCAGGATATGGGGGCGCGGCCCTTGACCGCGTTCCTGACCGTCACGCTGCCGCTGCTGGCGCCGGCGGTGGTGGCGGGGTTCCTGCTGGCCTTCGCCCTCAGTCTTGATGATTTGGTGTTGGCCAGTTTCACCACGGGGGCTGGGTTCTCCACCCTGCCCATGGAGGTGTTCAGTCAGGTGCGGTTGGGGGTGCGGCCGGAGGTCAACGCTTTGGCCAGCCTGCTGGTGATGACCGTTGCGGTGTTGGCCATCGGCGGCACGCTGGCCACCCGCCATCGCCGGCTGTTGATCCCGGCGGGGCTCAGTCTGGCGCTCTTGATCCCGGTCGTGGCCTTGCGCCTGAACGGCTCTTCCTGGGTCACCGCGCAGGACCTCGCCTACCTGTTGACCGGCCTGTTGTTGGCCTGGGTTGCGGGATTGGTCATCTGGGGCGGTGTGGCCCTGGTTCGGCTCGCCCTGCGGCAGGGCGCGCGATATCGGCGGCCCGGTCACGCCGCCATGGCTCAGTCGGCCGAGGCGTAGCCC
>CAZCBM010000268.1:0-4729 GCA_964496805.1 uncultured Rhodospirillales bacterium | reverse complement strand
AGGTCCGTCCCCTCCGGCACAGCAAGGTCCAGGGCCAGATCGGCCTGCCGGGTTTCGATGGTCAGGGACAGGGTGGGATGCTGCGCAGCCCACCCCTGGAGGCGCTGCCGGGCAGCCTCCAGCGACGGTGCAGCCTTGTCCACCAACAGCCAGGATTGCTGCGGTGGCAGGTGTGGTGCCAGGGCGCGCACGCTGGCGCCGGTCCCGCAGCCCAGGTCAACGATCCGGACCGGGCGCGATGGCGGCAAGGCCGCGCACAGGGCGGCCACCAGCTCAGCATTCTGCGCCCGCAGGTCGGCCGGCTCCCTGAGCGCCAGCCAATCAACGCTGAAACTGTCGGACTGAGGCAAGGAGGACGGGGAAGAAGGAGCTGCTGCGGTCATGGGCCCAGGCTCACGGATCAGGAACGGGGAGGCGGGTCAGGGCCGTGGCCACAGCCGCAGCGGTGTCCGGCCAGTCCGGCAGGGTGTGGCCCGCAGACCAGGCAGCCCGCGCAGCCTGTGCCCGGCAGGCCGCAGACGAAAGAAGCGGGCGCAGAGCGGCGGCCAGTGCGGCTGGGTCGTCCACCGGGACCACGGCGCCGGCCGCCGGTGGCACCACCTCCTGCGCTGCCCCGGCGGCAGTGGTGACAATGGGCAAGCCCCGCACCAGCGCCTCGGCATGGGCCATGCCATAGCCCTCGTGGCGACTGGCCATCACCACCAGATCAGCCCTTGCATAGGCCTGATCGACAGCCGCCTCCGACAGGCTGCCCGTGAGGCTGACCCGGCCGTCGAAGGCGGCCGCCTGTCGGGCGATCTGTGCTGCCCAGTCTGGATCCCGGTCCAGGCTGCCCACAAGGCTGAGATGCCAAGGCAGATCGTCCAGCGCCGCCAGGGCCTTCAGCAAGATGTCATGCCCCTTGCGCCGGGTGATCGTGGCCACGGACAGCAACTGGACAGGCTGTGTTGCGCGGGGGCAGACCTGGGGCTTGCGGGGCGTGCCTGGCAGGGCGACGGTGATCCGGTCCGCCGGGACACCATAGTCCTGGCAGAGTGTGCGACCGGTCCAGGGGCTGGCCACGGCCACCTGTCCCGCGCGGGCCAGGGCGGCGGCCTCCGCACGTTTGAGGTGATCGGCTTGCGCCGCGCTGAGACCCGTTTCCTGCGCCAGCGGATGATGGATCAAGGCAGCCACGGCCCGCCCGGCCAGCGCTGCCGGCGGCACGGCGGCAAAGCAAAGCCCATCCACTAAGAGCGGCATGTGCCGCGGCACTTGGGCCAGCAAGGCCTCGGTCTGGGCTAGGGCGGCCACATCGGGCCAGGGATAGCCCTCCGGCAGGCTGATCAAGCGCGGGGCCCATCCTTGGGCCGGCAGATGACGCAGCAGCGCTCTGGCATAGGCGTAGCCGCCGGTGGGCTGGGTGATATCACCCGGCACCAAAAAGCCCAGGGGTCGGCCCGTCTCAGCCACTGGATCGGTCTGCCTGATAGCGGCCCAGCGCCACATGGCTTTCATGCAGGGTCACCACCATCCGGGAGATGCCGCCGGCCTCCGCCCCCAGATGCCCCTGACGGATCGCTTGGTCCATGCGATCCCAGACCCACTTGGCCAACACCTCCGTGGTCGATCGCCGGGACTGAAAGTCGGGATGCTGATCCAAGTTCTTATAGGTCAATTCCGCCAGCGTTGCTTTCAGCACCTCGCTGGCGCGGCCGATATCCACCACGATATCAAAGCTGTCCAGGGTCTGCCGGAAAAACTCCACGTCCACCAGAAAGGTCGCGCCGTGCAAGCCCTGGGCGGGGCCAAACACCTCCCCCGGCAAGCTGTGGGCGATCATGATGTGCTCACGGATGGAGAGCGAGTACATGGGCAAGAGGCTCCTGAAGGGACGGACCGCGGGATCAAGACGGGCGGGATCAAGAAGGGTAGGTGAGGACGATGGCCAGCCCGCCCGGCGGATCACCCAGCAGGGACGGGAGCTTGTGTGGTGCGTCTTCGAAGGCAAGACGGTCGCTGATCAGCGCCTCGTAGAGCGGATCGCGCAACAGGTCCAGGGCCACGGCCAGACGACGGGCCGGGGTCCAGCGCGGCGTGCGGGAGGGGGGAATGCGCCCCACCTGCGAACAAACCAGCCGCAGCCGCTGGCTATGAAACCCCTCCCCCAGCGGCACCTGCACGGGGCGCGCCCCGTACCAACTGGCCTCCACCACGGTTGCTTCGGGTCCCGCCGCAGTCAGGGCCGTGGCCAGACCGGCCTCCGTGGCGCTGGTATGGATCACGACATCTTGATCCCTGGGCGTCTCCCCCGGCAGGCAGGCAAAGGCCCCCAGCGCCTGGGCCACCTCTTTGCGCGATTCCACAAGGTCCGCCACTGTAACCTGTGTCCCTGGGATCTGCACGGCCAGGCGGGCCACCAGCAGCCCCAGAACGCCGCCCCCCACCACCAGCACCCGGTCGCCGGGGCCGATGCCAGCGTCCCATAGAATCGTCAGGGCCGTTTCCTGATTGGCGGCCAGGACCGCCCGGTCCGCCGGCAGGTCATCGGGCAGCGGATGCACCGCCGCCAGCGGCAGGTCGGCCCGCTCCTGATGGGGGTGCAGTGCGAAAACGCGACGCCCGATCCAAGCCTCTGGCCCTGCCTCCACCTGCCCAACCAGGGCATACCCGTACTTCACGGGGAACGGAAAATCCCCCTGCTGGTTGGGGCATCGCATGCGCTGATGCTCGGACGCTGGAACCTCGCCATTGAGCACCAGCCGCTCGGTGCCCCGGCTGACACCACTGGCCAGGGCGCGCAGCCGCACCATGTCTGGCGCCAAAACGGAGTCAAGTGTTTCCGGGATCAGGCGGCAGGTGCGGCGCGGGCCATACCACAGCGCATTTGTGATGGGACGTGGCTTGCTGTGAGGCATGGACCTGTGATCTTAAGCGTGCTGCAGTGCAAGAAGGTGGCGCGCTGGGATATAGCACCGGCAGCCGCGCGGAGGAGTAGAAATTCAGATGGATAGCCAAGGCATCGCCCCAGTGGATGTGGCGGGGTTCGGCGAAGATGCCGATCGCCCGGTGACCTGCTCCCGCACCTTGATGGCGCGGCGCCTGCTGGTCCTCGGCCTGAATGTTGCCACCGTGACCGGCCTAGTCAGCGTCATGGCGGTGATCCTCAGCGAAGGGGGCTGGTCGTGGATTGATATCCTGATGTTGCCGGCCTTCGCCCTGACGCTGCCGTGGCTTTCCATCGGCCTCTGGAATGCGGTGATCGGCTTCATCATCCAAGGGACCGCCCGCGACCCGGCACTGTATGTGGCGCCCACGCTGAAGGCGGTGAGGAATGTGACCCCCGTGCGATCCCGCGTGGCCATCACCATGACCCTTCGGCATGAGGATGCCGCTCGCGCCCTGGCGCGCCTAAGGGCCGTCCAACAGAGCCTGGATGCCACCGGGCAAGGGCATCACTTCCACTTCCACATCCTCTCCGACAGCCAGCGCCCGGAGGTGGTGGCGGAGGAGGAGTCCTTGGCGACGGCTTTGGCCGCCCTGCCCGACCTGCAGGGGCGTTTATTCTACCGCCGCCGCCCGCTCAACACCGGGTTCAAGGCCGGCAATCTGCGGGAGTTCGTGGAACGCTGCGGCGAGGCCTACGACCTGTTTGTCCCCCTGGATGCCGACAGCGCCATGTCTGGCGAGGCTGTCTTGCGGCTCGTGCGGGTGATGGAAGACCGTCCGGAGATTGGCATCCTCCAGGGACTTGTGGTGGGGATGCCGGCCCACACGGCCTTTACTCGCCTGTTTCAGTTCGGGATGCGCCACGGCATGCGCAGCTACACCACCGGCAGTGCTTGGTGGCAGGGCGACTGCGGACCCTATTGGGGCCACAACGCCGTCATCCGGCTCAAGCCCTTCCGCGATCATTGTCACCTGCCCGTTCTGCCCGGGGAGGCGCCCCGTGGCGGCCCGGTGCTGAGCCATGACCAGGTGGAAGCGGTGATGATGCGCCGCGCGGGGTTTGAGGTGCGGGTGTTTGCCGAAGAGGATGAGAGCTACGAAGAGAACCCCCCGGCGTTGCCCGACTTCATCAAGCGCGATTTGCGCTGGTGCCAGGGCAATATGCAGTATTTGACCCCTCGGATCCTGGGGATGCCGGGGCTGAGGCCCCTTTCCCGGGTGCAGTTGGCGCTGGCGATTCTGATGTATGTGGGCGCCCCAGGCTGGATGCTGTTCATCCTTCTGGCGACACTCCAGATTGCCACCCTGTCTGGGCCGGTGGCTCCCATCACCACCAGTTTGGGTATCGGCCTGTTCATCACTATCATGACCATCGCCCTGATGCCCAAGATCATGGGGGTCGCGGACGTGCTGATCCATCGCCGCCGCCGGCGTGCCTATGGCGGCAGTGGCCGGGTGTTGGCCGGGTCCCTGTTGGAGTTCCTCTATTCCATGGTGCTGAGCCCGGTGATTGGCTTCGCACAGGCCCGCTTCATGGCGGCTTTGGCCCGCGGGCGCCGGGTGATCTGGGATGGGCAGCGCCGGGACGGGGCGCGTTTGAGCGTGGGCGACGCGCTGCGCGGCCTCTGGCCCCAAACCCTGTTTGGGGTGGTGATCGCCACCATTACGCTGGTCTTCAGCCCCGCCCTGCTGCTCTGGGTTAGTCCGCTGCTGGTGGCCTTCCTGCTGGCGGCCCCGCTCACCAGCCTCACCGCCAGCGCCCGCTTAGGCCAGGCCAGCGCTCGCATCGACGCCCTGAACG
>CAZCBM010000267.1:2689-4739 GCA_964496805.1 uncultured Rhodospirillales bacterium | reverse complement strand
CTGGATGCCCTGATCGAGGCCAACCGCCTGGAGGCTGAGGGTCACGACATCCTGCACCTGGAGATCGGCCAGCCCCGCCTGCCGCCCCCGGCCCCGGCGCTGGCCGCCGCGGCCGCGGCCGTGGCTGCGGGCCAGGGCCTGGGCTATACGGAGGCAGGCGGCGACAAAGCCCTGCGGGCGCAGATTGCGGCCTACTACGGCACCCAGTACGGGGTGGATCTGGACCCGGGGCGGGTGTTTCTGGCCATGGGATCCAGCGGGGCGCTGATCACCGCTTTTTTGGGCCTGTTTGATGCCGGCGACCGGGTGGGCGTGATGCGCCCGGGCTATCCTGCCTATGCCCGCACCTTGCGGGTGCTGGGCATGCAGACGGTGGATATCCCCCTGCGTCGGGAGGCCGATTTCCGCCTGGAACTGGCGGACCTGGAAGCCCTTGAGGGGCAGGTGGATGGGCTCATGCTCTCCAACCCCAACAACCCCACGGGCACGATGATCGCCGATGACGATCTGCGGGCAATCCTGGATTGGGCGACCGCGCGGGGCGTGAAGGTGATCCTGGACGAGATCTATCACGGCCTGACCTTTGAGCATCAGCCCATCAGCGCCCTGAACCACACCAACGACGTTGTCATCACCAACGGCTTCAGCAAAACCTTCAATATGACCGGTTTTCGCTTGGGCTGGCTGGTGGTGCCGGAGGCGGCCTGTCCGGTGGTGGCCAACCTGTTGGCCAACCTCTATGTGGCGCCCCCTACCCTGGCGCAGATCGCCGCCGCCGCGGTGCTGGCTGATCTGTCTTGCACCCGACCGCTGGTGGATTTGTGCGCGGGCAATCGCACGCTGCTGCGCGATGGGCTGCTGGCCGCCGGTTTTCCCTATGTCGCCCCGGCCGATGGTGCCTTCTATCTGTGGGCAGATTGCACGCACTTGGGGGATAACAGCCAGCAAGTGGCCCATCGTTTGCTGCATGATCGGGGCATCGCCGTGACCCCCGGCGCGGATTTTGATGAGGCGCGGGGCAGCGAGTATATCCGCCTGTCCTATGCTGGGGCGCGGGAGGAGATGGAGGCTGCGGTGGCCCGGCTGATGATACAAGGGTAAGCCCGGCGCGATTTCCGATCAGGCTTGCCGGTCTCTCCTGCCCTCCCTGGACTGGGTTGGCGCGGAGACGGCACGGTCCTGGGCGATGCCGGAGACGGCATGGTGCTGGGCGATGCCGCAGGTGCCCGAAGATGCCTCAACCCCCTGTTTTTTGGGCATGAAGCCCTTACAGTCATCGACATCGATTTGGAACCGGCACCCCGGCCGTAGAGGGCTGGCGGTCGCAAGGTGAACCCCTTCTCGGCGTTGCCACTTTGGGGGCCTACGCTCTCTAAGCTCCAATTGCCGCAGACGTGACGACCTCTTCCGCTCAGCGCTTTCGCGGACGCCGCCTACCTTGGAGGGGATGAAGAACGCGCTCCGCCTTGCTCTTGCTCCGGTCAGTCCCATGGCTCCCTTCCCCCGCTCCTGCCGCTATCCCAGGCTGTCCGCCGATCCGGCCAACGGCAATGAGCCGGCGCCGGGGGCGTTGGACCATGCCGCCGAGAAACTGCTGTCCAGCGAGAAGGCCAAGGCCCCGGCCCTGGTTGCCTTCGTGCACAAGGTGGGGCCGGAAGGGCTGAAGGCGCTGACCACCCGCACCCGTGTGCGGCTGGTGCAGGGGCTGATTGACCAGGTGGAGGCACAGGGCGGCCAACGGACCACGGAGCAAACGGCAGCGCTGGTGCAGTTGTGGCGCGCCACCAATCTGGACCCGGTGTTTGCCCAGTGGCAGGCGGAAAAGGTCTATGACCTGGCGGCCCAGATCCACAATGATCCGAAAGTGGCCCGGGCCCGGCAGCAATGGCCGGAGCTTTCCGATCGCCGCAAACTACAGGTGTTGACGGGGATCGCCCGGCGCCACGCCCGCGCCATGGGGGTGGAGCCGGTGCCCATCGTCGGCTTTGAGGAGCCGGCCCGGGGCAACATGATGCGCCACGCCCGGTTTCTGCCCGAAGAACGGCGGATC
>CAZCBM010000267.1:0-2679 GCA_964496805.1 uncultured Rhodospirillales bacterium | reverse complement strand
GGATCGAGGTGAACATTGCGCCGCGGGCGGCCCTGCACAACTTCACCCAGGCGCTGGTCACCATCCTGCACGAGAACACCCACAATCTTCAGACCCAGTGGGCCGAGCAGTTGGAGCGCGGCGAGATTTCGCCGGAGAGCCCGGTCTATTTGCAGGCCGCGTTGTTTGCCGTGAACCAGGATCGCGCCGGCTATGTCAGTGCCGACGAGGATTTCGCCGCCTATCAGCAGCAACCCTTGGAGGATCATGCTGAGGGCGTGGCTCAGGCCATCGTGCGGCGGGCGCTGTCGCCTGGCCAACGGGCAGAGGTGACAGAGGAACCGCCGGTGCCCACCGCCAGCCCCAAGGGCCTGCTGGACTTAACGGAGCGCTATTTGGGCCGGGGGCGACGGGGGGCCAGCACGGGTGTTCCGGCGCCTCGCCTCGTCCCATAGGGCATGTTCCGATCAGTCTGGCCCCAGCCCTCTCCCCCTCCCATTGTACCTTCGGCCGGCCACCCACGGGAGTATGATCGCAAGGGGGGACCGGCCCAAGCAACGCCAGGAGCGGGCCGGCGGTGACTCCTTTGCCGCGCAAAGGGCTTTGCGGCGTAGGACCCCAAAGTGGCAACGCCACAGAGGGGTTCATCCGAGCGACCACCCGAAAGCGACAGCAGCGACACCGATTCCCAATCGGTGTCCCCTGCTTTAGGACGCCGCACCGCAGGGCCGAACAGGTGAAGAGTAAGCGCCCGGCAGGTCTCCCGCCGGGCGCTCTTTTGTGTTCTTGGCAACGGTCGCTGGATCAATTGCGGCGCTGGATCACCTGGCCGTCGCTGTCACGCATCTGGTTGGGCCCCAAGACTTCCAGCATCTCCGGCGTGGTGTTTTGCTGTGGCAGGGGCGGCTGACCGGGAATGCTCATGGTGACCTGAGCGTTGGGGGTCACCATGATCCGGTTCGGCCCCATGGACTGCACGGTATAGGTTCCTTGGGTGGTCACAGTGGCGGTCATGGGATAGCCCTGGACCTGGGCGGAGATGGTGCCATAGCCGGTCAGGGTCTTGTCCGCGGCGTAGCTGACGGTGAGGTCCACCTGTGCCTGACCCACATTGGGGATTTGCATGGGGCCGGTGTAGCCCCAAGTGCCGACGATATACTGGTCTGGATTGAACGCCGGGGTGGGTTGCGGTGTCGGCACGGCCAGGGTCGGTTGCGGCGTGGGCGTGACCAGGGTGGCGGTGAGGGTGAACTCCTCCATCGTGCTGATGGGCTCCCAGCCTTCCATGCCCTTCTTCCAGGCCAGGGTGGTGCCGCGGATCTGCTGCGCGTCCAGCTTGTCCTGGACTTGCTGGCGGGTGAACGGGCCTGCGGAGTCGCCGTTCAATTCAACATAATAGTCCACCCGCGGCAGCGCCGGCGGGCCGTCATTTTGGGCCGGGGTGTCCCGTGGCGGCAGCGGCGGTGGGCCGGTCTCGCCATCTCCTTGGTTGGCCTGTTGAGCGGTGTCGGCCAGAACCAGGCCGGGGCTGCATGCCAGCCCTAGGGCCAGCAGCAGCGGGAACAGGGTGCGGCGAAAGAGGGCGAGCATCGGCGGGGCTCCTGTGGCGGATCGGCTGTTGAGGTCGGCTGCGCAGAGCAGTCAGTGGGGGCAGTCAGTGGGGGCAGGCAGGCAGCGGGGACGCGATCATGGGTGCAGAGGCTGGCGTCAGCGCCCCCAAGGGATCACACCACAATAGTACCCAGCGGCTTCCGCTCCGGGCAACGGGCCATCCTGGGGCAGGCAAGGCGATTTCAGGGCGCCGGGCTGTGCACCGTTTGTGCGATGTTGTGCAGCAGGTCCGCCAAGGCGTCGGGCTTGGCCAGATGGGGGGAGTGCCCGCCGGTCATCGGATGAACGCTGGTTGCGGTGTTAACGCTGGCGTCCGTGCGCTGGATCAAGGTGTCCTGGGCCGCGGGGGGCAGGGTTCGGTCGGCGTCCAGGCGGATATAGTGTCGGGGTACGGTGCCATAGCGCGCGGCGGTGATGGGGCAGGGCTCCAGGCCGGTGCTGGCCGGCTCGTCAGGATGCATCAGTCCCATCACAGCGGCGAAGCGCTGGCAGGGGACATCGTCGCCGAGGCAGCGGTGCAAGGCGTCGAAATAGGCGGGATCATCGCTGCGCGGGTCCAATCGCATGGCGCCGGTCTTGGCGGGGTGGCCACGGAAGAGCGCCCCTAGCGCTTGCGCCTCGAACTCGGGCCGCTTGAGCATGGCCGCAGCGCTGTCCCCGGCGGCCAGCATATAGGCGCCCAAATAGATCACCGCTGCCACCTGCTCCGGCGCGGCCTCCACAACGTGGGAGGCCGTGAGCCCACCCCAACTGTGCCCCAGGACGATCACCGGACGGCCCAAAGCCTGGGCGTGGAGCAGTGCCTGAACCGCGGCCTCGGTGCGCTGGGTCTGGGTGACGCCGGCATTGGGGGAGGCTTCCACGGCGTAGGCGGCGGGATCAAAGGGACGCTTGGCGAAACTGTGGGGAACGGCTGCCCGGCTGGCGGCCCCTGGCAGATCCAGGGTCACCGCCCCATGCCCACGGGCAGCCAGGGCGCCCACCAAGTCAGTCCAACACCAGGCACCGCACCAGGCACCGTGGATCAACAGGAAGGTGGCCATGGCGTTGCGCTCCCGTCTTGGCGACGAACGGTGAGTGGTTGGCAGC
>CAZCBM010000266.1:0-4741 GCA_964496805.1 uncultured Rhodospirillales bacterium | reverse complement strand
CACCGCATAGTTGGCTCGGTTGTCATCATAGCCGATGCGCCGCGCCAGCCAGCCATCCCCCAGCTTGGCCAGGCGCCCGCCGGTATAGGCCCCCGTGCCCCAGTGTCGATCCCAGAGATACCGGAACAGCCGATCGGCATCATAGGGGGCCTGCTTGCTCCCCAAGTCTTGGGCGGCTTGGGCGGCTTTGTCCTGTGCCTCTTCGGCAATGTCTTCCCGTCGCAGAACTTCCTCCGCCAGTGCCATCCAGTCGGGGTCGGTGCTCAGGCGCTCTTCTTCCTGGCTCTCCAGCGCCGTGAGGGCTGCCTGAGCCTCGTCCACCTGCGCAGACTCCGTCGCTACGACGGCGCCAGCCTGCGCTTCTGCGGCCTCGGTAGCCTTCAGCGCCTGGGTCAGGCGATGGCGCTGGGTCTCCAGGGCCTCCAGCGCCGCCAAAGCCTGACGATCAGCATGATCCAGCGCCTCCACCAGCGGGGTTCGCCGCAGGGCGTCCAGGCGAAAGCCGGCCAAGGTCCGGAAGGCAGCGGCCTGCTGCTGGCGCAGGCGGGCAAGATCGGCCTCCAACTGGCTGCTGATCCCCCCGAGGCGCTGTTCATCGCCCCGCAGCTGTGTCAGCCCCTCATCCAGGCCCCGCATTAGGTCTGCGCCGGAATACATGCCGCTCACCATTCCACGATGTAGCCGCCAGCCAAGGGGATATCCCAGGCCGGCTCCAGGGCTCCGCGTCGCTTCCGTCCCACCACCCGGTCGTCCACGATGCCATCGGCGGCCTTGTCCTGGCGCACCCGATCAAACTGGCGCTCGCTCACCCGCACGCCGAAGGTATCGGTGACGAGGGTGCGCCCTTGCTCCTGACTGGTGATGGGCAGCCGCACCGGTTCACCGGCAAGGTCCACCGCTTGGACGATCAGATAGTGGTTGCGTGCGGTGGGATTGGTGTCCGGCTGACGGATGATGCCGCTTTGACCCTGGGAGACGATCAGCAGCGTGTAGCTTTCCCGCAGGCGCGCCTCCAGGCGGGTCAGGGCCTCTATTCCCTCACGCGCTGCCGCCCCATCGCCGCCGCTCAGCGCGCGGCGTGCCTCAGATATCAACTGCTGCCCGCGGGCGCGGGCGTCCGGGGTGTCCGCCAGGGCGGTGACGGCCGCCACCACCGCTTGCAGGCGTTGCGGCAGAACCTGTTCCAGTTGGTGTTGACGCTCCGTCGCGGCAGCTTCGGCGGTGCTGATCAGGGTCCGGATCTGGGCAATGGCGGCCTCGGCAGCCTCTGCCTCTCCCGCGCGGATGGCCTGTTGGGCCGCCGGTCGCAAGCGCTCCAACGCCCTCAGGTCGTCGCTGGTCAGGGGCGCTTGAGCCGCCTGTGCCACCACCGCATCCAGCGCCTGCGGCAGGGTGGTGTCCAACTCTTCCTGACGCTCCAGCGCCGCGGCCTCGCGCTCAGCGGCCGGGCCGGCGATGACGTGAGCATAGGCCATCCACAGGGCCACAAGGCCGGCCAACGCCGCGCCGGTGAGCCCCAGGACACGGCGCCGCTGGACCCACAAACCGCCCAGGGTCAGGCCGAAGCCCGGCTTTGGGGGCTGATAGATGAACCGGGCTTGCTCCAGGGCCTCGATGCCGCGGTCCAGGATATGGTCCGGTACATCAATGCCCTGGCTGCGATAGATTTCCCGCAGCCGGGTCTTCAGGTCATCGGCCCGCCCAGCCTCTGCCAGTTCCCGCCGGACCAGGCGCTCCTGCCCCCGCAGGGTGTCCACCACGTCCATGGCCAGCATCAGGTCGTCCAGCCGGGACGGCTGGGCGGCCGGGTCAGAGGCTGGCCCCTGATCGGGGGAGGAGGAGGGGGCGGCGTCAGCCATGATGGGCGGTCAGCTCACAGGTCCAGGGCGTTGCCTTCGGCGGCCAACCGCGCTAGGCGCCGCTTGCCGGTCTCCACCGCCTCGCGGATTTCCTCGCTGTTGCGGGTGGCGGCCGTGCGCATCTCCGCAATGATCTCCTGGCTGCGCTCCTGGAAGCCCACCACGCTATCCACCAGCTTCTTCACGGCATCGGCGCGCACGGTGGGGCCATAGCCGGCGCGGACCGCCGCTTCCCCCACGGCGTCCCCGATCTCAGCCAAGTCTTCCAAGCTCTTGGAGATCCCCTCCTTCATGGCATTGAGGGTTTCCGTGCTCTCGTGCAGGCCGAACATGCCGGTAAAGGAGGCCTTGAGGGCAGTCAGCACCACATCGTTGGTGGAAAAGAAGCTCACGGCCTGCTGATACACCCGCTCCTTGGCATTGGTCGTTTGCAGCAAACGCGCCATCACCACTTCGCTGGTGTTGTAGCCAATGGTCATGTTGTCGGCCATATCCTTGGCGATCTGATAGCGCTTCTCTGCATTCTGCATCTGGCGCAGTTGCTCATCGCGGGCCAATTCCAGGCGCGCACGCTCCGCCGGGGCATCACCGGCATAGGCGGCAACGGCATCACTGGCGGTGGTCAGCTTTGCTTTCTCGGCCTCCAGCGCCTCCTCGGCGATCTTCAGGACTTCCAGGGTGGAGACTTCGGCCTGCTTCAGCGCGCCACGGAAATCGCGATACGCCTCCAGGATGGTGTGCTCGCGCTCAATCTGGTCCTTGGTGTCCGCCGTGACCTCCAAATAGGTGTCACGGATCTTGTCGAAGCGGTCTGCGATGTCGCCCCGGCTGACCTTCATCCACACATTGGTGGCCCGCTCCAGCAGGTCGATGCTGCCGTCTTCCACTTGCTTGACCAGGGTCTTGGCGTCGTCGCGGATGGAATTGAATTGCTCGGTAATGTCCTGATAGCGGGTGCCGATTTCCATCCCGCTGATCTGGGTGCGCACCACCTCGTTAAAGGTGGCAGTTTGGCTTAGGGTGCGGGCGACGATGGCCATTTCCGCCGGGGCCATGTCGGCAATCTTCTCCAGAAGCCCGATGATGGGATCTTCGGCCGGGGCCTCCTGATCCGCGGCCTCCAGGACACCCAGGTCGGCCAGCGCGTTACGGGCGCGGTCCAGATATTGCAGGGCGCTGGGCACCGCCGGGACGGGGGCAGTTTCAGCAGCGGGGGTGGCCTCGGACATGACGGTATCCTCCTGGGGGGTCGCCCTTGCGGGCGGCGCGTTGACTGGCATGGTGGTGCCACCGCCGTGCGCCGGGATCAAGCGCGTTGACCCAATTCCGTTGTGACGGGGCCAGCTTGCAAAAGCCCGGGCCTTGGCTGCGTCAAAGTGCTGGCAGTGCAGCAAGAGCGTATGGGCCGACGACCGCTGCCCTGTTTCACGCCGTTATGGGGATATCGAGGCACCTTAGAACGCGACCCCCTCAAACGGCGGTCGCAGCCTCCGGTCCTGTGTCGGGCGTGTCTGTCGAGGGCGGGCCCAGGATGCGCACGGCGGTGCCAAACGCATGGGTTTCATAGACCTGCAAGGGATGCCGCTCCCCCGGTACCTCAAAACGCAGGATCTGGAAGTGGGCATGGATCACCGCCTGCGCCCCCACCTCGTCGGCCTCCTCCTGCAACAGGCGCACGGCCGTGTCCGTGCTGGAGGTGGGGTCGATCAGCCGGCCCGTCTGTTGCACGGTGCGGGCGTAGGCGCGGATGGTGTTCATGATTTCATAGCGCCAGGTGATGTCGCCGGTGATGATCCGCACACCGGCAATCCGTTCCTCCCGGGCCATGGCCTCCGCCTCGGCCCGGCGGGCCGCCTCGTCAGCCTCATCCCCCCAGGGCTCGTCGCGCTGGGAATGACGGGCGTCGCCCGGCGGGTCCACAGTTACATCTTCGTCGCCGCCACCACCCAGGGTTCGTTTGAACCAGCCCCACACGCCCATCCGTTTGTCCTGCCCTTCCGCCCCTCCTGCCCTGTTGTCCGTCCCATGCGCCATGCAGCCCTTTCCCAGGGGCAGGGAGGGCGCTAAACAACAGCGTTGATACACGATACCGTCCCGCCAAACGCAAGTCTCCCATGCCCCATCAAGGACCGCTCACCCGCTACCGTGCCCGTGTCCAGGCGGGCCAGTTGACCCTTGACCCGGATCAGGAGCGGGCCGCCGCCGTGCTGCAACGGGTTCATGGGGATCTGGTTCAGGCCCAGCCGCCGGAGCCAATTCTCCCCACCCGCGGCCGGTTTGCCCGGCTGTTCGGGGGTACCCAGGCCCGCCAGAGCCGACCGGAGCCGCCGCGGGGCGCCTATCTGCATGGGGAGGTGGGGCGCGGCAAATCCATGATCATGGATTTGTTTTTTGAAGGTGCCCCGGTGGACCGCAAGCGCCGGGTCCACTTCCACGCCTTTATGCTGGAGGTCCATAAGGCCACCCATGCCTGGCGCCGGTCGGGCGGTGCCAAGCGCGACGACGACGCCCTGCCGCAGATCGCCAATGACATCGCCGCCGACACCCACCTGCTGTGTTTTGATGAGTTCCACGTCACCGATGTCGCTGACGCGATGATCCTGGGGCGATTGTTCACGCTGCTGTTCGAACGCGGCGTGGTGATCGTGGCCACCAGTAATGTTGCCCCGGATGATCTCTATGAGAACGGGCTGCAACGGGACCGTTTCCTGCCAGTGATTGATCTTATCAAGGCCCGGATGGAGCCCATAGAGATGGTGGGCGGTCGGGATTACCGCCGCACGACGGTCTTGGGCGAGCCTGTCTATTTCTGTCCGCTGACCGCCCGCACCCGCGCGGAGATGCGCGAGGCGTTTGCCGCGGCGCTGGGGGGCAAGCCGCCG
>CAZCBM010000265.1:0-4758 GCA_964496805.1 uncultured Rhodospirillales bacterium | reverse complement strand
GGGCATAGCCGCCATCGGAGCCGCCGCCCCCTCCGCCAGCCACCGCCAGCACGCGGGCGCCGCCATCTTCCGGCAGCCAGCGAAGGGCCGAGGCACCGCCCCCACTGCCGGAGGCCTGACGATCGATATCCTCTGGGATGTCCTCCAGCCCGGCGCCGCCACCGCCAAAGGTGGGCTGAGCAGACGCGTGGCGTCCCCCCTCCCCCACCAGCAGGGAAAAGCGGCCAGCCGCGCCCGGGGTGAACGTCAACACCACCCGCGCGCCATTGCCCCCGCCGCTGCTGCCGTCACCGGCCCCTTCGCCCCCACCGCCGGAGGCCCCCACCACGGTGATGGTGAACTGGCACCGGGCCTGGCTGGGGCGGACGGTGTGGGATTGAAGCCCTCCGCTGAAGCCGAAACTGGCCTCTCCAGGATCTCCGCAACTGGGCACGCCGGCGGCATCATCCATGGTGTTGGCAACCCCACCGAACAGATCCACAACGCCGTCGCCCACACGGGTCACCGCACCGATCCCGGCGATGCCGATCAGACCCACCAGCAAGGCATAACCCAGCGCCGTGGCTCCCCGATCCCGACGCGGACCCGCCGAACCTGCCCATCCGCTGCGATCCCCCATTTCGCGTCTCCTCGCCCCTGCTCATCGCCTGTAGCATGATACCATGACCTCATCCAACGCAAAAGCCTGTTGGCGTCCCACGAGAGCGCGGTACGTCGGGATAAGGGCTGCACCACGCCCCCCGCGCTCCCGGCCCAGCATTGCGATGTTACTGTCGTGGGGAGCCAGGACGGAGCGTGGGCACATCCAGGGAAGTGAGACAGGCCTTAAATCTGTGCCAGGGTCTTGATCCGGGCGCGGGGATGGATCTCATTCTGGCTCATGACCACGGTGGCGGGGCGGAAGCGCTCAATGATGCTCCGCACCCACGGGCGGACATTGGGGCTGGTTAGCAGGACCGGCGCCTGACCCAGCCGCGCCTGCTGTTCAAACGCCTGTTGCACCAGTTGAATGAACTGCTGCAATTGCTGCGGCGCCATTGCCAGTTGCTTGTCCTCGCCCTCGCCGATGACGCTATCGTTGAACGCCTGCTCCCACTGCGGCCCGAGGGTGATCAGCGGGAGTTGACCATTGGGATCCTGATTGGCGAAGCAAAGCTGCCGCGCCAGGCGGGAGCGCACATGCTCGGTGATGATCTGGATGCTGCGGGTGACCTGAGTGGCCTCGGCAATGCCCTCCAGCACCGTGGATAGATCCCGAATGGATACCCTTTCAGCCAGCAGGTTCTGCAACACCCGTTGGATGCCCGACAGACTGAACTGACCGGGGACGACATCGGCGACCAGCTTCTTCTGCTCGGCCGGCAGCTGGTCGATCAGGTTCTGGGTTTCAGCATAGCTCAGCAACTCCGGCATGCTGTCCTTGACGATCTCCGTGATGTGGGTGGTGATCACGGTGGGGCAGTCCACCACGGTATAGCCGCGGAACATCGCTTCATCCTGCAGGGCCTGATCCACCCACATGGCGGCCAAGCCAAAGGTGGGCTCGCGGGTGGGTTCACCGGCCAGCGCGATGGCATCGCCCCTCGGGTCCATCACCAGCAGCTTGCCCGGGCGGACGTCGCCGCGACCGGCCTCCACCTCTTTGATCCGCACCACATAGGTGTTCGCCGGCAATTGCAGATTGTCCTGGATACGCACCGACGGCAGCACAAACCCCATTTCCTGCGCCAACTGTTTGCGCAGTCCGCGGATCTGCTTGGTCAGCTTCTGCTCGGCATCTTCATGCATCATCGTCAGCAGGCTATAGCCAAGCTCCAGGCGGATATCGTCCATCGCCAGGGACTTGGCGACCGGCTCCTCCTCGGCGCGCGCCCCCGGGGACTGGGCACGTTCGGCAGCCTGCAACTCGGCCACTTCTTTGGCCTTCTGCTTGTCCCGCATCTTCGGCAGGTACCACGCGCCGGCTGCCATCGCCGCCCCCATCCCAGCGAACGGGATCAGCGGGATGCCCGGCAGCAGCGCCAAGGCGAACAGCATGCCGGCACACACCCCCATGCCGGCGGTATGCCGGCTCATCTGCGCCACCAGCGCGGTGCCGGCATCCCCCTGAACGCCCGCCTTGGAGACCAGAATACCAGCCGCAACGGACACGATCAGCGCCGGGATCTGGCTGACCAAGCCGTCCCCCACGGTCAGCAGCACATAGTTGTTGGCAGCCGTGCCGATATCCAGCCCATGTTCCACCGAGCCGATGATGAGGCCGCCGATGATATTGATGAACGTGATCAGCAGGCCGGCAATCGCATCCCCGCGCACGAACTTGCTGGCACCATCCATGGCGCCGAAGAAGGTGCTCTCCTGCTCCAATTCCTGCCGCCGGGTCTTGGCTTGCTGTTCGTCGATCAGGCCAGCGGACAGATCCGCATCGATGGCCATCTGCTTGCCGGGCATCGCATCCAGGGTGAAGCGGGCCGCCACCTCCGCGATACGGCCCGAGCCCTTGGTGATGACGATGAAGTTCACCAGCAGCAGGATGATGAAGATGATAATCCCGATGATGAAGCTGCCGCCCATCACAAAATTGCCGAACCCCTCAATCACCCCGCCTGCAGCAGCGGGGCCTGTGTGACCTTCAGATAGGATCAGGCGTGTTGAGGCCATGTTCAGCGACAGCCGGAACAAGGCCGCCACCAGCAGCACCGTGGGGAAACTGGAGAAATCCAACGGCCTTTGGATGAACACCGCCGTCATGAAGATCATCACACTGAAGGTGATGGAGATCGCCAGCAGCATGTCCAGCAGGAACGCCGGCATGGGCAGGATCAGGATCACGAGGATCCCGATCAGGCCCAAGGCAAAGAAGATATCGGTGCGGCCCCTGAGCTTGCTCAGCAGGGCGGCGGGACCAGAAGCAGCGGCGGTGGTGTCGGCCATGGGGATAGGTCAACCGGCAGCAGCAGGGATAACAGGCCGTTACTGTGCCGCCCTGGTGGTGAACACCTCGTTAGCATCCCCGGCAGAACTTGCCGGGTTGCCGGGCAGACTTTTCCCCTGATGTTTCACCGGTGGAAACAGTCCTGCCCCAACCCGGGGACTGGCGTCACCAAGGGATTGCCTTAGCTTGGGGACCAATAGTCGGATACCACACGGGAGCAAAGACGATGGGCCTTTTGATCGACGGCCAATGGCACGAACAGGGCTATGGCACGGAAAAGCACGGCGGTCGCTTCAAGCGATGGGAGAGCCCTTTCCGCCACTGGATCACCCCTGATGGCAGCCCTGGCCCCACCGGCCAGGGAGGGTTTGCCGCCGCGCCGGGGCGCTATCACCTGTATATTTCCCTGGCCTGCCCCTGGGCGCACCGGACGTTGATCTTCCGCAACCTGAAGGGCCTGGAGGAGATGATCGACCTGTCCGTGGTGCACTGGTACATGCGCGAGGGCGGCTGGAGCTTCAAAGAGGGGCCGGGCGTGATCCCAGACCCGCTCCACAACGCGGACTATCTGCATCAGCTCTATCAGCAAGCAGATCCCAGCTTCAGCGGCCGGGTGACCACCCCAACCTTGTGGGATAAACAGACCAATACCATCGTCAGCAACGAGAGCGCGGACATCATCCGCATGTTCAATAGCGCTTTCGACGGTATCGGCGCCGCCCCTGGGGATTATTACCCTGAGCCCCTGCGTGCTGAGATCGACCAGATCAATGCCCGCATCTATGACACAGTGAACAATGGCGTCTACAAATCAGGGTTTGCCAGCAGCCAGGACGCCTATGAGGAGGCAGTGGTCCCTCTGTTTGATAGCCTTGATTGGCTTGAGGAGCGACTGAGCCGTAATCGCTATTTGCTGGGGGATCAGATTACCGAGGCAGACTGGCGCCTGTTTGTGACGCTTGTTCGTTTCGACTTGGTCTACATCACCCATTTCAAATGCACACTGCGCCGTCTGGTGGACTACCCCAACCTATGGGCCTACACCCGTGATCTGTTCCAGCAACCTGGCATCGCTGAGACGGTCAATTTCGAGCATATCAAGAAGCACTATTTCCAGTCCCACCCGTTCATCAATCCCACAGGGGTGGTGCCCGTGGGGCCGGAGCCTGATTTCACGGCCCCCCACGGCCGCGGATAGAGCCATTTGCTGACCACTTTGGGGGCGTAGGCCGACGCAGAGGCAGCGCCACGACGGCGACCGCCCCAGCGACCGCCAAAGCGCGCCAGCAGGGACACCGATTTCCAATCGGTCACCCTGCAATAGGCCGGGCAAAGGGGCACGGGAGCGTGCGTACCTCGGCCCGACCCAAAGGCGTTAGAGCGCGTCCCACCTACCTTGACCACCGCGCGCCCCCACCCGGCCACCCACGCCAGTATCATACCAATGGGGGGCCGGGTGGGGGCAGCCAAGTTGGAGGGGGGACTGGCGTGGACTCTATCTCACCGAAACGCGCTCTAGTCGGCCATTGCCCGCTCGCCCTCCCGTGGGGGGGGGACCGGCACACCCTGTTCGCCGTAGAGCTTGAGCTTGTTGCGCAGGGTGCGGATGGAAATGCCCAGGATGTTGGCCGCGTGGGTGCGGTTGCCCAACGTGTGGGTCAGGGTATTCAGGATCAGGTCACGCTCCACATCCGCCACGGTCTTGCCCACCAGGGCCGCGGTGTCCGGGGCCCTCACCGGGGCGGCGACCCGCCCGCCTGCGGCAACGGCGGTGGCCGTGGAGGCCAGCGTCGAATACTGCACGGAGGCGCTGGAGAACTTCG
>CAZCBM010000264.1:0-4766 GCA_964496805.1 uncultured Rhodospirillales bacterium | reverse complement strand
GGGGGACGGGTCTGGGGCTTGGACAGGGGGCACGGGCTGCACTGGTGCAGCGGCGCGACGCTTGCGCTGAGGGCGATTGCCCAGGTTGACCGTCACCGTTCCAGGGGGGGCTTGCGCGGTTGGCGGCGGAACCGCAGCGCGCCGCGGCTCCGTAGAGTCAACCCCCAGGGCCGGAAGGGGTGCGTGGCCGATCTGATCCGCCAGCGCTGACAGGCCGCCGGTATATCCCTGCCCCACCGCCTTGACCTTCCATGCCCCGTTGCGCGGATAGAGTTCCGCTAGGATCAGGCAGCGTACCTTGGACAAGCTCGCTGCATCCGGGGCATAGCGCAGCGCCACAGGCGCCCCCGGGGCACCAGCCACCACCAAAGCCAACGGACCGGCTGCCAGCAGTTCCGGCGCCGGCACGGCCATGGTGGCCAGGGTTGCCGCCACCACCTGCAGGCGCGCCACCCCCGACGCCAAGTCACGGGGCACCAGCGCAAACCCCTTGTCCAGCCCAAGCGGTGTCACCCCCGGTGCCGCAGCACCGCTTTCCAGCCGCGGCTCCGCTCCCGTCACCACCTGTCCCGCCTCGTTCAGCGCCAGCAGAATCAGCCGCACGCCCTGACGGGGAGCCTCCAGCCCCCACCACAGGGCGGAGGCGTTCAGCCCAGCGGCCTCCAGGTTTACATTTTGTCCGGCGATCAGCTCTTTCATCATCCCCATCCGGGTCCTGCTGCGTATTCCTGTCACAAGGTCAGTGATTGCGTGCCACGGTGTAAGAGGCAAGCGCTTGACTTGCGCGCCCGCGCCCCGTTGTCTGCGCGCGCTGAGTTTCCAACCCCAATGCTGTGGACGTTTCCCATGCCTGCCGATCCCGCCCAGACCCAACAGACCCTGCAGGAGCCCTCGCTGGACAAGCGCTATGACCTGCATGCGGTGGAGGAGCGGCTGTCCACCCAATGGGCCAACCCCGAAACCTATGGCCCCCAGGCGGGTGACAATGCCCCCCCGTTTTGTGTGATGATGCCACCGCCCAATGTGACGGGCAGCCTTCATATCGGCCATGCGCTGAACCACACGCTGCAGGATGTGCTGACCCGCCATCATCGCCGCAGGGGCTTCACCACCCTGTGGCAACCGGGCACCGACCATGCCGGTATCGCCACGCAGATGGTCGTTGAGCGCCAACTGGCGGGCGAGGGCAAGACCAAGAATGATCTTGGCCGTGAGCGATTTATCGAGCGGGTGTGGCAATGGCGCGAGGAGAGCGGCGGCACCATCGTCGGCCAGCTCCATCGCCTGGGCACCAGCCCCTATTGGGCCCGCGAGCGCTTCACCATGGATGAAGGCTGCAACCATGCGGTGCGCCGCATCTTCGTACAGATGTACCGTGATAGCCTGATCTATCGTGACAAACGCCTGGTGAATTGGGACCCATCGCTGCTCACCGCCATCTCTGATTTGGAGATCAACAACGAGGAGCAGCAGGGCAAGCTGTGGCATCTGCGCTATCCCCTCACGGATGATCCCTCCCGCCACTTGGTGGTGGCTACCACCCGGCCAGAAACCATGCTGGGGGACACCTGTGTTGCCGTGCACCCGGAGGATGAGCGGTTCAGCGCGTTGGTGGGCAAGACCGTCACCCTGCCGCTGACGGGGCGCATCGTCGCCATTGTTGCCGACCCCTATGCGGACCCGGAGCAGGGATCCGGGGCGGTAAAAATTACGCCGGCGCATGACTTTAATGACTTCGAGGTGGGCAAGCGCCAGCGGGTCCCATTCATCTCCATCTTCGACCAGCATGCCCACATCCTGGCCCAGGCAGAGGTGTGGACGGTGGATGAGGCCGGCCGGTTCGGCGCCGAATGCCAACTGGAAGCGATGCCGGAGGCCTATGCCGGGTTGGACCGCTATGCCGCCCGCGAGCGGATCATTGCCGACCTGGACGCCCAAGGCCTGCTGGAGACCATTGAGGACATCACCAATACCATCCCCAAGGGCGACCGCGGCGGTGCCGTGATCGAGCCGCGCCTGACAGATCAATGGTACTGCGACGCCCACACCCTGGCACAACCAGCCATTGCCGCCGTACGGGACGGCCGCACAAAGTTCGTGCCGGAGCACTGGGCCAACACCTATTTCCAATGGATGGAGAACATCCAACCCTGGTGCATCTCCCGCCAATTATGGTGGGGGCATCAGATCCCCGCCTGGTACGGGCCTGATGGCAGCATCTATGTCGCCGAGACCGAGGAGGAGGCGCAGGCGCTGGCTGGCGACGGCGTGGCCCTGACCCGCGACGAGGATGTGCTGGACACTTGGTTCAGCTCCGGCCTGTGGCCCTTCTCCACCCTGGGCTGGCCAGAGAAGACACCGGAGTTGGAGGCGTTCTACCCCGGCTCGGTCTTGGTCACGGCGTTTGACATCATCTTCTTCTGGGTGGCCCGGATGATGATGATGGGCCTCTACGCCATGGGTGATGTCCCGTTCCGGGAAGTCTACATTCATGCCCTGGTCCGGGACGAGAAGGGCCAGAAGATGTCCAAGACCAAGGGCAATGTCATCGACCCCCTGGATCTGATCGCGGACTATGGCGCCGATGCGCTGCGCATGACCATGACGGCGCTGGCCGCACAGGGACGGGACATTAAGCTTTCCCGGCAGCGGGTGGAGAGCTACCGCAACTTCACCACCAAACTGTGGAACGCTGCCCGCTACACCCAGATGGCCGGCGTCACCCCGGTGCCGGACTTCGACCCTGGCTCGGTCACGGAAACCATGAACCGCTGGATTGTGGGGGAGGTGGTGCGCACCCAGAAGGCGGTGGACCACGCCCTGACGGCCTATCGCTTCAATGAGGCCGCCGACCGCCTGTACCAGTTCGCCTGGGGCACCTTCTGCGACTGGTATCTGGAGTTCACCAAACCCATCCTGCGCGAAGGCAGTGAGGCGGCGATTGCGGAAACCCGGGCCACCACAGGCTGGGCGTTGGACCAGATCCTCAGCCTGATGAACCCCATCATGCCCTTCGTCACCGAGGAATTGTGGGAACGGCTTGGAGAGGCGCTGCCAACCGGGCGCTCGGCCCCCCTGATCGACACCCCCTGGCCGGACCTCCCGGACAGTCTGGTGGACGCCCAGGTTTTGGAGGATGTGGACTGGCTGGTGCGGGTGATCTCCGCCGTTCGGACCCTGCGCGCTGAAATGAGCATCCCGCCCGGTCAACCGCTGAGCCTGCTGCTGAAAGACTTGGGACCGCGGGAAACCGCACGCCTGGACAGCTTCCGGGAGTTGATCGTGGGGCTAGCGCGCCTGGAGAGCGTTGCCCCCCTGCCCGCTGGGGCACCGATGCCGGATAAGGCCGCACAGTCGGTGGTGGACACCACCACCTTGGTGGTGCCGCTGGAGGGCGTTATCGACCTGGACAAGGAACGGGCACGCCTGACCAAAGCCATCGACAAGGAGCGCAAAGAGATCGAGAAGATCGATAAGAAGCTGAGCAACGAGAGCTTCCTCGCGAAGGCCCCGGAAGATGTGATCGATGAACAGAAGCACCGCCGGGAGGAAGCACAGTCCGTGGTGGCGCGCCTGCAGTCGGCGCTGGATCGGATAAGCTGAGCCGCGCTTTGCCCCAAGCCCCATTTTCCCGCCAGTGAGGACATCGACCATGTTTGCCCTGTACCCCAAGGTTCTGATCCGGCTGGCCCAAGGGGTCCTTCTGCTGGTGCTGCTCACCGCCGTGGCCCGTGCCTGTCCGACCGGCCCGCTCGAGATCGAATGGCGGGGCACTTGGTACCGAGGGAGCGTCATCGACGGCCCCAACCCCCGGGGCCTGTGCAAGGTCACCTACCAAGGGTGGTCATCAGATTGGGATGAGTGGGTGACTAAGACGCGCCTGCGTCCCCTCAGCGCCGGGGGTGTCACCGGCTGTCCGTCTGGCCTGCTGGAGATCGAATGGAATGGCAGCTGGTATCGGGGCCATGTGTTGGAGGGGCCGGACGCCGATGGCCGGTGTTTAATCACCTATGAAGGCTGGGAGTCCCGGTGGGATGAGTGGGTGGGTGCGGAGCGCCTGCGGCCGTTGGATGACCTGGCCCCCAAGCACACCCGCAACGTGAAATGACGCCTAAGACAACCGTGCCTCCCAAGACAACCGAGCCTTTGGTGTCCGCCCTGGCCTTCTGCGGCGTCGCCCCGGCCAGGGTCCTGCCGCTGTTCACCCGCGAAACAGACAGCTTGCGCCGGGGAATCTGGGGCTATGGTGTAAGAGTCCTTGGCCGCTACGCAGATCATCACCTTTGGACCCAGGGCAACGCTCGGCAATCCGGCCGATTCCCCTGGCGCAAGGGCGACGTCCGCGCTGCCAACGGTGGCCTTGCCGCCGCCAGCAGCCACCGCCTTGCCTTGGGGGTGCCCCCACTGACCCCGCGCCACAGGGGTCCATGACCGACGTGGGTGCCCCATCATCATCCTCTGACCTGCAAGCCCCCATCCATGCGCGGTGGCTACCGGTGCCCGTGCTGGTGGCAACCTGGGTTGGGTGCTTGGTGGTATTGCTGATCAGCCGCCTCTGGGACCTGGAGGGACGCTCCCTATCCATTGAGGATCTGACCATCTGGATTGAGGCGGTGCAGCCCACGCTCACCCAGGCCATGGATACCGCCGCCAACCACAACCAATGGCCGCCGGTGCGGGTGATCGTCTCCCGCCTGGTGCTTGCCGCAGGATTGGATGCGGAGACCGCCCTGCGCGGCGTCAACGGGCTTGCAGGGTGCCTTGGG
>CAZCBM010000263.1:0-4790 GCA_964496805.1 uncultured Rhodospirillales bacterium | reverse complement strand
GCCAGCGCCCGCGTTTCAGCGCGATAGCCGGGCTCCAAAAGGGCAGCGGGTTCCATCTGTAGGCGAAACGCGAGGCTGTGGGCCGCAGCCTCCGGGTGGTGCAGAGAGGGGCGGAAGATCCAGCGCTGGCCGGGCCCTCGCTCGATCAATTTCGCATCTGCCAGTTCTTTAAGAGCAGATTGTACTGCCTGGCGGTCCGTATCATAGCGGCGCGTCAGGGCTGCCACTGTGACGGCATCATCCAGCCACTGATGGCTGTGATCGGTGACGATGCGGCGAGCCAGAGTGGCGCCGTCCGCCCTCTCGCCCGGGGGGGCAGGGTCCGACGCCCCCTCCTGGCCCTCAGGTGGGCGCACCAGGGCATAGCCGCCTTGGGCAGCGATGCCAACAATCCCCTGATCTGCCAGCAGTTTTAACGCTGACCGAATGGGTGTGCGACTGACCTGACATTGGTCTGCCAGCCACTGTTCGGGCAACCGCTCTCCCACCTGGATTTGACTCTGCGCCACCACCTTCAAGATGCGATGGGCCAAGGTTAGGTGACTTTTTCGGCGGGCAGACACGGGACAGCATCGCTCATCACAAAGGGGTCAGCAGCATGTTTGTATCAACACAATCGGCCTTGACGCACGAATTTTATTTTTTGTACCGTTGGCGCGCAACGTAACCGGGTCCTGACTGGCTTGGTGACAGCGCCCGCGCTGCTGTAGACGTATTTTTTGCAGCAGAAAAACCGTATCCGCCGCGTTCCGCGCCGGCCTCCGGGGCCGCAAAGGGCGCACTGCCCGCCCATGGTGCCTCGCGCTTTCTCATGCCGCGGTCGCCAGCGGCCCCCATCAGAGAGGCCCCTTCAAATGCGCTCCGCCCTCGTTCTTCGCGCCGCCAGTGCGGCTTTGCTCACCGCTTCGCTTGTTAGTTCGGCCCATGCCGCGGACCTGACCATCTCTAACTGGGATGCCTACATGGCGCCTGACGTGGCCCAGCGCTTCCAGGAAGCGACCGGCTACGAGGTGGAGATTGTGAACCACGCCACCAACGAAGAAATCATGGGCAAGCTGATGGCCAGCGGTGGCCGGGGCTTTGATCTCGTGTTCGTTTCCACCCAATTTGTGGAGGCGCTGATTGCGCAGGGCATGGCTGCTGAACTGGACCACAGCCAGATCCCCAATATGGCCAACCTGTATGAGGCGGTAAAGCAAATGCCCCACGATCCGGGTAATTTGCATTCAGCGCCCTACACCTGGGGAACGACCGGTCTATGCTACCGCGCTGACTTGGTGCAGACCGCGCCCACAAGCTGGAATGACTTGATGGACCCGCCGGCCGAGTTGGAGGGCAAGACAACGATGCTGGCCACTGACCGATGGCTGTTGGCCGCAGCCCTGCTGTCCAACGGTCACTCAGTCAATGAAACAGACGTCGACGCCATCGCTGAGGCCGAGGCCGACCTGATCGCCGCCAAGCCGCAACTTTTGGCGTATGATGACACCACCTTCTATTCGAAGCTGATCAGTGGCGAGGCCTTGATGGCCCACGCGTGGGACGGCTGGTGCAACTATGGGATTGCAGAGGACACCAATATCAAATTTGTCCTGCCAGAAGAGGGCAGCGACATGTGGATGGACAACATGGTGATCATGGAAGCCTCTGAGAATAAAGAAGCGGCCCACGCGTTCATCAACTTCATCCTGGATGCCGAGAACCATAAATGGACGGCTGAAAACATCCTCTACAAGGTGCCGAACCAAGCCGCTATGGAATTGTTGGATCCCAGCCTGCTGGAAACGTTCCCGAACATGGCCTGGACCATAACGGAGATGGCGGACCGCCTGGAACTGCTGCGGGATGTGGGTCGCACTCAGCGCCTTTACGCCCGCACGGTCAGCAACGTGATGGCCGCGCAATAGGGCAGCCGCCGGCCGCCTCCAACTGGGGGCCGGCCGGGCGCCAGGGGTCCGCGGCTGCGCATCGCGCAAGGGGCCCTGCTCGTCTTAATCCAGGATCTCTGCCCCTTCCTGTCCCTCTGGATCGCCTTCAATCATGGCCGTTGCCTCCCCCCGCATGCGCTTTGCTGCTCTGGCTGGACCGGCGCTGATCTGGCTGGCGATCTTCCTGCTGATCCCCTGCGTGCTGATCCTGGTGAACAGCTTCTTTACGCGGGGACTGTATGGCGGCATTGATTACATCCCGATCTTCGAAGATGGGACGTGGGCTATCGCTGAAAACTTTCAGCTCGCTGCCTCTTCGGCCAATATTAGCATTTTTTTGAATTCGGCGAAGATTGCCGGGTTGACCACTTTGGTGGCGCTGCTGATTGGCTACCCCGCCGCCTACGCCATCGCCCAGGCCTCACCGCGCAATCAGCCACTGTTGCTGTTCCTGGCGATTTTGCCCTTCTGGAGCAACTATTTGATCCGCACCTATGCGTGGATCGTGATGCTTAACAGCGAAGGATTGGCCAACCAAGTCATGGCCGCGGGGGGCTACGAGGGAGAGCCGATCAGCCTGTTGTATACCGAGGCAACGGTGATCATCGGCCTTGTTTACAACTACATGCCCTTCGTCATCCTGACGATTTACTCGTCGATCTCCCGCCTCAATCCTGAACTGTGGGAGGCGAGCCGCGATTTGGGCGCCAGCCCTGCGCGCACGTTTTTCCGAGTGATCCTGCCACTCACCGTGCCGGGCATCGCGGCGGGGGCGGTGTTCGTTTTCGTGCTGTCTATTGGGAACTATGTAACGCCGGCGCTGCTGGGCGGCGGCAAGGTTCCCATGATCGGTACCGTGGTCTACAACCAGTTTTTCCAGGCGCAGGATTGGCCGGTGGGGTCAGCGCTCAGCTTGATGTTGATCGCGGTGATGATGATCCTGCTGATGATGCAAGCTTTCATCACACGGCGATCCCAAGGGGCGCGGGCATGAGTGCGGTTGGCGAAAGCAACGCGGTGCCCAAAGATGGCGGTAAGGCGGTTTCTGGCGACGGGCCGTTGGAGCGCCGCTGGCTGCATTTCAGTATCCCAAAGGGTGTGCTCAAGGGCCATCTGATCCTGGTTTTTCTGTTTTTTTACATCCCCATTGCTGTGTTGATCGGGCTCAGCTTCAACGAAAGTGGACTGCCCACCAGTTGGGGCGGCTTCAGCACTAAATGGTATGTAGAGCTGACCCAGAATGAAAACATCCTGGAGTCCGCGTTCAACACCCTGCTGATTGCCACCATATCCACTTTCGTGGCCACGATATTGGGCACGTTGTTGGCGCTTGGTGTAGAAATGAAGATCCGCCATTCAACGGGGCTGGATGCCCTTCTGTTTGCACCCATGATCATACCCGACATTGTGTTGGCACTGGCCCTGCTGAGTTTTTTCAGTTTAATTGACGCTGCGCTTGGTCTTACAACAATTATTATAAGTCACATTGTATTCAACTTGGCATTCGTATGTGCCGTAGTTCGCGCCCGTCTCAAGAATTTTAACTTCGAGATGATAGAGGCATCCCGTGATTTGGGTGCGGGTCCAGTGAAAACCTTCTTCCGTGTTGTCGTACCAGCTTTAGCGCCTGGTATCTTGGCCGCTGCGCTGTTGGCCTTCACCCTGTCTATCGATGAATACATTATCTCTTACTTTACTGCGGGAGCCACCAGCACGCTGCCGATCCAGATTTTCTCGATGATACGGTTTGGCGTGACGCCAGAGGTCAATGCGTTGGCGACCATTTTCATGCTGGTCAGTTTCACCATCGTTTTTGCCTCCCAGCGACTGAACCGCGGAAAGGTTCCTGGACAATGACGTTCAAGGGGCAACCGGCGCGCCAAACGGGATGGGCACCATGACAGTTCTTGGTAAACCTCAAGCTGATCCCACCGACGATTCAACCGCTGCTGCCGCCGTCTCGGCCGCGCCCAGGCCAGTTTTGGCGTTGCAGGCCGTCACCAAGCGCTTTGGGTCGGTCACGGCTGTGGATGGCGTTGATCTCGCCATCGCAGAGAACGAGTTCTTCGCGCTGCTGGGGCCCTCGGGATGCGGCAAAACCACGTTGCTGCGGATGCTGGCAGGATTTGAGACGCCGGACGATGGCCGCGTCCTGCTGGATGGCCGGGACATCGGACGACTGCGGCCGGAGCGGCGGCCGGTGAAC
Organism: uncultured Rhodospirillales bacterium; assembly: GCA_964496805.1. Lineage (GTDB taxonomy): Bacteria > Pseudomonadota > Alphaproteobacteria > CAZCBM01 > CAZCBM01 > CAZCBM01. The sequence goes on along the minus strand of CAZCBM010000263.1, from coordinate 656 downwards.
CTGATGTTCCAGTCCTACGCCCTTTTTCCTCACATGAGCGTCTCCAAGAACGTGGCCTATGGCCTGGAGAGCGAGGGTTTGGGCCGCGCGGAAGTGCGCCAGCGCGTGGCCGATATCCTGGCTGTCACCCACCTGGAGGACTATGCCAAGCGCCGGCCCGATCAGCTCTCAGGCGGTCAGCGGCAGCGGGTAGCTCTGGCAAGAGCGTTGGTCAAGCGCCCGCGTGTCCTGCTGCTGGATGAGCCGCTGGCGGCACTGGACAAAAAACTGCGCGAGCAGATGCAACTGGAGCTGAAGCGGTTGCAGCACGAGGTCGGCATCACCTTCATCATCGTCACACACGATCAGGAGGAGGCGTTGGTCATGAGCGACCGCATTGCGGTGATGAAGGACGGCCAGGTGCAACAATGCGATAGCCCTCACACGGTGTATGAGCATCCCGCCAACCGCTTCGTCGCGGACTTTATTGGCAAGATGAATTTCATCGAGGGGATGGCCCAGGGGGGCGGACTGCGGCTGGACGATGGCCGCGTGTTGCCTGCGCCTCCGGGGCACTCTGTGTCCGGGGCCGCGGTGCTGGCCATTCGTCCAGAGCGGCTGACACTGGCCCCTCGGGTGTCCCCCGCAGCCGCCCCATCGGCCGCTTGCATCCCCGC
>CAZCBM010000262.1:0-4814 GCA_964496805.1 uncultured Rhodospirillales bacterium | reverse complement strand
CCCCCGCCGCTGTGGCCGAGGCGGTGGCCGCGGCGGCGCAGGCCGATGGCCCCCACGTGCCGGTGGTGATTGAACAGGAACCCGGCGCCAGCGGCAAGCTGGTGATCCAGCAATTCAAAGACCGGCTGCCAGGCTTTGAGGTGCGCGGGGTCTGTCGTGGGGCGGGTAAGGCCGCCTTGGCACGGCCACTGGCAGCGCTGGCGGAGGAAGGCCGGTTGGTGCTGGTGCCGGCCGGCTGGGCTGCCGCACTGGTGGATGAGCTGTGCCAGTTCCCCGACGGGCGCCATGACGATCAGTTGGACGCCGTGAGCCTCGCCTTTGCGGTGCTGAGCCAGCAGGCCAGGGCCCAAAAGGGGGCGGTTCTGGCCATCCCCAGACGGGTCCATTGAGAACAGGAGGGACGAGCATGGAGGACATGGCCCCCATCGGGGTGAGCGGCCTGCGCCACAGCGGCGGTTGGCTGATGGAGGAGGCCCGGCCAGGTCTGCGGGGAAGGGCCGGCGCCCGGGTGTTCCGCGAGATGGCCGATGAGGACGCAACCGTGGGGGCCATCCTGAGAGCCATTGAGGCGATGGTGGGCCGGGTGAGTTGGCACGTGGACGCCGCCGATGGCGCCGATGACGCGGCCGCCTTTGCCCGCAGCGTGCTGATGGACGGGCCCAGTCAGCCCTGGCCAGAGGTGATCAGCGAGACCCTGAGCCTGCTGACCTTTGGGTGGGCGGCCCTGGAGATCCTGTGGGAGAGACGCCCCCAAGACGGCCGGCTGGGGGTAAAGCGACTGGCCCCCCGCGCCCAGGAGACCCTGTATCGCTGGCAACTAGACCCCGAAGGACAAGTGATTGCCCTGGAGCAGCTCCCGCCCCTGGAGGGCGGGGTTCGGGTGATCCCCGCCGAACGGCTGATCCTGTTCCGTACCGAGGCCCGGCGCAATAACCCGGAGGGACGATCCATCCTGCGCAACGCTTGGCGGGCGTGGACCCACCTGAAGCGACTGGAAGACGTTGAAGCCATCGGCATCGAACGCGACCTAGCGGGGTTGCCCGTCATGCAGGTGCCCGCGGACTATCTGCGCGACGGCACGGAGGCAGCCAAGCTGCTGCCGATGTTCGAGAAGATCGTCCGGGATGTGCGGCTGAATGCGGAAGGGGGGGTGGTGATCCCCTCCGACCCCTGGCTGGATGGCGACGGTCGCCCCACCGGGCAGCCCCAGTTCCGCCTGGATTTGCTGAGCACCGGCGGCCAGCGGGCCATCGATACCGCCACCGTAGCCCTGCGATATCAACGGGATATCGCCCGGTCCGTGTTGGCGGACTTTGTGATGCTGGGCGGCGACAAGGGCGCCTATTCGCTGAGCCGAGACAAGTCCAGCCTGTTCCTGAAAACACTGGAGACGCTGCTGGCACAAATCGCTGGCCCCCTGAACCGGCAGCTTCTGGCGCGGCTGTGGGCGCTGAACGGGCTGGATCCGGCCACGCGCCCCACCCTGCGCCCGGGGCGGGTGGTGCCGGAAGATCTTCTGCCCCTGACCGAGGCGCTGGAGCGGCTGGCACGGGCCGGCATGCCGTTGTTCCCCGATGGACCGTTGGAGGCGCATCTGCGGGACAAGGCTGATCTGCCCGCCGCCGAGACCGGGGCGCCCGGTTGAGCCAGCACCGCACCGCATCCTTCCACCGACCAAAGCAAACAGGGGGGCAAACCATGAGCTCAAGACAGCAACCGGTGCGGCTGACCGCACGCATCCTGAAGCGCTCCGCCGCACAACGCCTGGTCTATGGCTGGGCCAGCGTCATCGAGGATCAGGGCGGGGTGTTCACCGATGCCGAAGGCGACACCATTGATGCCGACGAGTTGGAGCGGGCCGCGACAGCCTTCATGGCATCAGACTCCGGACGCCGGGCAGGGGTCCTGCACGACGGGCGACGGATCGGGCTGGTGGTCCATTCCATGCCCCTGACCCGGGAAGTGCAGGCTGCGTTGGGCCTGAAGGGACGCCTGGCCGGATGGGCGGTGGCGTTGCGGATTGAAGATGCCGCTGTGTGGGCGGCGGTGGAAGCCGGGGAGTTGGCCGCCTTCAGTCTGGGGGGCACGGCCCGGCGACGGCCCTTGACCGGAACAAGGGAGGAGATGGCGTGAGCTTTGCGCTGGAAGCGTTGGAGATCCAGGAGGTGAGCCTCGTGGATCGGGGGGCCAATGAGGCCGCCCGCGTGGTGCTGGTGAAACAGAAGGGAGCAGGGATGGAGATCACAGTCTTGGAAAAACGCTTGGCGGAGGCGGAGGCCGCCCGCGGACAGTTGCAGAAGCGACTGGCAACGCTGGAGGCCGAGCGGGCGCTGGCCGACGCCGTGGTCATCGCCAAGCGGGAGATCGGCGCGCTGCCGGGCAGTGACGCGGAAAAGGGCCAAGCTTGGCAGGCCCTGGAGCACCTGGCCGATGCCAGCGTGCGCGCGACGCTGCAACGCCTGCTTCGGGCAGGAGCGGCGGCCCAGGCCGCCTTGCAGGAGCCCAAGGGGGTGAGCGCAGAGGCCGAAACCGGGGGATCTATGGCGGCGTTGCAGGCCCGGGCGGAGGCCAAGGCGAAGGCGGACGGGATCACGGTGGCAGCGGCCATGGCGGCCCTGCTGGCCGAGGACCCGGGCCTGTATGACAGCGTGCGTCGGGAGCGTTAGAGCATAGGACCCCGAAGTGGCAGCGCCGCGGAGGGGATCATCCGAGCGACAACCAAGAAATTACAGCAGGGGCGCCGATTCTCAATCGGTGTCTCTGCTGTAGGGGTGACAACAGGCGCAAAGACAGTGTGCAACACGACAATGGGCGAGCCAAACACGAGGGGGTGAGTGATGGCGACACGACAGGCAGAGCAGGTGGTGAGCCTGCCGGCAGGGACCGATCTGAGTGCCGCGGCGGGGCTGTGGGTGGCCCTGAACAGCAGCGGGGCCGCGGTTCTGGCGGGGGACGGTGCCGCAGCCATCGGCGTGGTGGCGAACCCGGCCGCCAGCGGGACGCCGGTGGGCGTTGCCCTTGCCGGGGTGAGTAAGGTCGTCTGCGGCGCATCAGTGGCCGCCGGCACTGCCCTGGCCAGTGATGCCGCCGGCAAGGCGGTGACCGCCACCACCGGCGAGCAGATCCAGGGATGGGCGCTGGAGACCGGTACCGCCGGTCAGGTCATCAGCGTGCTGCTGGATCGACCAGGGGCAAAGGGCTGATCGCCCCCCTTCCCTGAACCAACACAAATCACTGCTGAAGGAGAAGCGAGATGGCAACGCCGTCACGACTGGACGTCCATGTGGATGTCCCCCTGACAACGCTCTCCCTGGCGTTTGTCCAGGGCCTGGAGGGGTTCGTTGCGCCACAGGTGTTCCCGGAGGTTCCGGTGGACAGGGCAAGCGACAAGTACTTCACCTATGATCGCAGCTATTGGCACCGGGCTGAGATGGCGCCGCGGGCCATTGGCGCGGAGAGCGCCGGCGCCGACTATGGGCTGAGCACCGACAGCTATGCCTGCCAAGTCTATGCCATCCACAAGGATGTGCCGGACCAGTTGCGGGCCAATGCCGACAGCGCCCTGGCGTTGGACCGGGAAGCCGCCGAGTTCTGCGCTCAGCAGTCCCGGCTGCGCCAGGAGTTGGACTGGGCCAAGGCCTATTTCAGCGCCGGTGTTTGGACAGGCGAAACCGACGGTGTCGCCGCCACCCCATCCGGCGGGGAGGCCATGCACTGGTCTGACGCCAATGGCGACCCCATCGGGGACATCCGCGGGGCAGCAACCGCCATGCATCAGCGCACCGGGCTGAGCCCCAATGTGCTGGTCTTGAGCCGCCCCGTGTTCGACGCCCTGGTGGATCGCAGCGACCTGGTGGAGCGGATCAAGTACACGGCCGGGCCGGAGAACCCGGCCATTGTCACCCGTCAGGCTCTGGCCGGGTTGTTCGGGTTGGACCGGGTGCTGGTGATGGAGGCGGTGCAGGAAACCGCTGGGGAAGGACTGGCCACCAGCCCGGCCTTTGTTGGCGGCAAGCATGCGTTGCTGGCCCACGCCGCCCCGCGACCCGGGCTGATGACGCCATCTGCCGGCTACACCTTTGTCTGGCGGGGCTATCAAGGCGCCGACCCGGTGGGCGGCCCCTCTGGCATCGGCATCCGACGGTTCCGTCTGGAGCATCTGCGCGCTGACCGGATCGAGGCCGAGGTGGCCTTTGATCACAAGCTGGTAAGTGCAGACCTTGGCCATTTCTGGAGCGGCATCGTCCCCTGATCCCGTCGCGGGATAGGGAGACGGAGAGGGTGGAGCGAGCTCTAGGACCACCGGGGGCCGGGAGCGGCCCCCGCAGAAGCAGATGTTTGGGGGAGAGGGTAGAGGGATGGCGTTTTCCTACGATCCCGCGGCGGGCGGGGTGCGGGATACGGTGCGGCTGCTGGTGGGGGACATCACCGCCGATGCCGCCCAACTGAGCGATGAGGAACTGGACCTGCTGATCGCCGGACAGGCCGATGCCTATCTGGCTGCGGCGCAGGTGTGTGAGGCGCTGGCCGGGCGCTTCGCCCAAGTGGCACAACTGACCATCGACGGGGTCAGCGTGGACCAAGGCCGTGCGGTGGAACTGTATCACGCCCTGGCTCAGCGCTACCGCGCCCAATCCCGCCGTAACGCCCAAGCCGCCGGACCGGTGGGACCGGCCGGGGCATCGGTCCAGGGAGTAGACCCATGAAGCAGGCGCGGGTCTCGCTGGACAGATTGCTGGGGCATCTTGGGCAGACAGTGACTTTCGAGAGCGACGGGCTGATCGCCCCCGCCCTGGTGCAGGCGGTGCGCTCAC
>CAZCBM010000261.1:0-4814 GCA_964496805.1 uncultured Rhodospirillales bacterium | reverse complement strand
GCGGGCATGCCCCCTTCCAGCGAGATCGTCCACAGTCGGGGCCAGGGGCGGGGACTGTTGGGCCGCCACACTGAGGGCGCGGGCTAGGACCCCCGCCCGGCGCGGCAGGGACCTTTCCCCCAACCATCCCAGGTCCACCACCACGCCCCCCCAGGGATCCAGGCGCGCACAGGCGCTCAGATCCACGGCAAGCGTGGCCTCTGCGGCAGCCCGGTCCCTGCCCATCGCGGCGATCTCCTGATCCAACGTCGCCACCTCAGAGGGCGACCAGCCCGACAGGGCGCGGCGCACTTGGACACGCTCGAAACCAGGATCAGCGTTGCTGGGATCGGCCAGCACCGGCAATCCCCGCCGGCGACACCAGCTCACCAGAGCCGCCTTGGAAACCCCCAGCAGCGGGCGAACCAGGCGCACCGCCGGGGACAGCGCGCGGGCAGCCGGCATACCGGCCAGACCTGGCCCCTGTGCGGCCCGGGCCCGGCGCATCAGCACCGTCTCCCGCTGGTCGTCACGATGATGGGCCACCAGCAGCGTTCCCAGGCCCAGGTCTTCGCAGGCTTGTGTGAGAAGGCTCAGGCGCGCGTCCCGGGCACTGGCCTGGATACCGGTGGTGGGCGGGCCTGCGGCCCCATGATCCCAGCGCAGGCCGCGGAAAGCGATCGCCCGTGCCCCGGTCGCTTTGGCCAGGGTGGCCGCTTCGGCAGCACTCTCAGGCCGCAGACCGTGATCCACATGCAGGGCAATCACCGCGGGACCTGGGGTTGGCGTCGGTTGCCGCACGGCAGCCCAGCGGCTGGCCAAATCCAACAGCGCCCAACTGTCCGGTCCGCCGCTGAAGGCCACCGCCACCGGTGGCTGAACCCCCAGCGCCTCTAGTACCCGGGCAAGCTCTGCGGCAAGCCCCTCTGTCAGCGCGGGCACCGCAGTTGGTCGATCTCCCGCTCTGCCCGCTGGAGCAGCGTCCGGGGTGCGTTGGCGTAGCTACGCAGCAGCGATGTGTAGGCCGTGCAGGCGCGGTCATTCTGGTTCTGGAGCCGGAAGACGACGCCAAGCTTGTACAGCATATCCGGGGCCTTGCTATCCTGCGCGAAGTTCTGCAGCCCCGTCGCATATTGCCGAGCGGCCGACGTGTAGTCCCGCTGGGCATAGAAGACCTCCCCAAGATAAAAGTGCACCTTGCCGGCCAATTCATGGTCAGGGTAGCGCTGAAGGAAGGTCTGGAAGGCCTGTTCCGCACCGGCATAATCCTGCGCGCTGACCCGGTTGTAGGCGTATAGGTACAGATCGTTGGGTGTCGCTGGCAGATCGGGGGTCTGGGCCGGGTTGCGGGCCGCCGTTTGCAGGTCATTGGTGGTGAATTGCCCGCCGCTGCGATTGGTCAATGCCTGGTCCGGGTCCGGTGTCGCCTGACGGCTCACCACGGGGTCCTGCCCCCCTGTCGTGGAGGCGGGGCCGCCCTCCAGTTCCGCCAGGCGCTGATCGGTATCCTGCTGCAGCAGCCGCATATCCCGCATCAAGCGTCTGTTCTGGTTCTCCAGTTCCTCAATGCGCCCATTCAGTTGCAGCACCTGCTGTTGCAGGCGCTGAACCGTGTTCAGCAACTGGCCAGCGGCCTCGGCGGAGATCGCCTGGGCCTGAGCCACGGGCGACACGGTGGCCAGGGCCACCAGGGCTGTGACCAGAAGGCAGGCAAAACGGCGAGTGATCATGGGCTTGGGCCTTCGAGGCTGAACAACGGAGATCTGTGGGCAAGGGGGCGCCTGAAGCAACACCGGCTCTTGTCGGGGACCACCAGCATCAGGGGTCCCTGGGGCGAGCGGAGGGCGGAGGAATGCCCAGGCGATCACGATCATAAGGGGGCGGAATCGCGGCGGCTCTTGTCAAGCCCTGGGGTGCCGTCCGTTGGGGAAGTGACACCTGTTTCAGCCCCGCCGGCGGGAGCGGGAACCGGTCGCCCAACACAATGGACCACCCACCAAGGACCACCCGCCAAAAAGAAGGGGCATCCACCTCGCCCGGCAGATGCCCCTTCCCAAACGAACGCCCTGTGCCCAACGGGAACCGAGGGTTGCAGGCGGTTTAGCTGCCGCTGGCGCCGTCCACCACGGTCACGGCGCGGCGGTTACGGGCCCAAGCCTCCGGCGTCGCGCGGGGGTCTTCCGGACGCTCCTTGCCGTAGCTGATCGTACGGATCCGGGAGGACGGAACCCCCAGGGCCACAAGGAAGTTCTTGGCGGCGGTGGCCCGGCGGGCGCCGAGGGTGAAGTTATACTCGCGGGTCCCGCGCTCGTCGGCATGGCCTTCGATGCGGATGGCGGCGCTAGGCACCTGGGCCAGCAGGTCCGCCTGACGGCGCAAGGTGGACTGCGCCTCCGGCGTCAGTTCCGCGCTGTCGAAGCCGAAGAAGACCCGATCGCCAGCGCTGGCGATGGCGCTGGGCAGCGTCGCCGCCGTCACACGGCCGCTGCCGGCGGCGTTGGGGTTCACAGGCTGTTGGGTTTGGATACCCGTGTTCACGCCGCTGGCATCATCGGCGCCAGCCTCGTCGGTCTTGGTGGCGCAGCCCGCCAGGGCCAGCATGGTCACCAAAGCCACAATCGCAGGGATGCGCATCGCTCACTCCTTGGAGGACGCCAAGGACACCCCCATCCGGCGCCCGGCGTTAAGACTTTCAGTTGGAAACCGTTAATAAGCCTCAGATTTCCCATACACTTTTCATATATACTTCGCAAGCCAAGGGCTCGCAAGTGCAGGCGCACCATAGCGCCCGACAATCGCCGTCACCTGTTCATTTGGGAACAAGTGATGCGCTTTGGCCCCACCGAAGTGATGCCTCCCAGCCACACAAATCCTTCAGCGTAGAAGGGGCGACCACGCAGGATCGGAGGCATTGCCGGGTGTTGGCACCAGACGTTCGTTGAACCCGGTCAAGTCGATGGAATACAGGCGCGACTCGCGATCCTGCCCACCGCGGGTGATGGCTTCCTTGAAGTACATCAGCACCCGGCCATTGGGTGCCCAGGTGGGTCCCTCCACCAGATAGCCGCTGGCCAGGTTGCGCTCCTGGCTGCCGTCGGTTTCCATGACCCCAATGTAGAAGCTGCCGCCCTCCTGCTTGGTGAAGGCGATCTTGTCGTTGCGAGGGCTCCACACCGGGGTCTGATATTGGCCAGACCCAAAGCTGATGCGCCGCGCGCCGGAGCCGTCGGCATTCATCACATAGAGCTGCGGAGACCCGCCGCGGGTGGAGACGAACACGATCTGACGGCCATCCGGGCTGAAAGACGGGCTGGTGTTGGTGCCCGGCCCCCGGGTCAGGCGGTTGGTCCGCCGGGTTCGCAGATCAATGGTGTAGATGTCCGCGTTGCCCGTCTCATCCAACAAGCTGAAGATCACGCTGTTGCCATCGGGCGCGTAACGCGGGGCAAAGCTCATATTGTCGAACCGGCCCAATTCTTCATTGCGGCCCGTGTCGATATCCAGGATGTACACCGCCGCCGAGCGGTTGCCGTTGAAGGCCATATAGGTGATTTCCTGGCTGGTGGGGCTAAAGCGTGGGGTCACCACCAAGTTGGAGCCATCGGTCAGGAACTTATGATTGGCCCCGTCTTGATCCATGATGGCAAGGCGCTTGACCCGGGCCGTCAGCGGCCCACTCTCCGCAATATACACCACACGCGTGTCGAAATAACCCTCTTCACCCGTGATGGCCTTATAGATGCGGTCGGAAATGATATGGGCAATGCGCCGCCAATTGTCCGGCTGGGTCAGGAAGGCTTGGCCGTCCTGCTGCTCCCCACCAAACACATCCCATAGCCGGTACTCCACCCGCAATTGGCCGTCATTCTGCTGCCGCACCGCGCCGGTCACCAGGGAGGGGGCGTCGATGGTGCGCCAATCCTGAAAGCGCGGCGTGGTTTGCAGTTGCTCGGGCGTCTGCAAATAGGCCCCCTGTGGCACCACCCGGAACAGGCCGGAGCGATCCAGGTTGTTGGCAATGACCGATCGCATGTTGCGGCCGATCTGGGTGCGCTGCGGATCGCTCTCCCCAAAAAACTCCGTCAGCGCAACAGGCAGGGGCTCGCTGGTGGAGCCAATGACAATGCGGGGGGTCTCCTGCGCCTGGGCCGGCGCCAAGCCCATCAGGATCGCCAGACCCAGCAGCAGTGTGGTGCGCAGGGCCAGGGGAAGAAAAGCCGGGAAGGTCATGAGCGGAAAGTCCTTTGCCAGGATAAGCGCGGGAAGGGTCGCTGGGAACGGCTGCACGGGAGCAGGGTCACGTCGTCGGCGGCAGAGTGGCAGCCAAAGAGTTTCAAATCCATCAGCAGGGGGGCAGATTTTGCCGCCATCACGGCTCAGCCCCCCGCTGCGAAGTCGCTGGCCTTCATCCGCATGATCAGGGTCCGCCAGACCTCATAGCGCTCCGGGGGCAGGATCAGCGGCTGGCACCGCCGGTCCCGCAGAGCGAACATGGCGGCGTTGACGAAGGCGTTGTAGGTGGGATCACTGGTGCTGAAGCCCGGTGCGGTGTTTTTCACCACGACGCTGTTTCCGCGGATGTTTCCGGAACGCAGGATCTCCACCTGGAGGTCCACATACATCTCTCGGGAGAAGCGGGACCCGGCCGGGAAACGGAAGCAGGGCTTCAACTGCCCCACCACCCGGGCAATCTCGTTATCGCTCAGGTCCCCCGCAGCCGAGCGTTCCGCTGTGCCCTGCCGGGCGGGTCGCTGCTGCGCCCCCTGGCTGGTGACCACATCATTGATGAGCTCACTCAGCTCGCTGGGCGGTGAGGGATCACGGGCGTCCTCCGG
>CAZCBM010000260.1:0-4866 GCA_964496805.1 uncultured Rhodospirillales bacterium | reverse complement strand
GGTGTCACCCAGGGCCTGGATCATGTCCTGCGCCGCAGCAACCGGCGCCTGCGCGCGGGCCGGCGCGACGGAGGTCAGCAGCAGCAAGGCCAGCCCGGTCACCACCAAGCTGGTCAGTCGCCTGTAAGCGCGCACAGCGATCATTCTTCGGTCACGATCTCAATCTGAGGCTGCACCACGTCGCCATCGGCAATCGCGGCGTCACGCTGCTGCTTATAGGCAGAGCGGATGGAGGCGTAGAAGTCGCCGGAGTTTGCCCGCAGGTCGGCAATCACGGCATCGGCGCGGGAGCGACCGTCGACGACGGTCATGGCGGTGCGGGCGGCGGCGGCGGCCTGCAGATCAGCCAAGTTCAGGTACAGGCCCAGGGGATTGGCGGCGATGTCCACCACAAAGCCCACGGTATCCCGGGCGTTGCTGGGACCCAGCAGCGGCAGCATCATGTAAGGGCCTTCGCCCACACCCCAGACAGCCAGCGTCTGGCCAAAGTCTTCCGCCTCATAGACGTAACCCTGATCGGCAGCGGCATCAAACAGGCCGCCCAGGCCCAGCGTGGTGTTCAGGAACGCCCGCTGCAAGACCACAACGGCGCCGTCCATATCCCCTTGCAGGACCTGATTGGCGAACACGATGGGCGAGTTCAGGTGGCGCAGAAAATTGGTCACGGAGCGTCGAACGCCGGGGGGAACCACCCCGGCATAAATGTCTGCCACCGGGTTCAGGATCAGGATGTCCACCCCGTCGTTGACCGCAAAGACCTGACGGTTGGTCTCCTCAATCGGGTCATAGACACCATCGGCACTGGCGGTCTGGGTCTGTGTGGTGGCGCAGGCCCCGGTGAGCAGGGCCAACGCGGTCGCGACAACCAGACCAAGACGACGGGTATAGGGGCGGGAGCTTTGCATCGACCGTCTTCCATGCTTCTTCGAACACGCCCTGCCCGGGGGACAGACCGGCGGCGGTGGGGAACGCCATTACGCCAGACAAGAGTGCCTGCATCATAGCGGGACTTAGCATCGGCACCTCAGGCTGCCAAGCGCCTGCCCGCCACAGCAGCAGCCTCTCGCCGCGCTGTGGCAAAAGTGGCGCGAAAATGTAGCCGGTTGGCGACAGAGCCAAAGCCAGTCCAGCCGATGCGGTTGAACATAAGGTTAGCGCCGCGATCCCGCGGTCACATTTACGGGGGATGGGATGGTTCGGCTTCCAAGTGTGCGCTGCCCGCAACATCTACCCGGGAGGGTTGCCGGGGCAAGAGGCGCCTTGCCCCGCACACCGCACACGCTTGAGGCTGGTGCCGCCATGGGCCATGCTGGGGTCGCGCGTTTTCTTCCTCTCGCTCTCCCAGTCCCTTTCCCTGGCCCTGTCCCATGAGCCGTACCCTAACCCACATGATTAGCGTCGAATGGGATGACTGCGACCCAGGCGGAGTCGTCCGAGGCCCTGTCTATTTCCGCTGGTTTGAGATGGGGACGCGGCTGCTGTTTGGCTCGGTTGGCATGCCTTGGGATATGCTCATCGGCTTCCAGGGCGTGGTGGGGGTGCCCCTGATCTCTGTGACAGCCGATTTCAAGCGGCCCATCCGCTTTGCCGATTCCATCATGCTGCAATCCACCATCGTGGGGTGGGCGCCCCGCAGCTTTGATGTGGAGCACATCCTGACAGGACCAGAGGACGCCCCCGATATTCAGCGCGCACGGGGCACGGAGACCCGATGCTGGGCCGTGGAGGATACAACGCGGGAAGGCGGCTTCCGGGCCGATGAGATACCGGAGGAAATTGCCCTGTTGTTTCAGTAGTTCACGCTGCGGCCGCGGCCGTGACGGTGCCCGTGAGGCTATGGGCGCCGGCCTCCGTCACCTGCACCGGGACCACGTGCCCCATCAGGCTGGCCGGCGCATCGGCGTGCAGGGAGATGTTGTGCGCCGTGCGCCCCAACAACTGGCCAGGGCGGCGTCCGGGACGGTCGAACAGGACCTCAACGGTCTGGCCGACGAATCGGGCATTGAAGGCCGCCTGCTGGGCCGCCAAAACCTGTTGCAGGGCCTCCAGGCGTTCCGCCATCACCGGCGCCGGCACCTGCGCTGAACTGTTGGCCGCGGGCGTGCCGGGGCGGGCGCTGTATTTGAAGCTGTAGGCGCTGGCATAGCCGACATCGGTAACAAGGCGCAGCGTCTGCGCGAAATCCTCATCCGTCTCCCCCGGAAAGCCGACGATGAAGTCACCGGAGAGGGCCAGATCGGGGCGGGCGGACCGCAGACGGTGGATGATCTGGCGATACTCATCCGCGCTGTGCCGGCGGTTCATGGCGCGCAAGATACGATCGGATCCGGCCTGCACCGGCAAATGCAGATAGGGCATGACCTTGGGCAGGTCGCGATGGGCATCAATGAGCGCCTGATCCATGTCCTGCGGGTGGCTGGTGGTATAGCGTAGCCGCGCCAACCCATCGATCTCGCTCAGCCGCGCCAACAGGTCGGCCAGCGAGGCACTGCCGCCAGCCCCATCAGCGCCGTGATAGGCGTTGACGTTCTGCCCCAGCAGGGTCAACTCCCGCGCCCCGGCCGCCACCAACCGCCGCGCCTCTTCCTCCACTTGCGCCACCGGACGGGAGAACTCGGCACCGCGAGTATAGGGCACCACACAGAAGGTGCAGAACTTGTCACACCCCTCCTGAACCGACAGGAAGGCGGTGGCACCGGGCGCACGCCCCTCCCCAGGCAGGTGGTCGAACTTGGCCTCCACCGGGAAGTCCGTGGCCACGACGCCGCCCCCGTCTCGCCGTGCCCGCGCCAGCAGGGCCGGCAGCTCGTGATAGGTCTGGGGGCCGAATACCAGATCCACCGCGGGGGCCCGGGCCAAGATCTCTGCCCCCTCCGCCTGGGCCACACAGCCAGCAACAGCGATCAACTGCCCCGGTCGCTGGGCCTTCATCGGCTTCAGCCGCCCAATTTCGCTGTAGACCTTCTCCGCGGCCTTTTCCCGGATGTGGCAGGTGTTGAGGATGATCAGGTCGGCCTGCTGCGGATCGTCCGTGGGCGCATACCCCTCCGCCGCCAACACGTCGGCCATGCGGTCGCTGTCATAGACGTTCATTTGGCAGCCCCAGGTGCGGATGTGCACACGGCGGGCGGGAGGCTTGGACGCAGGGGACATGGGGGACGGATCGTCTGGGGGGGGAGCAGGAAAGCGCAACGGTGCCCGGCTGCGACAAAGGCGTCAAGTCGGCGTGGGCGACGGCGCTCCGCAGCTAAGGCAAAGTGCTACCTGCACAAGCCCCATGGGATGAAGCATGGGATCACGCCTGCCATATTTCCACCCACATTGGGTCTATGGTGCGCCGCAAGTCCCCTATGGTAGCCTCACCCAACGCCACCGCCGGAGATAGTCATGGCCCCCTCGCCGTCCCGTGCCGATCCCGATCTATCCCCTGAGGCGCACACCACGGTGGCGGAGGAGGATGGCAAGCGCAAGCCGTCCCGCCTGCGGCGTCGGCTGAAGGTGGCTGGCAAATGGGCTGCGGTGATCGTGGTCCTGGACATTCTGGCCTGGATCATCGGGATCACCCTGACCGTGGACTATCTGGCTACGCAGTAGAGCCTGTCCCACGCACCCACCCGGCCAGCCACGGTGGTATCGACCAATGGGTGACCGGGAGGCGGAGCGGGCTGGGCCAGACTAATCAGATAGTTTTCTAAGCGCAGAGCAGTCGGGGCGGTTTCGCTGGCGCGCCTCAGGGTGCCCCCCGGACACGGTCAACACCGACGAACAGGGAAAAAACGGATCGTCCGGCGGCGCCGTTAGGCCCGCAGATCGAACCGCGGGGCGGGGGCTGCCAGTAAGATATCACCGTTGCGGGTATAGCCCAGGGCCTGTGGCTCAGACCCGGCCGGCGGGGTGTAGACGGCCGTGTGCCACGGATTGGAGGCACTGGCCCAGCGGCGATGGGGCGTGCCCAAAGCCTCGCGCTGGGCGTGATCCCCAACAGCCGCATCCGGGCTCACCGGCGTTACCCGCTGGGACGCGGTCGGAGCGCTGACCGGCACGACGAATCTGGCAATGCTGTCGATGACCATGACGGGATGCTCGGGGGCAGGATGCTCGGGAGGGGCGGCGGTTGATCTGTTAAAAATGATTAACAAATCCCTGAAAAAACGCAAAGCAATTTACTTAAACTTTGATCTAATCTGCCCCGTGTTCGTCCCGTATCCCTGGCTTTGCCCCCATGACTCGACGCCCGTCCCCCTTGGCGCCAACACCGTTGATGGACCCGGCCGCAGCCCTTGCCGCCGCCGAGGTTCTGGCCACGCCCGGCCCCACGCCGCTGCCGCAAGCGGTCATTCAAGCCATGGCACGTCAACCGGTGGAGATCTGGGGGGAGTCCCTGGCCGCCGCCGTGACCCGGATACAGGCAACCCTGCGGGATCTGGCCGGCGCCACGGCTCAGGATCCGGTCTATTTCGTGATCGCCAACGGCCATGGCACCTGGGAAGCCGTGCTGGGCAATCTGTTCCTGCCGGGGGATCGGGTGCTGGTGGCGCAATCCGGCCTCTTCGCGCAGGTTTGGGGCCACCAGGCGGAGGGGCTTGGCCTTGAAGTGCAGCACCTTGAAAATGATCTGCGGCGCCCGGTGGACCCGGATCAGCTGGAAACAGCCCTGCGCGCCGACACCCACCATCGGATCAAAGCCGTACTGGCCGTGCAGGTGGACACCGCCTCCGGCGTGCGAAACGACCTGCCCCCCCTGCGCGAGGCCATCGACCGCGCGGGCCACCCCGCCCTGCTGCTGGTGGATGCCATCGCCGGTCTATCCACGGAGCCCTTGTGCATGGCCGACTGGGGCGTGGACCTGGTGTTAAGCGCCAGCCA
>CAZCBM010000259.1:0-4882 GCA_964496805.1 uncultured Rhodospirillales bacterium | reverse complement strand
GAGGCCGGCACCGGCTCGGCCACCGGTGGCGCCAGCGGCCGGATACTGGGCACGGAATTGGAGCGGGGGCTGCCGTCTTGGTCCTGCGCCTGGGCACCGGGCACGCCACCGCAAGCCATGCTCACGGCCAGCAGCAGGGTCACGAGCAGTTGTCGCAGGGCCTTGGCCCCCATGCCGCTGGAAACCAGTGAGCTCATGGCACCGCCTGCTGTGCCAGAGGCCGCCCATGGCGGTGGATCACCACCCGATCCCCCTCCGCGCTGGGCAGGGTGAGGGTAAGGGGTGGATTGTCAGGATAGAGGGTAACCGGCCGTTCCGTCACAATGCGAGTGCCCGACCAAAGCTGAACTTGGACGGCCCCCGTGCGCTGGCCGCTGGCCATCACAGTCACCTGGGTATCCGCCCCCACGCGGCGGATGGATTGCAGGCTTACGTCCAATTCTGGCGCTGCGCGGCGCACGAACACTGGGACGGCCAAGGTGAAGATGGGCTGGACCTTGATGGACAGGCCCTCACGGCTGGGATCATCGGGGGCGAACAGCCCTGGTCCTGCTGCGCGGGGGGGCTCCCCCGTCAAGGCCAGATGCACCCGCCATTCCCGTCGGTCCTCACCCGGCGGCACCGTGGCCAGCACCCGCAGCGCCTGCTGTTCCCCCGGCGCCAGGGTCAGGCTGCGCGGGCTCCAGCGGATCAAGGGTTGGGCTGACCAAGGGGGCGTCGGGCCGGGTAGGGCCACCAAACGGCCCTCATCCACCATGCGATAGTGGCGCGGCGTGATCCGCAGGCGCAGGGGCACGGAATAGGGGTTTGTGATGCGGATGGCCCCAGCGGGCTCCTCTGCCGTCAGGCTCAGTTCGGCCGGGTCTAGGCTCAGCCCCCCACCGCTTGTCTGCGCGGAGACAGGCCAGGCCCACAGCAAGGCCAATGCCAACAAGACCGGCGCCAGCAGACGCTGCCAGGCCAGCGCCCTGGGCGCCTCTCCATTTTGCCAAGCCCAACGAGCCACTATTGCCTCTGACCGGTTCGGGTCATCAGGTACTGCCCCCCGGCATGATCGCTTCAATCGTGAAGGTCGCCGAGTAGGTGCCGGGGTCAAGGTCGGCTGGGATGTCGATGCTACCGCCCACAAAGATGTTGGCTTCTGCTTCCGGCCCTGCACCGGTCAGGTCCACGGTGGTTGCGGTGGGGCGATAGTCGATCCCGTCTGCATCGGGGCCGGTAAGCTGGATCGTCGGCGCGGTCTGGCCATCAAAACTGAGGGTGATCCCAGTCTCTCCCGGTGGGCCTGCCACGGTGACCTGGCCCCTGGTGGCACCGGTGACGCTTTGAACGCCTTCGTCGAACTCCACATGGCCTGTTTCGGCGGCCATGGACACCGATCCGGACTGCCCGCGCTGCATCCGTACTGTGCCGAACGTGACGTCCTGGACGTCCTTCAGGGTTAACGTCACCCCAGTGTTGGCCAACACATCCAGGTCAACGCGCACACGTTGGCGGGCCTCCGCCTCGGTCTGGGCAAGGGTCGCTGGGCCAACCGTCAACAAGGGGCCGATCACGAGGAAAAGGACGAAGGCGAAACGTGCATTCATGGGGAAACACTCCGCAGCGGGTGCAGGGTTAACGATCCGTTTAGCAGGCGGGCACGGGCAGCCCAATGGGCCGGCCCGGGAACGGCCACCAGAAAGGTGAGAAAACCGGCAGCCGTGACCTCTGGGCCGCGGTTCAGCCCCCAAGGGATCAGCACGCCGGCAACCGCTCAATCCGGCTGGTCGGCAACCGGCACATACTCGATATCCACGGGTACGGAGATGCGCTGAGAGGCCTGATTCGTGCGTCCTTCTGCCCGCAGGGTGGCCCCGATGCGCACCTCTGCGCGACCGCGGCTGTCCAGACGAACCTGTGTGCCAGGGGAGGCGGTGAACCCTTCCACCCATAGCGGCACAGGATCGGTGGACAGGGTGTAGGCGTCGGGCAGCAAGATCCGGATATAGCGTTCGGGCTCGCCCGTTACGCGCAATCGGGCAACACCCCCGAAGCCCCCCCGATCCACCATGCCGCGGCTGAGCCGCTGGCGCCCAGTGGCAGCCTCCAAGGTGACGCTGCCCCCCTCCGCCGTGGCCGCGGTTACATCGCCAAAGCGCAGGACATCCAGCACCTCCACCTCCAGTGGGGTCACGCCGGGCACCGGATTGGACGTTGCCACCTGCGCCAGGGCCGTGGAGGGCAGGAGGGCCATGGCCGCCAGAGGCTGCAAGGCCATCAGAGCCGCGACGCCCGTCGCCTTGAGAAAACCTGCACTACGCATCATCGTCACTCCCTCCACCGGGACTTGGGATTAGGGCTCAAGTGTGCCCCGCCCCAAAGCCTCAGTCCAGCGGGATCGCGGAGAGGGCCCGGATCTGGTGGCCGTCCGGGGTGAAGTTGCCAGCGTTGAGCCATGCCAGCAGCCGCTCCCGTCGGGAGGGCCACTCGCTATCCAGCAGACTGAACCAGGCGCTGTCGCGGTTGGCGCCCTTCACGATCATGTGCTGGCGGAACACCCCCTCAAAGGTGAACCCAAGCCGCTGTGCTGCCCGGCGAGAGGCCTGATTGAGTGCGTTGCACTTCCATTCCAGCCGTCGATACCCCAGGCCTGTCATGGCGTAGTCCATCAGCACCACTAGCGCTTCCGTGGCCGCGGCTGTGCGCTGGATTGAGGGACTGAGAAGGATCCACCCGATTTCGATGGTCCCATGCTCCGGGGAGAAGCGCATCAACGAGGCATGACCCACGCACTCGCCGGTTTCCATGCTGAGAATACTGTAGAACAGCGGGTCCGGAGAGGCCTCATTGCTGGCCATGTAGCGCCGGAAGCCTTGGCGGTCCTCCCGCCCAAAGGAGACCGGGAGATACCGCCAGACGGTCCCACCGGGGTCGTGGTGCAACAAATCATCAAACAGGCTGTCGGCATCCCGGTGGGCATCCAAGGGGGCCACCGTCACCCTATCGCCAATCAGCACCCGGCGTTCTGGCCGGGAGAAGGGCCCCAGGCGCAGGGGCGATGCCGTGCTGGGCGCTGGGTTGGGGGCAGGCGGGTGAGGGTCTTGGGGATCAGGATGGTTGGGATGGGTCATCAACGGGCGGTTCGACAAAGGCGGTCCGGGCACTGAGAATACGGCCCAGGGTCGTCAACCAGCATAGCGCGCCAAACCCGATGGCAATCCAGAAAAATCCACTGGGCCAAAGGCAAATCAGCGCCAGGGCCGCGACGGTCTCCGCACCTTCGGCCAGGCCATGGAGGTAGTAAAAGCTTTTGCGCCCCTGGGCGCGCGTCTCATGCCCACGCTTGGCAGCGATGATGGCATAGGCCAGGAAACTGGAGCCGCTGCCAATAAAGCTGAAAATTAGGAACGCTGCCCAAAGGGCTTGATCTGGTTGGCCAACGGCAAAAAAGAAAACCACGCCTGCATAGAAGACAAAGTCCAGAACGATATCCAAATAGCCGCCGAAATCGCTGGCACCCGTGACCCGCGCCACCGCTCCATCGAGGCCGTCGGCAATGCGGTTCAGGGCGATGAACACCAGTGCCAGACCATAGGCCTGATAGGCCAGGGCTGGGAAAGCCAGCGCCCCCATGCAGAAGCCCGCCACGGTCACCTGATTGGGACCCAGCCCCGCCGCGGCCAGTCGAGTCCCCGCCACACCGAGGATCGGGTCGATCAGCGGGCGAATCTTGGCATCGAACATCGGCGGACGGCTCCGGGCAAAAAAAAAGTTCAGGGGGAGTCATCAAGGGAGGGTTTTGGTGCGGTACCGGGTTCTCTAACGCTCCTAACCGGTTAGGCGTCGTTCTTGCGGCAGAGCACAAAAAGAGCATTCTAATAGTTCTATATTTTGATCTTGTTCCCCTCCCGTCATCTTGCCATGTTTGAGAGGGGACGGCATGCCGCTTCGGGGTCGGGTCCCCTTCCCGTCCCCCAGCCAAGACAAGCAGGCGGCCGTCCTGGGGGGTGGTTGGTGAGCCGGTCCAGCGACAAGGGGTTGCAGCGGACGGTTCCGACCACACCACGGCCCATCGGCGATGCCAGTGCCCAGGGGTATGCGCCAGATGGAGCGAGCAAGGCGGGGCGGTCCAGTGCCCAGGAGCCGCCCCGCCGCCTTGCCCGTCATCGCGCCATAGACGAAGTTCAGAGGTGAGGGGTGCACAGGCGTCCATCTGGTGGTGCCGTGCAAGGCATCTGCACTAGCGGGGGTGCCACTGAGCCGCTCAGTGACCCGCGCGTTGGATCATCCCAGATTGTTGTTGACGCCATCGGGCAGTCGGACCTTCAGGCCGTCCAACTCGTCACTCATGGTGATCTGGCAGCCCAGGCGGGACGTTTTGGTCAGGCCCCAGGCCAAGTCCAGCATGTCCTCTTCCTCTTCGGAGGCCTCGGCAAGGGTTTCGTACCAGCTTTGGTCAACGATGACGTGGCAGGTGGAGCAGGCCAGCGATCCATCGCAGGCGCCTTCCAGATCGAAACCGTGCTTGTGGGCGATCTCCAGCACCGACAACCCATTGGGCGCGTCGACGGTGTGTTCGTGACCATCGGGTGTGACAAAGATCATGCTGGGCATGGGAATGACTCTCCTGTGCGGCCGTCAGCCGGGATGGGTGGGGGGCGCGAAACGCCCGCTGGCCGCAGAGATAGCGATCCCGTTCCATCGCCACAAGTGAACCCGGGTCCGACCAGAACGATCACGGGTGGGTGCATGCCGTTTACGGGCCTACAACAGTGGACGCCGATTGGAGCATTTTCCGATCAGTCTGGCCCAGCCCGCTCCCCCTCCCGACCACCCACGGGAGTATCATCGCAATGGGTGGCCGGGAGGGGGAGTGGGCCGGCAGTGACTCCTTTGCCGC
>CAZCBM010000258.1:0-4933 GCA_964496805.1 uncultured Rhodospirillales bacterium | reverse complement strand
TGGGGCAGCGACCACCGCCGCCGTTAGGTGGGGCAGCGACCACCGCCGCCGTTAGGCGGGGCGACGACCACCGCCACCGTCAGTTGTTGAGGATGCTGAACACGGTGCCAGCGGTGGCGGCGATCTGGAACACGATTTGGCTCAAATCCTTGGCCAATTGCAGGCCCTTGAACTCCACGGCCGGCAGGATCAACACCTCATCGCCGGGACGGATGACGACGTCAAGACCGGTCACCACCGAGCCATTGCGGCGGATCACCACCGCGTTTCCTTCGTCCGCGCGCTCCGTGTAGCCGCCGGCGGCCTGGACCAATTCCCGGATTCGGATGCCGGGCTCCCAGACCAGCGCCTGGGGTATCACCACCTCCCCGGTTACCAGGATCACGTCGCTGGCGGGGGGAATGATGATGATATCCCCTTCCTCCATGGCGATGGGTCGGATGGTGCCGCTGCGGTCCACCACCACAACACGGCCCTCCGGTTCAATCAGGCTGGCTGTTTGGACATAGTCCATGATCAGCTGAGCCTCGTTGACCCGGATTTCCGAGATGCTGTCGGTGGCGGACATGGCGGTCAGCGCGCTGCGCTGCAGGCGCGCCAAGCTGTCCTGAAGGCTCTGCTTCTGCTCGCGGGCAACACTCTCCCGCTTCAGGTGAATGGCGGTGAGGTCCACCGTTTCCGGATCCACAGCGATGTGGGCCAGAACCTCCGTCAGTTTGGCATCCCGAGCGACACTCAGGGTCTTGGGCCCACTCACCGGTCCTTCGATACGCACGAAGATGGTCCCGGCAATGGCGTCAGCGGAGTAGCTGATGGTATCGCCATCGGCGACCGCCACGTTCTCAAAAGACCGGATGTCCAGATAGTCGTTGAACGGCGCGCCATACCGTGCCCCGTCGATGGCGACATTGGCGGCGGAAGGGCGAGGACGCGCCAGACGGTTGACCTCGGCCCCGGACAGGCGAGAGCCGACGAATTCGAACTGGGCGGTGTGGGTGACATCCCCCAACACGGTGATGATCGGCCCACGGCGCTTAACCAGGATCGTATCCCCTTCGCGGAAGGTGACACTGGGAAGGCGGCCTTCCAGCAGAAATTCATACAGGTCGATGGCGGCGATCTCCCGGTCTCCTCGGATCACCCGGATGTCGCGGTAACTGCCCGTCTCCGGGTTCACGCCGCCAGCTTGGGAGAGGAAGAACAGCGCACTGTCCGCCGGCAGGCCCAGATAGCGCCCGGGGCGAATCACTTCCCCGGTGACAAACAGCCCGATGCTCTGTGCGCTTTGCAGGGTGGCGTAGACATCCACAGTGTCCACAAACTGCTGCCGGACGGCTTGGCGCAGCCGCTGATTGAGGGCCGAAGATGGCAAACCGGCCACGGCGACGGGACCGACGTTGGAGATGAAGACGTTGCCCTGGCCATCCACCTGCTGGGTTTCATCTTGGTTCACTGCCCCAAACAGCTTGATGGACACCGTATCGCCCGGCTGCAGGCGATAGCTGTCGTTGGGGCCTGGTGTCCGCGGGACAGCCTCGTCCCAAAGGTTGGCGCCAAAGGGGCGGATGCCCCGATTGAGACCGGCGGAGTCGCTGGTGGAGGAGGTGGCGGGATCGGCGGTGTCCGCGGCCCGGATGGGCACTTGGCTGTCGCTTGCCACCTGGGCGCGGGCAGTCCCTCCCAGGACAATAGCCAGCAGGATGCTGCCCAGCAGCAGGGCGGAGAGGATTGGGCGCATCTGGACGCCTCCGGCAGCGAAGGGGCGGGGGCAGCAGGTCAGCATGGCATCGGGCTCCTCAGCGCAGCCGCGGGGCGTTGCCGCCCTGGATGGGGCGGAGCAATTGCCACGTGCCCCCACGGCGGCAGGCCACGCGGCTCTGCGGTGAGCCGGCGCCGCGCACGGTTGCGCGGCGGCAGGTGAGACCGGCGGCGGAGGCATAGTGGCTCTCCAGCGTGGCGGTGGCGCCACTGCTGGTGAGGATCTGGCTTTGGCCGACGCCGCCATTGGCCATCAGGCCCAGCAGTTCCTGGTCATCCGGTGTTACCGGCTGGACCAACGGCACGGTCGTCCCCAGGAGCGGGGCTGTATCCTGGGGGCTGGCAGCGCCGCCGCTGCCAGCGGTGGTCTGACACGCGCCCAGCAGGCCGCAGGCGGCGATTGCCGTCAGCCATCTGGTCCAGGTCGAAAAGCGCATGGGCTCAGCCATTTGGTTACAAACCTTGATGCCACGTGACAGGATCCGGGTGGGGACAGTATCAACCCGGAGAATGCAAAAAAACTGCTAAAATGCCAACAACCCGGCGCGGGCACCGGGTTGTTGGGAGGCTGTAGAGGGGGTGCAGAGCGGCGGTATGGGGGCGGTTTCGCTGCCCCCGATCCCGTGCCTCTGGCCTTACATGTGCTCAAGAGTCTTGACCACGTCCTCACACATCTTCTTGGCGTCCGCCAACAGCATCATGGTGTTGTCCGCGAAGAACAAGGGATTGTCGACGCCGGCATAACCACTGCCAAGGGAGCGCTTGACGAACAGCACTGTCTTGGCCCGCTCCACCTCCAGGATGGGCATGCCATAGATCGGGCTGGTGGGGTCGGTTTTGGCCAGCGGGTTGGTGACATCATTGGCGCCGATCACGAAGGCCACATCGGCCTGGGCGAAGTCGCGGTTGATGTCCTCCAACTCGAAGACCTCGTCATAGGGGACGTTCGCTTCTGCCAGCAGCACATTCATGTGGCCCGGCATGCGGCCCGCCACCGGGTGGATGGCATACCGGACGTCCACGCCCTGCTTTTTCAGCAGGTCCGCCATCTCCCGCAGCGCGTGCTGCGCCTGGGCCACGGCCATGCCATAGCCCGGGACGATGATGACGCTGGCGGCGTTGCCCATGATAAAGCCGGCATCCTCAGCAGAGCCCTGCTTGATGGTGCGGTCGCCCATGTCCTGGCCCGGCCCGGCGGAATCACCCCCGAAGCCACCCAGGATGACGCTGGCGAAGCTGCGGTTCATGCCCTTACACATGATGTAGGACAGGATGGCGCCGGAGCTGCCCACCAGGGCCCCCACGATGATCAGCAGGGTGTTCTCCAGGGTGAAGCCGATACCGGCCGCCGCCCAGCCCGAGTAGCTGTTCAGCATGGAGATCACCACCGGCATGTCGGCGCCACCGATGGGGATGATCAGCAGGATACCCAGCGCCAGGCTCAGCAGAACCACCAAATAGAAGGCCGCGGACGGCGGGCTATCAGGGTTGGAAGACAACCAGATGATGAACAGGGCCAAGATCGTGCCCAGCGCCGCGTTCAGGATCTGCTGCCCGGGGAACACCACCGCGCGGCCGCTGATCAGGCCCTGAAGCTTGCCGAAGGCGATGATGGACCCGGTGAAGGTCAGCGCGCCAATGGCCGCGCCCAAGGCCATCTCGATCAAACTGTTGAGCTTGATGCCAATGCCCTGGGCGATGCCGTAGGCACCCGGGTTCTCGAACGCTGCGATGGCGACGAACACCGCGGCCAGACCCACCAGGCTGTGAAAGGCTGCCACCAACTGGGGCAGGGCCGTCATGGCGATCTTGCGGGCGATGGAAATGCCGATGGCGCCCCCGACAGCGATGCCGATCAGGATCCACCAGTAGTTCTGCACGCCCGGCTGCGCCAGGGTGATCAGGATGGCCAAGCCGATACCGGCAATGCCCATCTTGTTGCCATTGCGCGCGGTTTCCGGATGGCTCAGGCCACGGATGGCCAGGATGCACAGGATGCCGGCGGCGAGGTATCCCAAAGAGGTAAAGGTTTCCATTGGTGTCGCCTCAGCCCTTCGCGCTCGCGGGTTTTTCCTTCCTCTTGAACATCGACAGCATACGGTGGGTCACCATGAACCCGCCGAAGATGTTCACTGAGGCAAGAATGACGGCCAGGAAGCCCATGATCTGGGCAAAGCTGAACTCGTCGGGACCGGCGGCGATCATGGCGCCGACGATGATGACAGAGCTGATGGCGTTGGTGACGCCCATCAGCGGGCTGTGCAGCGCCGGGGTGACGTTCCACACAACATAATAGCCAACGAAGCAGGCCAGCGCCAAAACGGTCAGCGCCACCACCAGGAAGTCCGGCCCGGCATGGGCACCGGCGACAGCCTGCTGACTGGCGGCGGCGGCGGCTTGAGCCTTTTCCGCCAACGTGGTGGCATCGGTGGTCACCGCCTCCAGAGAGCGTTTAAGCCGCTCCGACAGGCCGACGATGTCGTTCAATTCTTGATCCATGACGATCAGGTCCCTTGTTCTGGGCTCGACGGCCTGGCGCGGTTAAGGGCGCTCAGGAGGCGTCGGCGGCCGGGGTTGCATCCTCAGGGGCAAAGCGCGGGTGGACGATCTTGCCGTCACGGGTGAGCCCGCAGCCGGTGATCAACTCATCCTTCCAGTCGATGGCCAGTTCCGGCGCGGCATCCTTCTCCGCCTTCACCACCAGCCCCAGGAAGGTGAGCAGGTTCTTGGCATAGAGGCGAGACGACTCGCTGGCGATGCGCGACGGCAGGTTGGCGTAGCCGATGACCTTGACGCCACCGACATCGGTGACCTCGCCCAGGACCGATCCTTCGACGTTTCCGCCGCGTTCCACCGCCAAGTCCAGCACGACGCTGCCCGGCTTCATCAGCGCCAGCATGTCCGTGGTGATCAACCGCGGTGCCGGGCGTCCCGGGATCAGCGCGGTGGTGATGACGATGTCGGTCTTGGTCAGGGTCTGACGGATCAGCTCAGCCTGCTTTTGCTTGTATTCGTCGCTTGTTTCCTTGGCGTAGCCGCCTTCAGATGCCGGCGTGTCCGCGCCCTCCACTTCCAGGAAGGAGCCGCCCAAGCTCTGCACCTGTTCTTTGACCTCCGGGCGGACGTCCGTGGCGCTGACCACGCCCCCCAGGCGCTTGGCGGTGGCGATGGCCTG
>CAZCBM010000257.1:3840-4948 GCA_964496805.1 uncultured Rhodospirillales bacterium | reverse complement strand
TTCGGATAGGACCTATGATAGCATAAAAATGCAGTTTCAACATTCCCTATTACTAATGGTTCCCTTTTTGGCGTCTTTTCTACGCGCGTTCCAGGAGACCAGGGATGGAAGGCGCGGTACAGGCTTCTCACATTCATACGGAAGTACTGGAATTTTGTTTCTTCGTCATTCCTGTAAAACATAGGCTGGGGAATAAATTCTATATCATTGCTAAAAGTTTGCAGGACATTTCGAACAGGCTCACCAATCATGTAAGAAGTCTCTCCGAGGTTTACACTGTCGCCAATAATGTTATAATGCGCATCGTTGTCAATGTTTACATAATGACCTGTCAGGGGAATATCATTTATGGATCCCCCAACTCTCATACTGTTCTGAATTTGCTTTTTGTATATTTCACGTTGATCAATGTTATATAGTGGACGGAATTCTAAAAAATCACTGATCCATGATTTTCCAAGTTTCCAATAAGTGGGAATGGGGCCATCACCCTGCAGCCAGGGCTTCTCTTCAACCAAGCGCTGCACCTCTGGATCGTCAAAGTCCCAAACCGCTGTTGGATCCGTCCGGATGCTCTCCGGCTCAACCCTCACCCGTGCCACCATGGCTTGTACTCCTGTATCACTGGATTCGTTTACTGTGCGGCAGCGATCCGCCATTGGGTCACGCCCTCACCCAGCGGATGGTGGGTCACGCGCAGGGGGCCCGCTGGGCCGTCGAAGGTGTCGCCGTCGCCGAAGACGGGCCCCTTGTCCAGCACATAGCCGCAGATGGAGACGGAGAGATCCATCATCTGGGAGGGCTGCAGGCCCAAGCCGCCGGGGAAGCTGAGCTCGGCACCGACAAAGCGGCTCAGGCCCGCCGTGGACAGGCCCACGGCCTGGGGCCCTGCGGCTTCGTCCCGGTACAGGCGATGATCCACCCCATGGGTGGCCAGGGCTTGCAGCGCCGCCTCCCGCCCCGCCATGCCGCCATAGAAGCTGGCCGGTCGCAGCATCAGCCCATCCCAATAGACCCCCAGGGCCGCCACCGCCGGTGCCTCCGTCAGGGCGGCCACCGCGGCCAATGTGATGGCGGCGGCGAGGCGCTTGGCCTCCAGCGTCGCGGC
>CAZCBM010000257.1:0-3830 GCA_964496805.1 uncultured Rhodospirillales bacterium | reverse complement strand
TCGCGCCCGCCATGGCCGCCCACCACCTGGGCCGCCTCGTTCCACATCCAGGCATGGGGCAGCAGCGGCTTCGGATCACCGCGGGGGATGGGCATGGGCTAGGCCATAAGCATCAGCATCTGCCGCTCCACCGTCAGCACCGAGGCAGGGCCTGCTTCGGCGCCCTCGCCCTCTACCGACCAGCCCCCTGCGCGCAGGGACTGAGCCACGGTGGCAAAGGCCCCCTCCACACCCGTACGGGTTAAAACCATAGACGTCCAGCGGGTGCTCATGCTCGTTTCCCCAGGTTGCGATTGTCTTCGCTGTTTCGTGCGTGGCGGAGAGGGGTGTCGTGAGTCAATCAATGTATGCCAAGGGTTGCATCACGTTCTCTGCACAGTCGGCGTGTGTGATGCGGGGGCCATGGTCGCGCTCCATGGTGGCGCTCCATGGTGGCGTGCCACGGGGGGCGGCGTGGTCATGGGCTCTCTCCGTTCTGATTGCGCAAGGGCGCCAAGGGTTGGCATCGTGCCCACACACAGCCCCAGGGCGCCGGCCGTTACGGCACGCCGTGACCATAGGGCGCCATGGGGGCGTACCGGCGCGGCGACCGCAGGACCCTCGGCCCCGTGAGCCTTAGCCCCATGAACCCCAGCCCCGTGGTGCTGATCCTCTCCGATGTTCAACGGTCCCTTCCCCTGGCCCATGGCCCATGGCCGCCTCCCTCTCTCAACCTCGTCGCGCGGTCGGTTGAACGACCTCGCCCGGATTAGCATTCCTGAGCGTCACACTGTAGAGGGGATTTGCCACGTCCGCTGACGCCGAAGGGGCTGTCCGTCTTGCGCCTCGTTGGGGGCCAGCCAACGGCCAAGAGCGGGCCTCCAAGAGCGGGGCCCCACGAACGGGGGACCCCAGGCACGGAACCAGAGATCGGTCGCCTCCGTGCGGGTGCTCCGCAGACCCCTGGCATAGGCGACGCTGTCTCCCCCCAAGCCGCTGGGAAGGCCCCCGGGCCGGCAAATGCGATGGCTCAATCAACTGATGCTTGACGCTGTCGTTGTGGCGCCCTAAACCACAGGTCTGGTGCTCAGCGCCTCTTACCGCCATGGATTTTCCGGGATAGCTCAGCGGTAGAGCAATCGGCTGTTAACCGATCGGTCGTCGGTTCGAATCCGACTCCCGGAGCCATACTTTTCTGATGCCATCGCGAGACGGACGCGCACGCTGCTGGCGGGCGTTCTACCCGTAGGGTGGGATAGCCCTCGCCTGCGACGCAAGGCGTTCGGAGGCGGTGTTTTGCTGGGCCCCTACGGCCGCTGGAGACGCCGCCGGCGCCGGGCCAGGATCCAGCAGCCCCCACCGCTGAGGATGCCAACACCGCCCAGCCCCAGGGCGAACCACGTCATCTCATTCTGGGCGTGGACATGAAGGTCAGCCGTCAGGGCGATCTCGTCGTCCGCGCGGTGCCAGTGGATGTCCACGGTCTCTCCCGGGGCGGCCGCCTTCCAACTCTGCGGGCGCAGCAGGTCACCGACTTCCCGCTCATGGGGCGTTCCCTTCCGATCGTTGAACGACACCGCCAGATGCTCATGCCGGATGGTGTTGCCCCGGTTCATGCTGGTGGTCTGCCATTTCCGCAGGACGACGGCCGTGTGGGGCTCCCCATCGGCCAGGATCTCCCGGGCCTGCCAGGCGCTGACCAGCCCTGCCACCAGCATGAAGGGGGCCACAATCCCGCTGATGAAGGCGATCCCCAGCAGCGTGTTTTGAACCGGTCTGCCGGCGGGTTTCTCGGTCATGGGTTGGCCCCCTTTGCCACGGGAGGGCGAGGCCGCCGAACGGTCTCGCGATGCAAGACATACAGCCCGGACCCAATGATCACCGCCATGCCCACCGCGGTCCACAGGTCCGGCACCTCCTTAAAGATCAGGTACCCCAGGCCCACAGCGCCCACAATCTCAAGATACTGGAACGGGGCCAGCACGCCAGCCTCTGCCAGTTTGAAGGCCTGAACGATCATCATGTGTCCAACCGTGGCGATGCAGCCCAGCAAGATCAGCCAGCCCACTTGCCCCCAAGTGACCGCGACCGGCGTCAGGGCGGGGATCTGAGCCAGGGTGCCCACCGCGAGGGCGAGGGTCATCACCAGCCCGCCGAACAAGGCGGCAGAGGCCTGGAGGGCGATCACATCCACCCGGTCGGCGATCAGGCGGGTGAGCGTGAGATAGAGGGCGAAACAGCCTGCCGCCGCCAAAGGGAACAGGGCCCACAGGCCGAACACCCCAGACCCTGGACGGATCACGATCATGGCGCCCGCGAACCCCACCGCCACGGCGGTCAGGCGGCGCCATCCAATGCCCTCCCCCAGCAGCCACGCGGACAGCAGGGTCAGGATCAGGGGTTCCACAAAGAACAACGCCACGGTGTCGGCCATCTTCAAGCGCGATAGGGCGGTGAAGAAGAACAGCGTGGCGCAAGCGATCAACAGGCCGCGGGCAATCTGTAGGCCCAGGGCTTGCCGCAGGGGGGCGAGGCCGGTGCGGCGCACCCGCCAGATCAGCAGCGGCACCATGAGCACCGCCTGAACGGCAAAGCGTGACCAAGTGGACTGGGCAGGGGGAACACCCTGTTGGGCCAGATGTTTGGCGATGGCATCAATGCCCGGGACCACCAGCACGCCAAGGGCCATGAGCATCATGCCCAGCGGCACCGTACCGGAAGCGTGCCTTCCCTCCCCAGGGGGTGCCATGGTGGTCGGGGAAGGGGGCAGGCTCACGCCATGTGATCTTTGATGGAGGCGGTGATCAACCCGCCCAGCAGCAGCGCAAACAGCGTCACGAACACGGTGGTGACGAAGTTATACAGCCGGGCCGGTCGCACGGCGGCGTCCGGCAGGGTGGGCCGGTTGATGATGATGAACTCCTTGCGCTGACGCGCGGCCTCCACCTGTGCCAATTGCAGGGAGGACAGAACGCTGGCCCGCGTGGTGGTCAGCAATTCGATGTCCAACTCCAACTCCTTGAAGCGCAGCAACACCTGCGGATCAATGGCGTCGGTCCCCACCAACTCCCGTTCCATCTCCCCGATGAAGATCTCCAGGTCCCGAATGCGGGACAACAGGCCCTGCAGGGCGGGGCTATCCGGGCGCAGGGTGGCCTGCTTCTCGGCCAGCTCGGCGCGCAGGTCGATCAGGTTGCGACGGGCCTGCATCATCTGATCACGGACCTGCTGGTCGCGGATTTCCGGGGCGTCCACCTTGGTTTCCTGCCGCAGCATTTCAAACAGCAACGTCTTCTGCCGCAGGTCCGTTTCCACCTGGGTTAGCCGATTCTGGAGCGACTCCACCCGCTTGCTGGCCAGGGCCGTATCCACATTGGACGTGAACCCCTGTGCCGCACTCACCAGGGCTGTGACGATGGATTGGGCCATCTCCGGCGTGAACGCCTCTGCTGTGATGGCGACGGTGCCAGACTCGATCAGGAAGCGCAGTTCAATCCTGTTCTTGTAGTAGGCCTGAAACTCTTCAGCCGAGGCATCCGACGCCAAGCGGGATAAAGGATCGATGGTGGTGCTGGAGAAATGGGCCCGGATGTCCAACTCGGACTGCAACAGCCGGCGCATGCTGTCCACGCGCATGTATTCCATCAGGATCTGGCTGTCGCGGTCCACATTGGTCCCGCCGGAGATCAGCGCGCCTAGGTCCGGCGTGGCGCTGGAGGGGTCGTTGGACACCAGATAGAAGCTGGCATGGCTGACATAGCGGTCCGAGGCCACCTCGAACCAATAGAAGGCCGACAGCAGGACCGGCACCAGGAACAGGATCAGGGGCACCAGCCGCTTGCCCAGCTTGC
>CAZCBM010000256.1:0-4963 GCA_964496805.1 uncultured Rhodospirillales bacterium | reverse complement strand
AAACGGTCCCCACGGCACTGACCCAGGCGACGATTCGGGTTCCAAAAAATGAAGACAAAATCTTTCCCGCCACGGCGCCGGCAGCCACCCGGACGGCGGTTTCCCGGGCGCTGGATCGACCGCCCCCCCGGTGATCCCGGATGCCGTACTTCGCCCAGTAGGTGTAGTCCGCGTGACCTGGGCGCGCCTGTTGAGCAATGGCGCCATAGTCTTTGCTGCGCTGATCCTGGTTGCGGATCAACAGGCTGACGGGGGTCCCGGTGGTCTGGCCCTCGAACACCCCGCTGAGGATCTCCACCTGATCGGGTTCCTGGCGCTGGGTGACATATTTGCTCTGTCCCGGGCGTCGCCGGTCCAGATGGGGCTGGATATCCGCTGCCGACAGCGGGATCCGTGGGGGCATGCCATCCACGACGCAGCCGATGGCGGGGCCATGGCTCTCCCCCCAGCTGGTGAAGGTAAACAGCTGTCCAAATCGGTTGCCGGCCATGATGCGGGGGTCAGCCTGTGCTGTCCGGTGGGGTCAGCCCTTTGGCCTTGGCGTACTGCAGCATCAATTCACCGGTGTGGGCAGCGTTGTGCATGGCGGCCATGCCGACGCAATGATAGCCGGCATCCACATGGTGGGTTTCGCCAGTGACCGCGCTGGACAGATCAGAAGCCAAGTAGACGGCGCTCTGGCCCACCTGCTGGATGGTCACATTGTGGCCCAGCGGGCTGTTGAGCTCGTTCCATTTCAGCATCGCCTTCAGGTGGCTGATGCCGCTGGCGGCCAGGGTACGGATGGGGCCGGCGGAGATGGCGTTGACCCGGATGCCATCGGGACCCAGGTCCGCCGCCAGATAGCGCACGGACGCCTCCAGCGCGGCCTTGGCGACCCCCATGACGTTGTAATGGGGAATCACCCGCTCCGCGCCGTAATAGGTCAAGGTGATCAGGCTGGCGTTCTTGGTCAGATGGGGCAGGGCCGCCCGACACACATGGGTGAAGCTGTAGACGCTGATATCCATGGTGGTGCGGAAATTTTCCGGCGTCGTGTCCACATAGCGACCGTCCAACTGGTCCTTGTCGCTGTAGGCAATGGCGTGGACGACGAAATCAATAGGGCCTTGGGCACCGATTTCCGCAAAGGCTTGGTCCACGCTGTCGGCATCTGTGACGTCACAGACGATCATCGGGAACGTGGGGCCCAGTTTTTCCACCAAGGGGCGCACGCGCTTTTCCAGAACCCCCCCTTGATAGGTGAAGGACAGATGCGCGCCGGCCTGGGCCATGGCCTCCGCGATGCCCCACGCGATGGACATCTGGTTGGCCAGGCCCATGATGACGCCGCGCTTGCCGGAGAGAATGCCGGTGCCCGCCAGGGTGGGCATGGGGGCGGGAGGGGTGCCAGTTTCGCTCATGGGGGTACTGCAGCCAGGGGAAAGGGGGAACCAGGGGCGGAAAAACCAAGCGCGCCCAAACAATGCTATCGCCGCTGATAGCGCGGAGAGACCCTGTGGGACAAGTGCAGACCGCCTCTGGGAAGCTCAAAGCCAACGCAGAGGGGCGCAAACAGGCGGCCTGGAGACCGGCCCGGAGACCGGGGGAGAGAGCGAGGTGGCCGGGGCGGCATGGGAGCGTGAGACCCCGAAGGGACAACGTTACGGAGGCGATCATCCGAGCGGGCAGGAGTGCGCGACATTAGGGGTGCCGATTCCAATTGGTGTCCCCGGCTTTAGGGCCGGGGCATCGCAACGGTGCAGGAGCCAAGCGCCGGGAGGCGATGGCAGGGGGGCGCTTGTGATCGCATCGAGGGGGAGCGCGTGGATCCATCTCAGGGTTGGTATCGCTGGTGTAACACCGCCAATGGCCGCCGAGGGTGGAAGAGACTGGCCGCTTTAGCGGATGAGTCTCGACCCTAACGCTGCCGGGGGTTCAGCGCGTCGGGGCTCCACCGCTGAGAGCGAAGGCCCCCGTAGTGGTAACGGGATGGAAGGGATCATCCGAGCGACCACCGATGCATGGCAGCAGGGGTAGCGATTCCCAATCGGCGTCCCCGGCTGTGGTCGATCCCCCCTGCTTTAGATTGGCGACAGAACCAATGCGGGGTGTGGTGGGCAGGTTTTGGTGGGCGGGGCTCGGTGAGCAGGGCACTGGGCTGAGCGGTCAAGTCAACGGCGGGCATCAGGACCAGCAGGCAAAACAAAGCCCCCGACGCCGGAAGCGCGGGGGCTTTGCAACTCTATCCGACCCATTCGGCCATCGGTGTCAGGCGCCGACGGCTGATCAGGGGATCCCGGCAGGGATCAGTTCGGGAAGACGATCTCAACGCGGCGGTTGGCGGCTTCACGCACACCGTCGCCGGTCTGCACGGCCAGGAAGGCCGGGTCTTCGCCGTAGTCACGGATACGCAGGATTTCAGCGTTGATGCCTTCGGCGATCAGGGCGCTGGCAACGTTCTCGGCGCGGCGACGGCTCAGGCCGACGTTGTAAGCGCGGGAACCGGAGGTGTCGGTGTAGCCGTTGACCAGCAGTTCGCCGGCGTCGCGGGCGGCGTCAGCAGCAACGCGCACCTTCTCGAAGCCAGCCGGGCTGATGATGTCGCTATCCCAGTCGAAGTAGATGATGACGGTGCCGATCGGCTCGCCAACGGTGATCTTCGCCAGGGCGGTTTCGAAGCGGGTGCGGCAGGCTTCGATGTCTTCCGGCTGGAAGTTTTCTTCCTGCTGCTCCAGCCAGCAGTCGTAGCTGGCCTGGGCTTCGGCGGCGTCTTCGGGCATGTTGACGGTGGCGTTGGCGGCCAGGGCGTCAACCAGCTGACGGCGGGCTTCCTGCAGGTCGGCAACCGGGTTCTGCAGGTAACCGGTCACGTCCACGGCCGGGATGTCACGGCTTTCGACGGTGTCCGGAGCAACTGGGCCTTCGATGGTGGCCAGTGCCTTCGCCGCGAAGTGGTCGGCGTCAGCATAGTCTTCCATCTCGACATATTCGAAACGGGCCAGTTCCAGGTACTTGGCGTGCAGCGCCTGGTTAAAGGCGGAGCCCGACGGAGCGGACAGGATAGCCTCGTCATAGACACTGCCGCACGCGGTCAGCGTCAGGGCGGCAAGGCCAGCGAGGGCGGTTTTGAGGTTCATCTGCATCGATGCATCCCTTCCTACAACAGAGGATAATCAGAGTCGCGAACACTGGCCCTGACAGCCGGTTCGTTAACAGCGCGGACGATAGAAGGTTCCCCTGGCTTTGTCCATAAAGCCCCAGGGTATCGAGACCCCCGATATGCCCACCTTTTGCGGTCCCGTTGTTTTTTCATCACACTCAGAGTATCACACCGGCAAACACCGCCAAGGCAACCCTCTCATTCATCCATCGCGCAGCCACCGTCGGGGACACCTCTTAATATGCGCCAAATACGACGCGCCCTTATCTCTGTTTTCAACAAGCAGGGCCTGGAAGATTTTGTTAAGGGACTCAATCGCTTCGGCGTTGAAGTTATAGCAAGTGGCGGGACCGCCAGGGCGATTGCCGCCGCCGGCGTCCCGGTGACCGATGTGGCCCAGGTAACCGGTGCTGCGGAAATGCTGGACGGCCGTGTGAAAACGCTACACCCCGCGTTGCACGGCGGCATCCTGGCCCGTGCGGACGACCCCGAGCATGAAGCGGAACTGGCCCGGCACGGTCTCTCCCGCATCGATATGGTGGTCGTTAACTTTTATCCGTTCGAGGATGCCGTCGCCTCCGGCGACACTGACGGCGCCATCATCGAGATGATTGATATCGGCGGCCCTGCCATGACCCGTGCCGCTGCCAAGAACCACAATGCCTGCGCCGTGATCACCGATCCGGAGGACTACCCCCGAATCCTGGAGGCAATGGAGCAATCCGAGGGACACCTCAGCCTCAACTTGCGCCGGGATTTGGCCGCCCGCGCCTTTCAGCGGACCGCCGCCTACGAAGTCGCCATCGCCAACTGGATCACCGGGGGCGCGCTGGAGCGCCCATTGTGGCTGCGGCAGCAGGCCTTGCGCTATGGCGAGAATCCGCACCAGTCGGCGGCCCTTTATGCCACGCCGGAGACCAATAAGGCCGGGGAAGAAGTGCGTCCCCCCTCCCTGATTTCCGCCCGCCAGATCCAGGGCAAGGAACTCAGCTATAACAACGTCCTGGATGCAGACATGGCGCTGGCTCAGGCGATGGAATTCGCCGACCCCGCTGCGATCATCGTCAAACATGGCAATCCCTGCGGTGTGGCCCAAGACCCTGTGCTTCAGACCGCTTTCCGCCGCGCCTTTGCCACCGACCCCAAGAGCGCCTTTGGCGGCATCATCTGCCTGACGCGGGAGGTGGACGGCCCCACGGCGGAGGCGATCCTGGAGAATTTCTGCGAGGTGGTGCTGGCGCCCTCCGTCAGTTTGGAGGCCCAGGAGCTGTTGGCGCGCAAGGCCAACATCCGGGTGCTGGAACTGGGGCAGATGCCCGAACAGCGACCGGTCAGCCGTGTTCGCAGTGTCCTGGGCGGGGTGCTGGTGCAAACCGCCAATGTAGGCCTGTCAGATCCTGAGGGCTGGCGTCATGTCTCCGGCCCCGCCCCGGACGCGGACTTGGCCGCCGACCTCTGCTTTGCCGAAGCGGTGGTCAAACACGTCTCCTCTAACGCCATCGTTCTGGCAGGTGAATTGGCCACCTGGGGCCTGGGCGCCGGGCAGATGAGCCGCGTGGACGCGGTATGGATGGCGGGGCACAAAATGCGCGAAGCCTTCGGCGATCAGCGCCCAGCACGGTTGGTCATGGCCTCCGATGCCTTCTTCCCCTTCCCGGACAGCGTGGAACAAGCGGCAGCGTTGGGGGTCACCGCCCTGCTCCAGCCTGGCGGGTCCATCCGGGACGACGCGGTGATCGACGCGGCAGAGAAGGCTGGCATGACCATGGTCTTCACAGGTCGCCGCCACTTCCGGCATTGACCGGGTCACGCCAATGGCGG
>CAZCBM010000255.1:0-4993 GCA_964496805.1 uncultured Rhodospirillales bacterium | reverse complement strand
CCGCCCCCGAGGCACCCGCCAACCAGCGCCTCCCCTCTCACCGCCTCTGGATCGTGGGTCTGCTGGGGCTTGCTCTGTGCCTGGGCGGCTGCGCAGCCACCGCAGTGGGGGCTGGCGTTGTGGCCGCTGGTGCGGCCATGCAGGAGCGGACCATGGGCGATGCCGTGGACGACACCCGCATCCGCGTTGCCATTAACGAACGCTGGCTCAGCTATTCTGAGGCCATGGTCCATCCGCTGGACATGATGGTGCAGGAGGGCCGGGTTCTGCTGGTGGGGATCGTCCCCCGCGCCGACTGGAAGGCCCAGGCCGTGGCCCTGGCCCAGTCGGTCGATGGCGTCCGCGAAGTCATCGACGAAATCGAGTTGGGGCCTGGCCGATCATTCCAGGAGAGCATGAGCGATCAGCGCATCGCCTCGGCCTTCAATATCCGCCTGGTGGGTAACCCGATCATCAATCCCCTCAACTTCAGCTTTGAGGTGGTGAATGGCCGCTTGTTCATGATTGGGATCGCCGGCTCCGGGCCGGAACTGGAACAGGCGCTGCTGGAGGCCCGTGCCATTCGGGGCGTGACCGAAGTGATCTCCTATGTGCGCGTGGTTCCGGCCAGCCAGCGGCTCTCGACGTCAACAAACCCAACGCAATCGGTGCCGGATCAGGATAGCACCCCGCGCTGATCCCCTTTAGCCTGGGGCACCGTTTCCAAATCAGTGCCCCCTGCGGTGAGGACCGTGAGCCCCGGTCAACGCCTCGCCCCCCGGGGCTTGACAAGCCGTGGCGAACGGCACAGCCCTACTGCAGCGGACACCGATTTGGAATCGGTGTCACTGCTGTAGCTTTCTGGTGGTCGCTCGGATGATCCCCTCCGTGGCGTTGCCACTTTGGGGTCCTACGCTCTGGCGGCAGCCTAACGCTCGCCCTGGTTCTGGTTTCCGATGACTGATCCCCTTCCCGCGCCCGCCTCAGGCCAGGCCCTTCCCCCCAAGTCCCCGTGGCTTGGCACCGCCGCCCGGCGCCGCTGGACGGTGATCCTGGCCGGTGGGCTCACAGCGTTATCCCTGCCCCCATCACCGGCTTGGCTGCTGATGCCAGTGGGTCTGTTGCTGGCAACCATGGCTTGGGCGCGGGCCGCACGGGGGCGGGAGGCGTTCTGGCTGGGCTGGTGGTTTGGCGCCGTGCAGCAACTGCTGCTGCTCTATTGGTTGGCAGCGGCGCTGTTTGTGGACATCGACCGCTGGTGGTGGGCCGTGCCGGTGGCAGTCCTGGCTTTCCCGGCATTGTTGGGACTGGTGTTCGCCCTCCAAGTTCGGTTGCTCCACGCGCTCCGCCTGCCTGTCACCGCGGTCCTGGCCCTGCCTGCGGTTTGGATGCTGGGCGAACTGGCCCGCACCTGGCTCTTCACCGGCTTTCCCTGGATGCTCTCGGGCTATGCCAGTTTGGGCTGGCTGCCGCTGGCGCAGGCGGCGGGCCTTGTGGGGGTGATCGGTCTTGGGGGCCTGATGGCGCTGCTGGCGGCCCTGATGGCGCGGATCGCCTGGGCCCGCAGCGGCAAGCGCCGCTTGCTCTGGGCAGGTGCGGCGGGGGCTGTCTTGGCCCTATGGGCTGGAGCCGGCGGGCTCAGGATCGCCCACTGGGACACCGTGGCCCGAACCCCAGCGGAGGACGCCCCTCGGCTCCATCTGGTACAACCTAACATTGCTCAGGGGGCAAAGTGGGATCCGGCGGCCGCCGCGGAGAACCTGGGCACGCTGATGCAACTGAGCACCTTGGGCCTAGAGGCGGACGCAATTCTGTGGCCGGAGACGGCACCGCCCTTTTTCATGGAATGGCGCCACCGAACCCGAGAGATGGAGGACATCTCTTCGCTTCTGCTGCCGGGACAATTGCTGCTCACCGGCGCCAACCGGCGTGTGGCGCAGCCCATGGGCGCGCCCTTTCTGTACCGGTATTATAATGCCCTTCACGTCTTCGATGACCGGCTGCAGGAGTTGGCCGTCTATGACAAGTCCCACTTGGTACCCTTCGGCGAGTACCAACCCCTGTCGCAATGGCTTCCGCTGCCGGCCGTGGCCACCGGCAACGCTCAATTCTCCCCTGGCCCTGGACCCAGAACCCTTTCGGTGGACGGCCTCCCCCCCTTCAGCGTTACCATCTGTTACGAAGTGCTTTTTCCGCATCTGGCGGCACCGGCGGATGATCCGCCGGCATGGCTGCTGACGGTGACCAATGACGGCTGGTTTGGCACGACCCTGGGGCCGCACCAGCACTTTCACATGGCGCGGATGCGTGCCATAGAACAGGGTGTACCGCTGGTGCGGGTGGCCAACACAGGCATCTCAGGACAAGTGGATTCCCTGGGGCGGGTGCAAAGCCGCACGACTTTGGGCGAATCAGCAACCCTGACCCTGGCACTGTTGCCCCCCTTGCCGGAGCGCCCTTGGGGGCCTCCACCAGACCTGTGGCTTCTCATTTGTAGCATGATACTACTTTTACTTGCAACTCTCTGGCGAAGGCAGACGCCGAAGACCTCCTCGGCTCCATGAGCATTCTATAAATCTGGAAATTTTGGAATTTTTCCGCCCCGGTAGTTGACCGCGGGAAAAGTTCACCTTATGGCACTTATCTAGACAACCAACCTATGGTTTAGGAAGCGCCCAGATGACCGAGCAGATCACCGAAGACGACAAGCCCAAGCGCAAAGTGGGCCGCCCGCGGATGGACAAGCCTCACCCCACCGACGTGCATGTGGGCAGCCGCGTGCGTCTGCGCCGGACCCTGCTGGGGATGAGCCAGGAGAAATTGGGCGACGCCATCGGCCTGACATTCCAGCAGGTCCAGAAGTACGAGCGGGGCGCCAACCGTATCGGCGCCTCACGCCTGCATGAATTGGCCACCGTTCTGGAAGTGCCGGTGCAGTTCTTCTTCGAGGACATGCCACAGGATGAGAACACGCCTGCCAATCTGCGCGCGCTGAACGAAGGCCAGGCCACGCTGGATGACCAGCCCCTGACCAAGCGCGAAACGCTGGAATTGGTGCGCAACTACTACAAGATCGAAGACTTGGCCGTGCGTCGCCGTATCTTCGACATGATCAAGGCCCTTGGCCGTGCCTTTGAGAACGGGTTGGCCCGGGACGAGGACGACAGCGGGGAGTGATCTCCCTGAAGCGTCAGCCCCCAAAGGCGCGATAATGCCCAGCCCCCCAAAGGGGCAACGCCACGACATAGATCATCCGAGCGACCGCCAGTGACCGACAGAAGCGGCACCGATCCGAAATCGGTGTCGACTACTATGGGGCGCTGGCTTAGGGCACCCCGCTCCTGGCGACCGCCCCAACGCTGATCCCTCAGGCCCCCACCGGCGTCCCCAGCAACTGGGCGCCGGTGGCCATTTGCGTCTCGATGAAGGCCGGTTCGCGGGCGGCGTAGCGGGCAGCAGCCTCTGCGATATAGTCCCGATGCAGGGGGACACCATCCCGCGTGCGCCCTAGCTGCATCTGGAAGACGAAATTGGTGGAGTGGGTGAACACAATGTCCGACAGGGCGAGATAGAACTCCCACATCCGGGCAAACCGCTCATCATATTGCTCTACCACTGTTTCCCGCTGTTCATCGAACCGCTGGCGCCAATGCTGGATCGTTCGGCTGTAATGGACCCGCCAACTTTCTGTATCCAGCGTCCATAGCCCGGCCTTCTCCACGGCTGCAAAGCTCTCTGACAGGCGCGGCAAGTAACCCCCGGGAAAGATATACTTGTCGATAAACGGGGCGGTCAGGCCCGGCGGCGATTTGGAACTGATGGAATGGATCAGCGCCACCCCGCCCGGTGCCAGGCAGTCGCGCACCTTGAGGAAATAGGCCGTCAGGTCGCGGGCCCCGACATGCTCCAGCATACCGACGCTGACCACCCGGTCGAAGGTCTCCGTCACCGCCC
Source organism: uncultured Rhodospirillales bacterium (assembly GCA_964496805.1). Classification (GTDB taxonomy): domain Bacteria; phylum Pseudomonadota; class Alphaproteobacteria; order CAZCBM01; family CAZCBM01; genus CAZCBM01. Next base: position 1,060 of record CAZCBM010000255.1, on the reverse strand, counting down.
GGTAATCCATCAGACGGAACTCCACCCGGTCGCTGAGCCCTAAGGCCTCGGCCCGGCGCCGGGCATGGGCCAATTGCTCTTCTGCAAGCGTGACCCCAACCACCTTCACATCGGCCACCTGAGCCAAATAGAGGGCCATGCCCCCCCAGCCACAGCCGATGTCCAGAACCCGCTGGCCCGGCTGCAGGTGCAGCTTGGCCGCGATGTGCCGCTTCTTCAGGGTCTGCGCTTCTTCCAGCGTTTCCGTGCCCTCGGGAAAGTAGCCGCAGGAATACTGAAGGTCTCGATCCAACCATAGGCGATAGAATGCGTTGCCCACATCATAGTGATGGGCCGCATTGCGCCGGGCTTTCGCGGTAGTGTTCCGCAACAGCCGCTTGGACCCGCGCATGACGCCACGCCAGAAGATCTGACTGGGGGTCAGATCAAACTCCCGCCGATTGCCAAAGAACAGCGCCATCATCTCGTAGGGGCCGCCCCGCTCAAACCTCAGGGTTCCATCCATATAGGCTTCCGGCGGGGCCAGTTCGGGCTTCAAGGGGATCCGCCAATCCAGCCTGGGGTCGGTGATGGTGAACTCCACCGGCACCCCTGTGCCATCGCCAAAGGTCTCGCGATAGCCTTTGGGCCCGTTCAGGATCAGTGTCCCGGTCTTGATGGCGCGGCGGAACAGTTTTGGCAGCGTACGCATGGCAGCGGGCTCATACTGGAGGCGATCGACGGCAGGAGAGCCCTTTGCTCAACAATGAAGCCACCGCCCATTGCTAGCCGCCCCCGGAGCGACAATCGTGTCGTGGCGGGACCGCGGGGCGGAGAGAGGGAGGGACCCGATGGATCGCAAGATGCGCCAGTATGGGCAGCAGGGGGGATGGATGCAAATATCCAAGCGGACGGTCAGCGCCATCCAAGCCTGGCGTTGCCCTCAGCCCTCAGGTCAGGGCCAGGACGGGCGCACCTTTAGGAGCGGTCTCAGGCGAGAACGGGGGCTCAGCCTGTGAGGGCGGCGCCACCCGGCAGCGCATCCAGTCGGCCACCGGGCTGGCGTCCACAGGGTCCACGG
>CAZCBM010000254.1:0-4997 GCA_964496805.1 uncultured Rhodospirillales bacterium | reverse complement strand
GATCATGACCGCCTATCGCCAGGACGCGGCGGCGATCGTCCACCTGCTTAGGGCTCAGGGGCCACTGCCGGTGGCGGATATCCGACGACAAACCGGCATCGCCCGCGCCGCCACCATTCTGCAAAACAACCACTATGGCTGGTTCCAGCGGGTCAGTCGCGGGGTCTACACCATGACTGATATCGGCCGAGCGGCCACCCAGGGGGCGGCCGTCACAGGTGCTTCGGCCCCGGCCTGAAGGCCCGTTTGACCCCGGCGGAAGCGCCGGGCGCCGTCCGCCATGCAAACACCACCATCAGACGACCTGGAGAGTGTTTCCCCGAAACAGCCCCCTCCCTGGGGACCGATTACTGGTTCATCGACTGGAAGAAATCGTCGTTGTTCTTGGTCTGCTTGAGGCGTGGCATCAGGAATTCCATTGCATCCGTCGGCCCCATATTGATCAGGATGCGGCGAAGCACCCACATGCGGCTGAGCGTATCGCGGTGGACCAGCAATTCTTCTTTTCGGGTACCGGATTTGGTGATGTCGATGGACGGGAACACCCGCTTGTCGCTGAGCTTGCGGTCCAACACGATTTCAGAGTTGCCGGTGCCCTTGAACTCCTCAAAGATCACCTCGTCCATGCGCGAACCCGTGTCGATCAAGGCCGTGGCGATGATGGTCAGGGACCCGCCGCCTTCGATATTCCGGGCTGCACCGAAGAAGCGCTTGGGGCGCTGCAGGGCGTTGGCGTCCACACCACCGGTCAGCACCTTGCCGCTGGACGGCACCACCGTATTGTAGGCCCGCCCCAGGCGGGTGATGCTGTCCAGCAGGATCACCACATCGTGCCCATGCTCCACCAGACGCTTGGCCTTCTCAATCACCATTTCGGCCACGGCCACATGGCGGGTGGCCGGCTCGTCAAAGGTTGAGCTGATCACCTCTCCCCGCACACTGCGGGCCATGTCCGTGACTTCTTCCGGGCGTTCATCCACCAGCAGCACCATCAGATACACCTCCGGGTTGTTGGAGGTGATGGCGTGGGCGATGTTTTGCAGCATCATCGTCTTACCGGTACGGGGCGGCGCCACGATCAGCGCGCGCTGCCCTTTCCCCAGCGGAGCGATGATGTCCACCACCCGGGCGGTGAAATCTTTGCCGTCGGCGTTGTGCGCCTCCAGCTTGAGCTTCTCATCGGGATAAAGCGGCGTCAGATTGTCAAACGCGATGCGCTGCTTGAGTTTCTCCGGCTCGTCGAAATTGACCAAGCTGACGCTATCCAGGGCGAAATAGCGCTCCTGTTCCCGCGGCGCCCGGATTTCCCCCTCCACCGTATCGCCGGTTCGCAAACCAAACCGGCGTACTTGCTGCGGACTGAGATAGATGTCATCCGGCCCTGCCAGATAGTTGCTTTGGGCAGATCGCAGGAACCCAAACCCGTCAGGCAGCACCTCCAGGACACCACCCCCGTAGATGCTGTCCCCCCGGTTCGCCGCCGCCTTGAGGATCGCAAACATCATGTCCTGCTTGCGCAGGGTGCTGGCGTTCTCGATCTCCAACTCCTCTGCCATCTTCAGCAGGTCGGCGGGCTTTTTGCGCTTGAGGTCTTGCAGGTTCATCGGTGGCCGGTCTCAGTAAGAAGGCACGGGGGGCGTGCAGGCGAAAGGCAGGCGTCAGCAAAGGGGCCAGTCCGGCAGCATGAAGCGACGGGGCCAGCCATGGCTCAGGGGATGAGAGGCGGCAGGTCCAGGACGCAGGTATCGCTTGAGGGGAGAGGAGCGCCGCCACAGCCGAAGAGGAGAAGCCGCGCAGCGCTGACGGCCATCGCCCAGGGGAAGCCCTGATCCGTCACGGAGGTCCCGGTCAGGATCCGGTCCACGGGGGAGCGGACGGTGGGCCATACAGGGCGGAGCAAGGGGGCGACGGCTGACACAGGATACCTGGGCGCAGGGTGCGCCGACCTGTTCAGTACCCGTGCTTATGGTCAGCCCCAATCGTAGAAGTCAATCCCCAACACCCCACAGTGCTGGAGAGACCCACGCCGCAGAGCGCTTGTCCTTTGCGGGATCGCCCAACGCCGTCCCTAGAGCACAGGACCCCAGAGTGGCAACGCCACGGAGGGGATGATCCGAGCGACCACCAAAAAGCTACAGCAGGGGTGCCGATTCCAAATCGGCGTCCACTGCTGTAGGTGCGCACTTTGGACCCCGGCGGGGCTCAACTCTTGGGGTCGTCGCCTGCCCCCCGCAGTCGCTCCAATCGGCTTTGGAGACTGCGGACACGCCAGAACCCCAGCGCCAGCAGGCCCACCAGGGAGAGTACCGTCAGGGCATAGGACACTACCACAAAGGGCACTTGGCTATCGGACAGGTCCACGCGGGTTCGCCTTCTCTGTTGCGTTGACGGTCAGGAGGGTTGGACGGGGCGATGGAAACGGGGTTCAGAACGCGCTTTGCGCCACGAGCGACCGCTCCCGACCCAGCACCTTACGAGCCGCAATCTCCGCCCGCAGGGTCACCGACACGATCCATCCGGTCACCAGCCCGATGCCAATGATCGTATAGGGCAAGGGTTCCAACATCGCCGGGTCCATGGTGGTCCCGCCTTCCTCAAAGTAGCTGATGGTCCGCCCCTGGTGCAGGGTATTCCACCACTCCACACTGAAATAGATGATGGGCAGGTTGACCACCCCAACCAACAGTAGGATCGCACCCAGTCGGTCGCCCTGCTCCGGCTCGTCAAAGCTCCGCACCAGCAGGATGTGCCCCAGATAGAGGAAAAACAGCACCAGCACACTGGTCATCCGGGCATCCCATTCCCACCACGTTCCCCAGGTGGGATAGCCCCAAAGCGAGCCCGTCACCAAGCAGAGCCCGGTGAGCACCGCACCGATGGGGCCCGCCGCCCGACAATAAAGGTCGGCCAGAATATGCCGCCAGATCAGCGCCACAGCCGCAGCAATGGCCATGGACAGATACAGCCCCTGGGCAAACATGGCCGCGGGCACATGGATGTGCAGGATGCGCGCGCTTTCCCCCTGTTGATAGTCCGGCGGGATTTCCACCAGGGCCAGATACAGCCCATAGACCAGCAAGGGCACGCCGATCACCGCCAACAGCGGTTCCAGAATGCGGGCAAGGCGATGATAGCGGGTGGGATTGGCGAAGTAGGAGAACATCGGCGGGACAATGGTTTGGCGTGGGATCACCGACAACATATAGCGCGGGAGCGATGGCTCAAAGGGTCAGATGCGTGACCGGGTGTCATTCTCTGCCCCCGCGACCGGCCCAGCGAACGCCAAGGGCGCCTCACCATTGACAGCCCGGGCGGGCTGGCCCATCCCTGGGATACACCTGTTGCGGTAGCCAGGGGTTGACCATGGAGTTCTTGTTTTTCCTGTTCCCGGTGGGAGCGATCGGCCTCCTGGTCCTGATTGGCTTTCTCCATCAGCGTCGCCTGATGTGGCGGGGGTCAAAACCCCATGGCCAGCCCGTGATCCATATGGACCTGAGGATGGCTGTCCGGCCCACTATCCTGGGCCATTCCGTCCCGGATGGCGCCCGCCTTACCGCGTTGGTCCTGGGGACGGGCGTGATTGACCGCACCGGCACGGCCCGTCATGGGGTGCACGTGAAGGTGCTGGACCCCATACCGGCGCGCATACAGGACCCAGGACCGCTGGACGCGTTGATGCAGGAGCGCGCCGTCGCGCTAGTGCGGGAGGCGCGCAACACCAAGCGCCGGCTGCGGCTGCTGTGGTCCGGCGGTGTGGACTCCACCGCCGCCTGCGTCGCCCTGATGCGCGCCTGCGAGAGCACACCCAAGCTGTTGGAAATCGCCTACACGAGGGACTCCATCGCCGAGTATCGGGATTTCCATCGCCAGCAGGTGAAAAAATGGAAAGGCAAGCGCCTGTTTTTCCACGGGAAGGTGTCGAAGGCTTTGGCCGGTGACGATGTCATGATCATCACCGGCGAACATGGCGACCAGCTCTTCGGCAGCATGTTGGCCCTGGATCAACCCCCGGAACGGCTTTTTGGCCCCCCGGACGCGGGATTGCAGTCGTTCCTGGAAGAACGCCTTTCCTCCCCGGATCGGGTGCAGGCGGTGCGTGCCTGGCTGGCGCCTGTTCAGGCGGCGTGCCCGGTGCCGCTGCCCACCTTTTTCGATCTGCTGTGGTGGCTAAACTTCGCCCTGAAATGGCAGCCGGTGAGCCTGCGTCTGCTCCCCCAGGTTCAGCCCAAACATATGGGCACCCTGGAGGCGCGCCTGCGCCATTTCTACCGCACAGATAGCTTCCAGCAGTGGGCGCTGAGCAATCCAGACAAGCGCATTGATCCCACGGGGTCCATCGCCCCCCTCTGGGCCAGCTATAAGTGGCCGCTCAAGGCGTACATCCGGCAACACACGGGCGACCAGGCCTATTTCGAGAGCAAGGAGAAGGTGCCATCGTTGCAGACCGTCATGAGCGGGCGCCCCCAAGCGCTGGCGCTGGACGAGGGCCGCACCCTGTTTTTGCAAAAGCCGGACTATAGCCTGCGACCCGCCATGGCCGCAGCCGCCGCCGCAACCGCCACGACCACGCCCGCCATGGCCAACAGCCATGGAGGCGGTTTCGAACTGGAACTGGAACTGTGGGATACCCTGCAAAGTAGCGACGGCGACAGGGGCGGCTGACCGGCCCGACGGCACGACCACAGCCCTTTCGGCAGGATCACCCACCGAAGCCTCCAGCAATGGCAACCGATTTGCGATCAGGGCCGCCGCTATCATGTCGTGGTGGTCGCTGGGATGATCGCCTTCCCGGTCCAGCGCTCCGGGGTCAACGCACCTCGACACCCTGGAGCACCGGCTCTTCCACCAGCCCGGAGCACCGGCGCTTCCACCGGCCTGGAGCCTGGGCGTTTCCACCGCCAACGCCTGCGCACCGATATCACCGGGGCAGGCTCGCGCCCAAAAAAAAATGGCCCGGGCCAGGGAACATGTCCCCGGTCCGGGCCGACCTTCATTGC
>CAZCBM010000253.1:0-5034 GCA_964496805.1 uncultured Rhodospirillales bacterium | reverse complement strand
GATGCGGTCGCATACATGCATCCCGCGTACTCCTGAGCTGAGCTGTGAGCGCCAGCCACCGAAGGACGCCTTGCCGCCGTGACCGAGGCTCTGCACACCGCCGAGGCCGACCTGTCCCAGGCAACAGCAGAGCGCCAAGCGGCGGCGCAGACCCTGGCGGAGAAGGAGGCCGCCCTGGCAGAGGCACAGGCGATCTCCCAGCAACAGCAGAGCAAGTTGACGCAGACCCGGGACGCGCTTCGGGAGGCGCAACAGACCGTGGATGACCTCAGGGCCGCCTTGGCCGCCGAACAGGCACGTCCGGACCTTTCTGCCGATTTGGCGGCGACTCGCGTGGCGCTGGCGGCGGCGGAGGCCGCCCAGCAGACCGCCCTGGAGGCCCGGGATGAAGCTGCCCGCCAGGCCCGCCAAGCGGCGGAACTGGCGCGGCAGGCCGTGGCGCAACGGGACGATCTGGCCACCCGATTGGCAGCCGCCGAAGCCGGGGTTCAAGAACTGTCAGCCGCCCTTCGGGCACTGCAAGGGCAGGTGGATCGCCCCGCCCCCAATGTGATGATCGTGGAGCAACCGGTTGCCGAGGATCCCGCCGGGTTGGGTCTGGTGGCCCCCCCCGCGCCGACACCTGGAACGCCCAATCCCTCCTTGGACATTTTGCTGCAGGATGTCCTGGAGTGAGCCCCAGGCAAGTGTCCGCCACCCCTGGAAGCCTGAACGAGGGGCGGCCAACAGAAGAGGCCGCCCGCATGGCGAGCGCGGCTCCTGGTGCGCCAACCCTTCCGCCGCCGGTCACGCTGCCCTGGGTCAGCATCACCGATAAGGGGCTCTGGCTGCCGGACGCCGACCTCTACATTGATCCGCTGCGCCCGGTGGCCAACGCGGTGATCACCCATGGTCATGCCGATCATGCCCGCGCGGGCCATCGCACGGTTCATGCAACGCCGCAAACCCTGTCCATTATGGAAGCCCGCTATGGCCCCGGCTTTTGCGAAACCGCCGTCCCCCATGCCTATGGGGAGGCATTTGGGTCTGGGCGTCTGGTGGTGGATCTGCACCCGGCGGGGCATATCTGGGGCTCGGCTCAGGTGCGGGTCAGAAATGCAGGGCAGACGCTGGTGGTCAGCGGCGACTACAAGCGCCATGCCGATCCCACCTGCCCGCCTTTTGTGCCCCTGCCCTGCGATGTCTTTGTCACAGAAGCGACATTCGCCCTGCCGGTGTTCACCCATCCCCCTTTGGCGCAGGAAATCCAACGCCTGCTGGCCAGCCGGGCTGTGTTTGCGGCGGATCGGTGCGTGCTGGTGGGGTGCTATGCCTTGGGCAAGGCGCAACGACTGATCCTGGCGCTGCGGGCGGCGGGGTATGAGCGCACGATCTTCCTCCACGGTGCGCTGATGAAACTCTGTCAGCTCTATATCGAGCAGGGGTTTGATCTGGGGGACCTGGCGCCCGTTCCGGCCGGGAAGGAGGCGCGCGGGCTGACCGGAGAGATTGTTTTGTGTCCCCCCTCAGCCCTGGATGATCGGTGGTCCCGCCGCCTGCCGGAGCCGGTGACCGCCATGGCCTCCGGCTGGATGCGGGTCAGGGCGCGGGCCCGGCAGCGCCGGTGTGATCTGCCCTTGATCATCAGCGATCATGCGGACTGGCCAGATCTGCTGCGCACCATTCGGGAGGTGAACCCGCGGACGGTCTGGGTCACCCATGGCCGGGAGGATGCTTTGGTCCATGCCTGTCAGACTCAACTGGGCATCCCGGCCCAGGCGCTGAATCTGGTGGGGTATGAAGAAGAAGGAGAGTAGGTGTGGGGTGGTCTTCCAGCGCCCGCGAGAGGGCGGCATCGCCTCCCGACCCCGCTCCAATCCTCGCCTGACAACCGCACGCTTGCGGAGGGCGCCGGTCAGCGAATGGTCCAGCACGCCTCCTTGCGTGCGGCTCCGGGCCTTTGTCTTGGGTCTGGCTTATGGGGCCTATGACCTGGGGGCGACACTGCGCATCAGCAAAATCCCTCGCATCCGTCGCGCACAGCCCCTATACCCGACCGCAGGTTTGCCCTCCAGGCACGGCCAGTGGTGCCGGGCCTCCATCACGCCAGGGAATTTTGGGCTGGCTGCGCGCTGTCTTCCCCGCAAGGGGAGATCCGCGCGGCTTGGTCAAAATTTTCTGGGTGCGTGCATCGGCGCTGCCCCCGTGGCCCGGACGGCATCAACCTCAGACGAGCCAGGAGTGAGCCTGCTGATAGACCTTCCGCGAGGGAGGGTTTCTCGTCTGCCTGTTGTCCGAGCGTATTGAGATCCCAAGACATGACCATGTTCAACGTCCACCGCCGCGAATTTGACTTCGCCGGCCGTACCATGACCCTGGAAACCGGCAAGGTGGCCCGCCAAGCCGACGGCTGCGTGATCGCCACTTATGGCGAAACCACCGTGATGGCCACCGTTGTGGGGGAAAAGTCCCCGCGAGAGGGCATCGACTTCTTTCCCCTGTCCGTCCACTACCAGGAAAAGGCCTTTGCGGCCGGCAAAATCCCCGGTGGATTCTTTAAGCGGGAAGGCCGCCCTTCCGAGAAAGAGACCCTGGTTAGCCGCCTGATTGACCGCCCGATCCGCCCGCTGTTCCATCCGCTGTACCGCAACGAGACCCAGGTCCTGCTGACCGTCCTGTGTCATGACCTGGAAAACGACCCCGACGTGGTGGCCATGATCGCCGCCTCTGCCGCCCTGACTGTCAGCGGCATCCCCTTCTTGGGGCCCATCGGTGGTGCCCGTGTTGGCCTGATCAATGGCGAATTGGTGGTCAACCCCACCGTGCAGCAGATGGAGGACAGCACCCTGGATCTGGTGGTGGCAGGCACCACCGAAGGCGTGCTGATGGTGGAATCCGAGGCTGAGCAGTTGTCTGAGGAGATGATGCTGGACGCTGTGATGACCGGCTGGCGCGCCTTCCAGGCGCCCATCAACGCCATCATCAGCCTGGCTGAAAGCTGCGCCAAGGCGCCCTGGCCGCTGCCGGAGCCGGCCTTCGACGTCGATGCCGTCAAGGCGCAGATGAAAGATCTGGTGGGCGAGGCCGTGCGCCAAGCCTACACCATCCAGATCAAGCAGGACCGTCAGGCGGCCGTTTCCGCCGCCAAACAGACGGCTGTTGAGCAGATGGCCAGTGAAACCCTGCCGCCGGAGGTGCTGTCTGGCGTCTTCAAAAAGCTGGAGAGCGACATTGTTCGGGGCCAGATCCTGGACACCGGGAGCCGCATCGATGGCCGCACCACGGTGGATGTGCGCCCCATCGAGGCGGAGGTGGGGATCCTCCCCCGCGCCCATGGCTCTGCGCTGTTCACCCGTGGGGAGACCCAGGCGCTGGTGGTGGCCACGCTGGGCACCGGCCAGGATGAGCAGATCATCGATAGCCTGGGCGGCGAATACCGCGAGCCGTTCCTGCTGCACTACAACTTCCCGCCCTACAGCGTTGGCGAAACCGGCCGCGTCGGCTCCCCGGGGCGTCGCGAGATCGGCCATGGCAAACTGGCCTGGCGGGCGCTGCACCCGATGCTGCCCAGCCGGGAAGAGTTCCCCTACACCGTCCGTGTGGTCTCCGAGATCACCGAGTCCAACGGCTCCTCCTCCATGGCCAGCGTCTGCGGTGGCTCCTTGGCCATGATGGATGCCGGTGTGCCGATGAAGGCCGCCACGGCGGGTATTGCCATGGGGCTGATCAAGGAAGGTGAGCGCTTTGCTGTGCTCTCCGACATCCTGGGGGATGAGGATCACCTGGGCGACATGGACTTCAAGGTCGCGGGCTCGGCTGAAGGGATCACCAGCCTGCAGATGGACATCAAGATCACCTCCATCACCGAGGAGATCATGAAGGTGGCGCTGGCACAGGCCAAGGACGGCCGCCTGCACATCCTGGGACGCATGGCCGAGGCGATCACCAGCGGTCGCGAAGAACTGTCCGCCCATGCCCCCCGCATCCACAGCTTCAAGATCAACCCGGAGAAGCTGCGCGATGTCATCGGCAGCGGCGGCAAGGTGATCCGCGAAATCTGTGAGGTCACGGGCTGCAAGATCGACCTGGAAGACGACGGTACGGTCAAGGTGGCCTCCAGCAGTGGTGAGGCCATCCAGAAGGCAGTGGACTGGATCCAGGGCATTGCCGCCGAACCCGAGCTCAACAAGATCTATAAGGGCAAGGTCGTCAAGATCATGGAGTTCGGCGCGTTCGTGAACTTCCTGGGCGCCCGCGACGGTCTCGTGCACGTCAGCCAACTCACCGAGGGGCGGGTCAAGAACGTCTCCGACGTGGTCTCCGAAGGCCAGGAGGTCATGGTCAAGGTCGTGGGCTTCGACCCGCGGGGTAAGGTCAAGCTGTCGATGGTCAACATCGACCAACAGACCGGCGAAGAAACGGGTGCCGCAGCCGAATAAGCCGGTCGCGTCCTGACCCGGGCACTTGAGCATCGACGGCGCCGGCGGCCTCACCCGCCGGCGTCTGCGGTGCCCAAGCCAAGATGTCCCTACAGCAGTGGACGCCGATTTGGAATCGGCACCCCTGCTGTAGCTTTCTGGTGGTCGCTCGGATGATCCCCTCCGTGGCGTTGCCACTTTGGGGTCCTATGCTCTAGCGGTTACGGGTTCTCCCCTACACCCAACCGCACCTGCTTGAGGCCCGATCCCTCCCCCTGGGATCGGGCCTTTTCGTTTGAGGTCCGGCAGACTTGTGAGGGCGCGGGCCGGCGGTGCCTCCTTTGCCGCGCAAAGGACTCTAGAGATCCCTCAGGTCCAGGCTCCAAATCTGGCCCGTTAGGGGCACGCCGAAGCCCGTGTGCGGAGCCTCAGAGGCCAGCGTGAAGCCTGCCCGCTCATAGAGGTGGCGGGCCGTGGCAAGGGCAGAGACGGTCCACAGGTCCACCCGTTCGTAGCCGGCCCCGGCGCTGAATTGCAGCGCTTCGGTCAACAGCCGTTGGCCGAGCCCACACCCTCGCGCCCAGGGCCCTAGTGCACCGACTCACACAGAGGATGCAGGGCACCGGTTGAGTTTTTG
>CAZCBM010000252.1:0-5099 GCA_964496805.1 uncultured Rhodospirillales bacterium | reverse complement strand
GGCGACGGCTGCCCCGGTCCAGGCTGGGGTCCACGGTGGGGGCCACGGTGAGAACCACGGTGGAGCCACGGTGGAGCCACGGTGAGGCCGCGGGCACCCAGGCCGGGCAGCGGGTGCTCATCGGGGCTGCCAAAACCCTTTAGCACAAGACCCCCAACTGGCAACGCCACGGACACGATCACCCGAGCACACACCAACACATGACAGGCAGGGGGACTGAAGCCAATCCGACTTTGCCAGCAGTAGAACCTTCGGCGCGGTTCGTAAAGCACCGCTTGCGGCCCGGCCCTGCTCGCCAGTCTGCGGGTTCTTTCTGCGTGTTCAGCGTGAGCGTTCCGGAGGCTCCGCCTTGAAGATGATCCTTCGCCCTCTACTTTACGCCACCGAAAGCCCATGCCCCTCACCTGACATGGCATGGGGGCGTGTATGGCGCCGCCGCAAATGGAGGAGACCCGCCCGTGACCACTTTCACCCTGAACGGGGAAACCCGCACCGTGGACGACGCGGCGCTGGATCCTGACACGCCTCTGCTGTGGTACCTGCGTGATGAGTTGAACCTCACCGGGACCAAATTTGGCTGCGGTATTGCCCAATGCGGCAACTGCACCGTCCATGTGGATGGCTATGCCACCCGGAGTTGCCAGACGCGGGTCAGCGACCTGGAGGGGGCCACGGTGGTCACCATCGAGGGGGTTAGCCACGAAGGCAGCCCGGCGAGCGCGACGGCCAAGGCGGTCCAACAGGCGTGGCGGGAGCTGGATGTGGTCCAGTGCGGCTATTGCCAGTCCGGGCAGATCATGGGGGCCATCGCCCTGCTGAGCGACACCCCCCGCCCCTCCGACGAAGACATCGACATGGCCATGGATGGCAATGCCTGCCGCTGCGCCACCTATCACCGCATCCGCGCTGCGATCCATCGCGCCGCCGACATTCTGGAGGGCTGATCCATGCGCTATCTCGCTCATCACGCACCGGCGGTGAACCGCCGCAGCTTCCTCAAGCTCTCGGGCGCGGGCCTGGCCTTGGGTCTGATTGGTCCCCTTTCCGGCGCTGAGACGGCGTCGGCGCAGGCCGCCACGGACTTGGCGACGCCGTTCCTGAGCATCAGTCCTGCGGGGATCGTGACTGTCATCTCCAAGCATGTGGAGTTTGGTCAGGGGTCGGCCACTGGGCTTGCCACGCTGGTGGCCGAAGAACTGGACGCGGATTGGGATCAGGTGCGGGTGGGCTTCGCCCCGGCCGATGCCGGCACCTATGCCAACGCCATGTTTGGGGTGCAGGGGACCGGTGGATCCACCGCAATGGCCAACAGTTGGGATCAATACCGCCAGGCGGGCGCCGTGGCCCGGGCCATGCTGATAAACGCAGCCGCCGAAGACTGGGGCGTACCAGCGGCGGAAATCACCATCGCCAAGGGCGTTGTGAGCCATGGCGATCGCACGGCCACCTTCGCGGAGTTGGCGGCAGCGGCCGGCGCTCAACCGGTCCCCGCCATGGACAGCGTCAGCCTGAAGACGCCGGATCAGTGGACCCTGATCGGTCAGCAGACCCACCGCATTGACAGCCAGCTGAAGACCTCCGGCGCCGTTGGTGCCTTCGCCCTGGACCAAAGACCGGAGGGCCGGATCGTCGCCACCCTGCTGAAAGCGCCGGCCTTTGGCGGCACTTTGGTGGGGTTTGAGATCGGGGAAGCGGCCACCGTGAAGGGCTTCATTGATGCCTTCCAGGTGGGTGATGCGGTGGCCGTACTGGCGCAAAGCACGTGGCCCGCGCTCAAGGCAAAGGGCTTGATCCAGGCAGAATGGGACTTGGCAGATGCCGAGACCCGCTCCACTGAGCAATTGGTTGCCGCCCATCGGGCCAGCCTGGAGGATGAGGGGCTCGTGGCCCGGGATCAGGGAGATGCGGCGGCCGCACTGGCCAGTGCCGCACAGGTGGTGGAGGCAGACTTTACCTTCCCCTACCTCGCCCACGCCCCGATGGAGACCTTGAACGCCACCATTCAATTGACCGATGATGGTGCAACCATCTGGGCAGGCAGCCAAATCCAAACCGTGGACCAGATGGTGGCGGCCAGCGTGCTGGGGATCAACCCTGCAAACCTGGCCATTCACACCACATGGGCGGGTGGCAGTTTTGGGCGCCGTGCTACGCCAGATGCCCATTTGATGGCCGAGGCCGCCTCCATTGCCAAGGCCTACGCCGAGAGAACCGGCAATCGTCCGCCCATTCAGTTGGTCTACTCGCGGGAGGATGACATCACCGGGGGCTATTATCGGCCCATGTATGCCCACCGCGTGCGGGTGGGCCTGGATGCGGATGGCCAGATCACGGGTTGGCACCACAAGGTGGCCGGGCAGTCGATCTTCACCGGGACGGCCTTTGCGGCCATGATGGTGCATAACGGCATTGACCATTCAACGGTCGAGGGGATTGCTGACACGACCTATCAGTTGCCCGCGATGCGCACGGAGGTTGTGACCATCTCCAGCAAAGTGCCGGGGCTGTGGTGGCGCTCTGTGGGGCACACCCATACCGCCTATGCCATGGAAGTGATGATGGACCAGGCGGCCAAAGCCGCCGGCGCTGATCCCATTGCCTACCGCATCGCCCACTATCCTGAGGGCTCCCGCGAGGCCGGCGTGCTGCGCGCGCTGCAAGATCAGACGGGCGGCGTGGACGCCGCGCCTGAGGGTCGCTTCCGTGGTGTTGCCTGCCACAAGAGCTTCAACACCTATGTGGCGGAGATGGTTGAGGTCAGCCAGGGTGAGGACGGCTTGCTGACCCTGCACAAGGTCTGGTGTGCCGTGGATTGTGGCATCGCGGTCAACCCCGACATGGTGCGGGCCCAGATGGAGGGCGCCATCGGCTATGGTCTGGGGGCGATCCTGCGCAACAAGGTGCGCTGGGACGAGGGCGGGCAGCCGCTGGATGTCAACTTCGACACCTACACCCCCTTGCGGATCAGCGACATGCCGGAGATTGCGGTGCATATCGTGGCATCCGACGTATCGCCTACTGGGGTTGGGGAGCCGGGTCTGCCGCCTCTGGGACCTGCCCTGGCTAATGCGTGGTTTGCAGCCACCGGCACGCTGATCACTGATCTGCCGTTCAGCGACCACGGCATCGTCGCCTGAGTCCGGTTTTGGTGGGCGCGGTTCCCGCCCCCACAGCAGGGGATACCGATGGGGAATCGGTGCCTCTGCTGCGGCGGGGTGGGGGTTGCTCGGATGACCCCCTTCGCGGCGGTGTTCCTTCGGGGGCCTACGCTCTGGCGGTGGGACCAAGCCAACCGACGGAAGATGGCTCTTATCCACAGAAAACCGGGGTCCGCGCTTGCCGCTGGCCCTGGCTCAATTGTTCTTCCACTTTGGCCCCCGGCTGCCCCCCGGCTACCCCCCGGCTACCCGCAGAACGGCTGCCCAATGCGTTCCCCGGTGGCTCCGGTGTTCCACGCCTCAACGTGATCAGCCCCGCATGGCTTCCTGCAAGGCTTTGGCGCGGGCCTGGATGTCCTGGGCCTGCAACTGGATGGGGCTGCCGAAGGCGGCCGCCTCCTCCACCTGCTTGGCCGTGTCGATGGCGCGGCGCAGATCCAGTTGGATCAAAAACTGCTCGGCCAGGTTCACATCCGCCCGCAGTCTGTCCCCCAGTTTGCCATAGGCGATGGCAAGGCTGTAATGGATCCGGCTAATCCCAGGCTCCAACTGGCTGGCGCGGGTCAGCACCCGCACGGCCTCGTTCAACTCCGCCGTGTTGGTGCCTTGGACCAGGGCGTGGCCCAGCAGTCCGGCGATCAGGGCACTGTCGGGCAATTCCTCCAGCGCCCGGCGCAGCGGCCCCAGGCTCTGTGCGATCTGCCCGGATTCCAGCAAGATCTGCCCTTTTAGTTCGTGTAGGTAGGGATTATCGGGCTCCGCCCGGATCAATCGGTCCACGGTGGTGGCGGCCTGGGCCAGTTGACGCTGGCGATAGAGCGCCATGGCCCGGGCGTAGAGACCATTGAAACTGCCCTCATTGGGGCCGAATTGCGCCAGGATCGATTGGGGCTGGGTATAGCCCGCTGTCTTGGCCTTGATGCGCTGGAACCGCGCCTCCGCCAGCCGTGGCACAGTGAACTGGTCCAGATTGTCCCGCCGGATGGCGTCCCGGATGGTCTCCGCCCGCTCCGCCGGGAAGGGATGGGTGGCCAGGTAGCTGAGGTCACTGCGGATGACGCCCGCGGTTGTTGCCGCCAAGCGCTCCATGAAACTGACCAGGCCGGAGGCCGGCAGTTTGCTGGCCTCCAAGTATCTCAAGGCCGATTGGTCCGCTGATCCCTCCAAGGCGCGTTGCGCCGCTGCCGTCCGTGAGCGCACGATGTTGGCATAGGTCACACCGCAACTGGCCGCCCCGGCGCCGCGGCTGGCACCGATGGCGGCACCACACAGGATGGCCGCCAGCGCCAGGCTTTCCTTGGCGATTTGCCCCGCGCGACTGATGATCCGTGGCACATGTCCGCCAGCGATGTGCCCCATCTCGTGGGCCAGAACCCCCAGGATTTCCCCGGCATTGCGGGCGTCAGTGATCAGCCCGGTGTGCACAAAGACTGTCTGGCCGCCGGCGACGAAGGCGTTGACGGCGGTCGAGAAGATCAACGCAATGTCGAAATCATTGCGCGGCACCCCTGCGGCGTCCGCCAAGGGGGCCCCGAAGCTCTTCAGCGTGCGCTCGATCTCCTCATCCCGGATGTTGCCCGTGCGGCGCCCCCCTTGGGCGGCGGCTTCCGGGGTGATCAGGGCCAGCATTGCGGGCACGCTAAGCGCGCCGGCACAGGTGCCCAGCAGCCGGCGGCGGGAGAGGGAAGAGGAACAAGGGCCGGACATGGCATCTCAGCAAGGGAATTGGGGCAAGCCGTCTATTGACGTTAGCTAGGCTCTCGCGGTGGCCACAACAAGGCACATCCCCGTCACGGAGGCTTTACGTCCCGGCGCTGACAATGGCAGGGAAAGAGCATCCCCTTCAATGGAAAGCCCCTGTTCATGGCCCCCCTCTCTGCCCGCGCCCTCGCCGTACAGCCGTTCCTGGCCCTGGATGCCCTGATCGAGGCCAACCGCCTG
>CAZCBM010000251.1:0-5110 GCA_964496805.1 uncultured Rhodospirillales bacterium | reverse complement strand
TGCCCGGGCCTTGGCCCTGGGCCTGAGCTGGGCGATGGAGGGACCGGCGGTGATCTACATGGGCCTACGCCTCCACCGGGTTTACCCTCGCTGCGGCCATGGTGCCCTCCCAAATGCCCCGGGCCACCAAGTCGCGCGTAACCTCCACCGTCAGGCGCTCCACCTCCCGACACGCCGGGCTGACATGCCCGCCGGAGCGCCGAACAAGATAGACTGGCCGCGTCAACCGCGGTTCGATGATGGTGGAGTGGACGAGGTCTCCCCGGGCCAAGCTATCGTTGGCGGCGGCGGGCGACAGGATCGTGTAGCCGCTACCCCGGGCCACCAGTTCTTTGATTTGGGTCATCGCGTCCAACTCCAACACCACGTTCAGGGTGCAGTTGTGGGCGCGGGCGATCTTTTCCACCATCACCCGCAACCCGTGGCGTTGGGAGGGCAGGATCAACTCCAGCGCCTGCACCTGGGCAAGCGTAACCGGCTCCCCAGGAGGGCTACTCAGCGGCCATGTGTCAGGCGCAGACAGCAGGCTCAAATGTTCGTCCAGCAGATGGTGGACGCGCATAAACCGCAATCCATCCAGGTCATAAACGAAACCCATCTCAACGGTTTGGTTGTCCAACCAGCCCTTGATGAAGCCACTCATGCCCTCGACGGCCTGCAGCTTGACCTCCGGCAGCTCCACCCGGATGGTCTCCGACAGCGGTACCGCCAACACCATAGAGATCGACGGCGGCAGACCCATGGAGACAGGCCCCTTGGGCACCGCCCCGCACTGGCTGACGGCAACGCGTGCCTCCTCCAATTGTCGCAGAATGTCACGCGCACGCTCCACCAGCAGGTCACCCGCCTGGGTAAGGCTGATCCCGCGACTGGTGCGCACCATCAGTTCAACGCCCAGATCCCGCTCCAGCGCCATCACATGCTGGGAGAGCGATGGTTGGGCAACATTCAAGCGCTGCGCTGCCGCGGACATCGATCCCTCTTCGGCAATGGCCACGAGGTAGCGCAGTTTGCGGGTGTCCATGAAGTAGGCTCCACGTTGGGGCACCACTCCCCCCCCACCGGCGCACTTTATCGCAGGCCAGAGGAAAAAGCGATGGCTCGCCGAGCGCGCAGCCGCTGCTGTCGCCCCTCCCTGCTCCTGCCTCTGGCCGCTCACCCTGACGGAGGACGCGTTCGATGACCCCTTTGGCTGGCTTGGTGGTGGTTTCCCTTGAACAAGCGGTGGCCGCTCCCTTCTGCTCCATGCGGTTGGCCGACGCTGGGGCCACTGTCATCAAAATCGAACGGCCAGAGGGTGATTTTGCCCGTGGCTATGATCAGGCGGCCGGAGGGGAGAGCAGCTATTTCGTCTGGCTGAACCGGGGCAAGCAGTCCCTGGTGCTTGATCTCAGCCAACAAGACGCCCGCCAGACCTTGGCCACCATGCTCTCGAGGGCCGACGTCTTCATCCAGAACCTCAAGCGCGGAGCCGTCCGTCGCCTGGGGTTCGACATTCCCGATCTTCGTCAGCGGCATCCGGGGCTCATCTGCTGTTCGATCTCCGGCTATGGTGACAGCGGCCCCCTTGCTGATCGCAAGGCCTATGACCTGTTGGTGCAGGCGGAGGCGGGGTTGGCCTCCGTAACCGGCAACCCTGAAGGTCCAGCGCGGGTGGGCATCTCTGTGGTGGACATCTCCACGGGCGCCACCGCCTACAGCAGCATCCTGGAGGCACTGCGCCACCGTGACCAGACGGGTGAGGGGGCCGATATCCGCCTGGCGATGTTCGACGTCTTGGCAGAATGGATGGCGGTCCCCCTGCTGAATGCTGAGGCCGGCACCCCCCCTCAACGCCTGGGCCTGCGTCATCCCTCCATCGCGCCCTATGGGGTATTCAAGACTGCCGACGGCCCCGATGTGCTGCTGTCCGTGCAAAGTGAGCGGGAATGGGGGTGGCTGTGCGACAAGGTCCTGCAGGCCCCCTGGGCGAAAACGGACCCGGCGCTGGCAACCAATGTGGACCGCGTTCGCAACCGCGCGCGTACCGATGCCTTGGTGCAGGACGCTTGTGGCCAACTAAGCGCCACGGAGTTGGGGGCGCGGCTGACCGACGCCAACATCGCCTTTGCCATGGTCAACGACATGGCAGCCCTCTCCGCCCATCCTCACCTGCGCCGCACCATGGTGGAACTGAGCAGCGGCCTTCATGTGCCGGTGCCGGCGGTGGCGGCGATCATTAATGGCCAGACGCGCAGCCTGGGTCCGGTTCCGGGGTTGGGTCACCATAGACAGTTGCCAGGCGAAGCGGCGGCGGAAATCTCGCAAAAGGATCTGGAGACAGATCTTAACCGTGTGGCCGACTGCATCGGCGCCGAACAGGATTTCACTGAGGCGATCACGCCGCAGTTGGTGGAGCGGTTCTGCCAGACAGTGGGCTGGGCGGTGCAAGCAGAGGATCTTGTGTCGGGCGCGCCGGCACCGCTGGGCCTGCTTTGGTGCCTGGGGCAACCCAATCCGCAAACAGAGGCTTTGGGGCCTGATGGCCACGCCCTCCATGGCCTCTACCCGGTGCCAAACCACCTGACACGCCGGATGTGGGCCAGTGGCACGCTCCGCTTTGTGGATGCCCTGTTGGTGGGCGACGCCGTCCGCCACACCGCCCGTGTTGCGGATGTCAACCTGAAGCAGGGTGGCCAGGGTCCCCTGCTGTTTGTCCATGTTGACCACAGGTATCAAACGTCCCGCGGCCTCGCCATTGAAGAGGAGCAGGTCATCGTCTATCGCCCGCCGCCCGCGTCCAGCCAACCTTTGGCCCGCATGACCCCCGCGCGGGCGACAGCCACCCACACGACCCCGGCACAACTCTTCCGCTATTCCGCCCTGACCTGGAACAGCCACCGAATCCACTATGATCTAGATCATTGTCGCCAAGTGGAGCGCTATCCCGATCTGGTGGTGCACGGGCCGCTACAGGCCACTTGGCTGATGGGCGCGGCTGCCTCCGCGCTGGGATCCTTGCAACGCTTCACCTTCCGAGGCCGGCAACCGCTGTTCTGTGGGGAACCGTTCGACGTGGTCGCTGCCGAGGGGGCCTTTGCTGTGCAACGGTCAGGGGGCGACGTCACCATGACAGCCACCGCAAGCGCTTGACGGTTGCCCCCAACAGCTTCTCCTGCCGCCAAAACCACTCCAAAGGAAGCCGCCATGGGCACTCAGCCAAGCACGGAAAGGCACGCAACGACCCGTTTGGACCAATGGATCGAGGGCGCCTCCGTCGCCCCGGCCACTGGCGCTTATCTCACCAACATTAGTCCGCTCACGGGCCAACCGACGGTGCAGGTAGCCGATGGCAACGCTGACGATGTGGGCCGCGCCGCTGACGCCGCGCACAGGGCTGCGCCCGCTTGGAGGGCGCTGGGTCCAACGGACCGGGGTCGATTGTTGATGGCGCTGGCAGATCGCATCCGGGCCGAAAAAGCGACCCTGGCTGCACTGGAACGTGCCGACACCGGCAAACCCCAGGCTTTGGCTGAGGCGGAGATCGACGGCACCGCCCTTTATTTCGAGTTCTACGCGAGCCTTGTCTACCTGCCGGTTGGTGAGGTGTTGGACGTGAGCGCTGACCAGCATGTGTTCACACGCCGCGAGCCCTTCGGGGTGGTGGGGGTCATCACCCCCTGGAACCTACCGATGAACCAGGCCGCAAGGGCCATTGCCCCGGCATTGGTTGCCGGCAACACCATCGTCGCCAAACCCTCCGAGGTGACGCCGCAAACCACCGTTGCTCTTGGGCGGCTGGCCGCGGAGGTTGGCTTTCCGCCGGGGGTCCTGAACATCGTTTTGGGTAGCGGAGGGTCGGTCGGGGAGGCTCTGGTCTCCCATCCAGCGGTACGCAAGGTTGCCTTCACCGGGTCTGTCGCCACCGGCCGCGCCATTGGGCGCATCGCCGCTGAACGCATCATCCCGCTGACGCTGGAACTGGGCGGTAAGTCCGCCAACATCATCTTTGCCGATGCCGATTTGGATACCGCTGCCACAGAGGCGGTTAAAGGTTTCACCCTGAATGCGGGCCAAGTGTGCTCCGCCGGAACGCGGCTGTTGGTGCAGCGCGCCGTCTATGATCAGGTGCTGGAGAAGGTTGCCGCCATAACTGGGGCCGTGACACCGGGGGAAAATCTAGGCCCAATCATCACGCGCGACCAGTACCAGCGCGTCCAGACGTATTTCGAGATTGCCTCAGGGGAGGGGGTTCGTCTGGTCATCGGAGGTACCTGCGCTGCCGTGGGTGACTTTCCCGGCGGCTATTTCATCCAGCCCACGATCTTCGCAGACGTTGCCAATAGTACGCGCATCGCACAGGAAGAGATATTCGGCCCGGTACTGGTGGTCATCCCCTTTGAAGACGAGGCGGAAGCCATCGAGATCACCAATCAATCCAATTATGGGTTGATCGGAACGGTCTGGACAAGGGATATCAGCCGGGCCTTACGGGTAGCCGATCAAATCGAGGCTGGCCAAATATTCGTCAACACCTGGAACACTATGTCAGTGATCACACCATTCGGCGGTCACAAAAACAGCGGCTATGGTCGAGAAAAAGGGATCGAAGCGATCCATCACTATACACACCTCAAGACAGTGACAATAAAATATTAGAGCATAGGACCTCTGAGTGGCAACCCAACGATGGGGATCATCCGAGCGACCACTGGCAGCTACAGTATAGGCGCCGATTACAGATCGGCGCCCACCGCTGTCGAGTGATCTCCAATCAATCATCGAGCATTGCTCCAATATCTACTGCGCGCCATAGGCGAAAAATTTCCTGGAAATTTCTAATGATGAGTCTCAGTCTCCCCATCGGGCATGTATCCGAGTAAGAATACATGCTGAGATAAATCTTGATTGAAAACCATGGTTGCCCTTGGCGGCCACGAGCACGGCGACGTATCGATCCGCGCGTTCTTGGACATGGCATCGCCGCCGGTGGGCTCAGGCAGGGGCCTCGGCCGGGCCATCGGTGACCCGCACGGAGAAGTGGCGTTTGGCGACCTCGGCCAGATAGGGATCGACGGCAAACGCCTCCTCCGGCGCCCAAACGCCCGGTGGAGCGCCATCGCGCAGCAGC
>CAZCBM010000250.1:0-5125 GCA_964496805.1 uncultured Rhodospirillales bacterium | reverse complement strand
CCCGGCGGGGCTGAGCGGCCGCGGCCATCAGGGTGGCGGCCCACGGCTCCTGCACATCCACCGCTGGCCCTGGGCGGAACCGATCCAGAAGCGTCTGCACATCCACTGGGTCGGCCTGACCGGCCAGCGGATCACTGGCCCCGGCGGCCAGCATCGCGGCCAGTTGCCGACGCGCGACGCGAGGGCGCGTGGCCATGCCCAGGCGCGCCAGGATCAGACGCAGTCGCGCGCCATCGTCGGCCAGAAGCTCCGCCCGGATGACGGCTTCCACTGCCGGGACCTGGGCGATCATATCCAGTGCCATGGCCTGCCAGGCCCCCAACGGCGCCACCAGTCGCGCCACACGGGCGGGCAGACCGGGCTGCCACAAGGCGCCCGCGGGGGCGTCCACCGTCCACGGGTCCACCGGCAGCCCCAGGGGCGTGCCATCGTCCGCCAGGATGGCCACTTGCGGCATCCACTCCGCCGCCGCGCCGCCCGGGGCCACCTGCCAGAAGCCCCACAGCCCGGCCCAACGGCCCCACACCTGCTGTCCCCCATCGCTGAGCGGTGCTGACAGGGTGCGGGGTTCGCTGTGGCAGCGGTTCAGATCAACACTCAGGCAAGGAAAGGGAGCGGCACCCATGTTGGCCTCCTGTTCTGGCGATGTGATCGGTGGACCCCGATGTGTTCTTGAGCCCTGTCCGTTTCTGTGACAGTACTATGGCGGCATGCCGTGCCAGAAACGGTCACATCCTGGAACGAAGGGTCATCATGCGGTACGAGAAGGCGGAACTGTTGTTGAAGTTGGCCCTGGCCCTGCAGAGCAGTCGTGTGGGCCTGAGCCTGGATGAGATGGCGGAGATGCTGGAGGTGGGGCGCCGCACCGCCATGCGGATGCGCGATGCGCTGGAACGCCTGTTCCCTCAGTTGGAGCGGGTCCCCAGTGAAGAGCGAGTCCACCGGTGGCGCCTGCCGCCCGGGACGCTGGACAAGTTGGCCGGGGTCAATGCCGACGATCTGGCCGCCCTGGAGGCCGCGGCAGCCCTGTTTCAGCGGGAGGGGCGGGACAGCCAGGCGGAGCGCCTTCGGCATCTGATCGACCGGCTGCGGGTGGTGATGAAGCCGGAACAGTTGCGGCGCATGGACCCGGACTTGGAAGCGTTGGTGGAGGCGGAGGGGGTTGCCCTGCGGGCCGGCCCGCGCCCCATGGTGCCCTCGGAGCATGTGGGTCACCTGCGCGATGCCATCCTGGGGTGCTATGAAGTGGAGATGCGGTACTTCTCCCGCTCCAGTCAGGCCGAGCGGACCTATCGCCTGCGCCCCTATGCGCTGCTCTATGGCCATCGCCACTATGTGCTGGCGCAAAATCTGGCGACTGCGAAGGTGCAAACCTTCAGCCTGACCAACATTCGGGGGCTGGTGGTCACGGAGGTGATGTTTGACCGCCCCGAGGATTTCGACCTGGCGGCCTACACGGCGCGCAGCTTCGGGGTGTATCAGGAGGCACCGCAGCGCATTGTCTGGCGGTTCAGCCCGCGGGCCGCGGATGCGGCCCGGGAGTTCCAGTTCCACCCGGACCAGGTGGTGACGGAACAAGAGGACGGCAGCCTTATGGTGGTGTTCCACGCCGGGGGGCTGCTGGAAATGGCTTGGCACCTGCTCAGTTGGGGCCGGGATGTGGAGGTGCTGGAACCGCCACGCCTTGCCGAGATGATCGCTGACGTGCAGAAGGATTGGGGGGCCTTCCCCTGATCCCATCCCTGCGGTTCAGCGGGGAGGGGCGCTGCCTGTCCCATGGGCCGCCCCCGGTTCCTGTCCCCCTTACAGCAGTGGACACCGATTTGGAATCGGCGCCCCTGCTGTAGGTTTCTGGTGGTCGCTCGGATGCTCCCCTCCGTGGCGTTGCCACTTCGGGGTCCTATGCTCTAGGCCACGCTTGCGGCCTGCCCTGATAGGCCGCGCCCGCGGCCTGCCCCAAGGCGCGCCTCCGCCGCGCTGTGCTGTGAGCCCTCCTGGCCCGCCCGTTCCTGCGAAAGACACGTCCCCTCATGATCCCCTTGGAAAAGCAGGCCCTGCGCCTCTGGGTGCGCCGCAAGATCATCCTGCTGATGCTGGTGCCGCTGACCCTGGGCGCGGGCGTCTGGTTCTTCCGCGGTTTGCAGGAGATGCGGGCGGTGGACCAGGCGCTGCCGCCACTGGAGTCGCTGGCAGGTCGGGTGGCCCGGGGCCGTGAGCTTCCGGGGCCCCGCAGTCTGGGAAGCGGGGCGATCCGCCTGGACCCCACCCAGGCACCGGCGACCCTGGCGTTGACCTTCACCAGTGAGCTGGCCTGCCAGCAGGTGCTGGGGGCAGGGACGCAGGCCCGCTGGGTGCGTGATTGGGACCTGGATCGGACCGACGGGTCTGAGACCGACGGGGCGGTGGACCTGCCCTTGCGGGGAGAGGCGCTGGAGACCACATGCGACCCCGCCAAAGAGGAACTCCGGGTGATGCTGCGGCTCAAGCAGGATTGATCTGCTGCCAACTTCAGCAGGCGGGGCCTGTTCTGCGGCGCGACATCTCTTTACTGCGGTGCAGCACAGGCGTAGGGTCTGCTGCATTGCAGCCAAGTGTGGGGCATTCCCGCTTGGCCCCCTGGGCGCCCTCTTCCGCGGCGGGTGCCTCTTGCCCAAGGAAGGAGCCGCCCTCATGCCCGGCTATATTCGCCCCGTCGAGTTTGAAACGTTTGTTGTGGGGCAAACCGCCCACCACTCCAAGACCATCACCGAAGCTGACATCGCCCTGTTCGCAGCCGTCACCGGTGACACCAACCCGATCCACTTTGACGAGGACTTTGCGTCCAAGACCATGTTCAAGGGCCGTATCGCCCATGGCATCACCACCGCCGGCCTGATCAGCACCGTGCTGGGCACCAAACTGCCTGGCCCCGGCGGCATCTATGTCAGTCAGAACCTGAAGTTCATGGCCCCGGTGCGCATCGGCGACACCGTCATTGCCACGGTTGAAATCACCGAAATCATCCCGGAGAAGCGCCGCCTGGTGTTCAAGACCAGCTGCCGCGTGGGTAACACCGTTGTCCTGGACGGTGAGGCCAAGATGTTCATGCCAACGTTCGAAGAGGTGCTGGCCAGCGCCGCCGAATAAGCAGCCGACGGTTCGCTGCGCCTTGGCGTGGCGGGCGTGGGAGGCTATGTGCAGGGCGCACCCTCTGACGGGGGGCGCCCTTTTTCTTTTGGTCGTGCTCTTCTATCGTCGTTGCGCGCCAATCCCTTTGAGCCCCGCCCCTCAGTCAGCCCATCCCATGAGAGTGTTCACCGATCTGCAATCCCTGCCTCAAAGCGCCCGCGGTGCCGTGGTGGCGCTGGGCAATTTCGACGGCGTTCATCCGGGGCATCAGGCGGTCATAACCGAGGCTGCCGTGCGCGCCCGGGCCAGCAAGGCCCATTTGGCCGTGCTTACCTTTGCGCCCCATCCGCGGCAGTATTTCCAGCCGGACTTGCCGCCCTTCCGTTTGAGCTCAGAGGCTGAGCGTCGGCGCAAGTTCTCCCGCCTGGGGGTGGACATCCTCTATCAGCTTACGTTCGACGAGGGCATGGCGACCTGCCCGGCGCCACGGTTCATCGACGAGGTCCTGGACCAGGCGCTGGGCGTGGCCTGCCTGGTGGTGGGGGAGGATTTTCGCTTCGGCAAGGGCCGCGGTGGCACCCTGGACTTGCTCCGCCAGCAGGGGGCCACCATCGATATGGAGGTGGTGGGCGTCGCCCCGGTCACAGGCCATGATGGGGAGCGCATCGCCTCCACCCGGATCCGTCAGTTGCTGATGGCGGGTCAGATCAGCACCGCCAACATCATTCTGGGCCATCCCTATGAGTTGGATGGCGTGGTTCAGAAGGGCGACCAACGGGGCCGCACCATCGGCTTCCCCACGCTCAACCTTGATTTGGGGGACCGCCAGCGCCCGCATTACGGCGTCTATGCCGTGCGGGTTGGGCTGGCCGATAGCCTGGAGGCGGAAGCGCCCGGCTGGACCTGGCACACCGGCATCGCAAACATCGGCAAACGCCCCACCGTGGATGGCCTGCGGGAATGGCTGGAGGTTTTCGTGTTCGATTTCGATCAGGATGCCTACGGCAAAACTGTGCGGGTTCAGTTGCTGGAGTTTCTGCGGCCAGAGCAGCGGTTTGATGGCCTGGACGCCCTTAAGAGACAAATCAGCGAGGATATCCAGCAGGCGCGCCAAGTGTTGACCGATCATCCATTGATCGCGCTGCCCTTTGCCTGAGCGCCCCCCCCCGACTAACACGCCCTTTCGGCCCTTCCCCAGATTGAGGATGCTTCCCATGGCCGCCCGTCTCTTCGGTCACATCCGCCTTACCCATGCCCTGATCATCGCCGTTGTGATGATCCTGGATCAGGCCACCAAATACTGGATGCGGGTGCACGTGGTCCCGGGGCGACTGGACCAGATCGAGCTTCTGCCGGTGCTGAACCTGGTTCATGTCTGGAACCCTGGCATCAGCTTTTCGATGTTTGCCAGCGGGGAAGCGTATATGCCGTGGATCCTGGCGGCGGTGGCTCTGGCTGTCAGTGCGGCCATGCTGGCGTGGCTGCGGGCCGGGGCGGACCGCGTCACCGGGTGGGCGCTGTCCACCATCGTCGGCGGCGCATTGGGCAACGTCATTGACCGTGTGGTGTTCGGCAAGGTGTTCGATTTTGTGGACGCGCACTATGCCGGTTATCACTTCCCCGCCTTCAATGTTGCGGATGCGGCCATCAGTCTGGGGGCGGTGCTGTTGATCTTTAAAATGCTGTTTGGATCGACTACAACCGATTCAGCAAAGGCGCCTAAGTCCTGACATTCTTGGATTAGATAGTGGCAGCCGACTTCCCTTTTGATCAGACGGAGAACGTGTGATGAGCCGTCCCTTCCTGTCCTTCCCTGGTGGCATCGGTTTCCGCAGTGCCTTGATCCTGAGCCTTGCACTGGGCGTTTCCGCCTGCGGTCAGGTGAAGGAGGAACTGGGGATGACTCGCGTTGCCCCCGATGAGTTCAAGGTCACCACCAATCAGCCATTGACCGTGCCCCCGGATTTCCGGCTGCCCAGCCCGGCCCCCGACGCCCGCCCCAGCAATGGCCTGAGCC
>CAZCBM010000249.1:0-5149 GCA_964496805.1 uncultured Rhodospirillales bacterium | reverse complement strand
CTGGCGTGGGTGGCCGGGTGGGGGCGCGGGGTGGTCAAGGTAGGTGGGACGCGCTTTAGCCGTGGCCGACGGGGCATCAACGGTAGCGGTGGGATGCTGTGCGGCAGGCCAGCCGAGCGTTGCGCAAGAACTCGGCCCGCTCCACCGGGATGGAGAATCCGCGGCGCAACTCCCGCGGCGTCGCTTCGACCTCTACACAGACCTCCCGACGGCTGCGGCGGGGTTGGCGGCAGACCTCGATATTGGTGCCATCCCCTGACAAGCGGCCGATCACTGTGGCGTTGCTGCCCTCGCTGCTATAGACGGGCAGGTCAACCTCGGTGGTGCGCCCAGGGCGCATGTATAGTTCGATGCTGGGATAACGCAGCCACCCGCGGCGGAAAGCCATGGTGCCGCCGGACAGGGTACAGACCACCGGGTCCGCATAGTATCGGCGCCCGCGGCGGTAATCCCGATCCCGGTAGTAATCGTCATCGCGATACCGGTGGTCGCGGTAGGGATCATCATAATAGCGATCGTCATAGGTTCGGTCATCCCGCTGGATGATGATGGTCCGGGTATCGCGGTCGCGCCGGTGGTCCTGGTCATAGTCCGTGGTGGGAAAGCGGGGCTGATCCGGCAGGATCGGCGTCGGCTCCGCCTCTACCGGGGCAGGCTGGTCCGGCGGCGGCAGGCGCGGACCATCGGGCAAACGGGGCGTGGGCTCGGCCTCTACCCGCGGCTGAGGAGTGGGCGTCAGGAGGATGCCGCCGCCCAGGCTGTTGGGCTCGGCCTCCGCCAGCGCGGCCGACGCGGCAACCCAGAACCCCACAACCAGCGCCACCCGCCGGCCGAGACCGGACAGAGAAACGACGCCGCATCGCTGTGACAGGGCCGGAAAACGGATCATGACGGTACCTCTTTCAGGAAGCGGCGGAGGGCTGCCTCGGCAGTCGTGGAAAAAGCGGTCGCGTGGTTAGCTGACAGGTGTCAGATTAGCAGGAAGCGCTGGACCTTGGTCGTCAGCTCTGCTCAATCATCTGTGACGGGGCCTTGAGGTCCGCGCGGCTCTGATGCCCGGCCCCACTACCAGTCCCCTTATTCCTTCGATGGGCCCATGACCGCAAGTGCCAGTGAAACCAAAAGCGGAGCTGACGGCCTGACTTGGCAAGTGACCTTGCGGACCATTGCCATGCCGGCGGACACCAACCCCGATGGCGCCATCTTCGGGGGCTGGGTGATGAGCCAGATGGACCTGGCCGGGGGCATGCTGGCCCAGCAACACGCCCAGGGCCGGGTGGTGACCATCGCCGTGGACGGCATGCGCTTTCACAAGCCCATTGCCGTGGGTGATGCCGTCACGTGCTACGCCGCCCTGCTGCGGGTGGGACGCACCTCGCTGACGGTCAAGGTGCGCGTGGAAGTGGAGCGCTATAGCCGCAGCAGCGGGGCCCGCCATGGTGTGGTGGACTTGGTAACAGAGGCCCAGCTGAGCTTCGTCCATGTGAATCACGATGGGCGCCCGATCCCCCTGCCCAGCCTGTCAGCCGCCTCGGCCTGAGGTCGGCGAAGGAAACCTGCCCTCCCCAGAGAAGTCCGCGTGGAGGAGAGGCGCCTGACCCTAGCCTCACCCCCGCCTAACCGTGGCGACACCTTGCATCAGCGTGCCCTGATGGCTGCAGCGTTGAAACTGCGTCCTCCCTGACCCATATTTTGCTGGCCTGGACGTGCTGGATTGGTTTTCCTGAATGGGCCGTCTGGGCAACGGGGATCGGGGCTTACCGCCGGGCCAACAAGATCGGGGACTGGCGACGCTTCCAAAGGCGGGGCCGGCCGTGCACTTCAGGGGATAGGGCCACTAAAGTGATGGACCCCGAAGGGACAAGGCCACGGTGGGGATCATCCGAGCGACCACCGGTATGCGACAGCGGTGGCGCCGACTCGCCATCGGCGTCCCCGGCTGTTTAGATCGCCAGTGAGCGCGCACCTTTCTGCGGGACGCCCAGGATAAGGGCCGACCTTGGGGCTGTTGGAGGGTTGAGGGAATGGAAACGCCGCGTATTCGCCGCCGACAGAAGGCCGACGCTGCACCGGAACGCCAAGCGCTGCGCCGCATTGGCAAGAAGTGGGCGGAGCCTCGGGATGCCCTGGGCTATGGCCTATTCATGCTGGACCTGGTGGGCCTGGTGGGCACCACCCTGCTAAGCGCTGTTTCCATCCTGCCGGTGCAGATCCTGTTGGCACCCGTGATCGGGCTGTTCATGGCGCGGCTGTTTTTCATCGGCCACGATGCTGGTCATCACTCCTATGTCCGGTCTGGTCTCGCGAATCGGATCATCAGCCTGGTGGCGTTCCTCCCCAGCCTCACCCCGGCGGTGACGTGGAATTTCGGCCACGCCATTCATCACAATTTCGCGAACATCATTGGGCTGGACACCACATGGCCGCCGGCGACCCCTGACGCCTACGCGGCCATGCCCGGATGGCGCCGGTGGTTGGAGCGGCAATGGCGCAAGCCGTTGGGGCAGGGGCTCTACATGCTCTATGGCAATCTGGGGCAGAATCTCAGCGTGCCCCTGCGCCGGGATGTGAACCGGGCCATGCGGGTAAAAGCCGGTGCCAATGCCCTGCTGGTGCTGGGCTATCTGGCGGCGGTGGTGTGGGGCCTGTGGGTATTGGGTGGTGCCGGTGCGGTGCTGTGGGCCTTCGTGGTGCCCCTGGCCCTGTGGTTCACCTTGGGGGGAGCGGTGTTGTTCTTGAACCATACCGAACCGGATATCGCTTGGCATGGGCTTCAAGCCCGACAGGGCCGGGAGCGCAGCCTCAGCGAAACCGCCATGACCGAGACAACGGTGGTCACCCTGCCTTGGGGCCTGGACCGGGTGTTGCACAATGTTTTTGAGCATGTGCCCCACCACCTGAACCCCAAGATCCCCAGCTATCACCTGCGGGCCGCACGCCAGGAGATCGACGCAGCGTTGCCCGGGCAATTGATCCACCTGACGCTCACTTGGGCACGCTATGTGCAGATTTGCCGGACCTGCCAGCTTTATGATGTGGAGACCGGACGCTGGGTGCATTTTGGCTTTCAGCGCGATCGCACCCAGGCAGCGGAGACATCGCTGCGGCCAAAGGCGGCCTGACGTCTGGGCGGGCGATGGCGTCGGCGGATCAGCCGCCCTCTCGCCCGTGATGGCGACATCTTAAATGCAGTTGAGAGGGTGGAACATCCGGGCCTGCGAGGGCGATCGGGTATTTGCGAGAGCCACGCCAACCGCGCAAGAGGCGTCTCCCGATCCTGCCCCCCCCTAGGCAAACCCCGTTGCAGGTGCCATGTCCCAGGTCATGACCGCTGCCGCGGACGAGGCTGTCCTTCTCGCCCTACGGCCCGCGGCTCCGATTTGGACGTGGTAGCCCTTGTTGTCGTGTCTTGGGGATCGCTGGGGTGGTCCCCTCCGTGGCGATTGCGCCCTTGAGGTTCTACGCTTTAGCGCCTGCCCACCTACCTTAAAAATCCCGCGCCCCCACCCCTGCCGTGAAGGTTGCCGCCATGTCGCTGGAATTTCTGTTGCCGCTGTTGGCCCTGATCGCCAGCGTCGGCGTTGTTGCGGTGCTGCTGGCCGGGCTCACCACCATGGTCAAACCAAAGCTGGTGAAGCCGCAAACCAAGACGAAAATCATGCAATGGCGGATCTATCTGCAGGCGGCGGCCGTGGCCTTCCTGGTCATTGCGGTGGCGCTGGCCGCCCGCTGAGGGCGTCGTCCGCCATGCCCTACAGCCAGGGGGCATCCAATGGGAAACGGTGCCTCTGCCGCCGCTGATCAGTGGTCGCTCGGATCGTCCCCTGGGTGATGGTGTCCCTCCGGCGTCCTACGCTCTGGGGCCTGTCCCACCTACCTTGACCGCCCCACGCCCCCACCCGGCCACCCACGCCAGTATCGTACCAATGGGTGGCCGGGTGGGGGCGCGGGGCTGGAGTGGACTCTATCTCACCGAAACGGGCTCTAGGCGGACCCGAAGGCTTCGGTGATCGCCACCGAAACTGGGGCCCACAGCATAGCCCAGCACCCGAAGCCGGGGGTCATGGAGCACATGATCAATCTCGATCCCCAGCCAGGAGGGCAGCCCCGCCGGCCACGTGGCGGTGCGACCGGCACCATCCGAGGCAGAGCGTAATTGCGCTGCTTCGATCAATTGGCGGACATGGGCACTGTGGGGCGTCGCGTTGAGATCGCCCACGATCAGAACGGGGGCGTCCTGCGCCAAAGCCCACACTGTCGCCTGTTGGAGCATCCGGTTGCGCAGGCCAAAAAATTGTTGGCGCAGCGGCGGTGGGGGATGGAGCGCCAGCAAGCGAAGGGAAGTTCCATCGGGCAGGCGCAGGGTGGCGGCGATGCTTGGCAGGATTGCCGTCTCCCCGGCTGCACTGGGGCGGTGGTTCTCGCCCTCCTCCGCGCCCGCCAACTGCAGGATCTGTGTCTCGCTCAACGGCAATCGGCTGAGCACCGAGGCGCCAAACGCATGCTCCCGCGGGGCATGGACCTGGTGGGGATAGGCCGTCAGGTCCCTCAGCCGATCAGCCAGTGCGGTCCTCACCTCCAGGATCACCGCCACATCCGGGCCCTCCGGCTGCCGAAGACTGTCCAGGAGGGCCACCGGATCGTCATTGGCGTGATGGATATTGATCAGCAGGATGTCCAGCGCTTGGCCGGCGGGATCGGGGACGGCACCCCGCGATGGCATCCAGGCCGGCTGGGTGAGCCGGGCCCCCACCAACAGACCCAACAGCGCCACAGCGGTGAGCACCGTCCAGAAGGCCCGTGGCCCGGGATGACGGGCACGGCGGCGCAGGATCAGCGCCACAGGGGTGGCCACCAGCAGCACCGTCAGACTGTGCCAGACGAAGCTGGTGGCAAGGTCGAACAGCCGCCAACTGTGCAGCGCCAACAGGGTCGCGGCCAACGGCAGCCACGCGCCTAGGATAAGACTGGCAACGGCCGCTCCGGGAAGGATGCGGCTCCAGGTTCGCCGGGGCGCGGGCCATGGATCAGCCTCGGCGGCCGACTGCTGGGCGGTGTCGTGCGCCGCCGAGGTAGGGCGCGGCGTGGTGGGGGATGTCTTTTTGCTCGGGGTCTTGGTGGCCCTGCTGGCGGATGCGGCGCGCTTGGC
>CAZCBM010000248.1:0-5202 GCA_964496805.1 uncultured Rhodospirillales bacterium | reverse complement strand
GGGGCTGTCCGCCCTGAACCAGATCCCCGGCACCGTGTCCGCCCTGCGCCAAGGGACCGGCCCCGGCTGCCTGGTGGCCGTCCAGACCCCGGCGGGGCAGATCCTGGCACGGATCAGCCAACGGTCTGCTCAGGCCCTGGATCTGGCACCCGGGGTGGCGGTTTGGGCCATCACCAAGACCCTGGCAGTGGCGCCGGAGGATGTGGGGGGGCAGGAGGCGGCCTGGCCCGATGGCGGCTCTGTTGCCGCGAGACCGGGGTAAAGGCTCGGTCAAAGAAGCCGGAATCTAAATCGCTCTTTACCCAATTATCTAACGGCTCCGAGGGGCTGGTAAGGTTTGATTAACCTGAGTGATGGGATCGATCACTTTAGGGATAAATACGCCGGAGACCCAGTGCGATGATAACAAACCGTAAGCAGACCGGAGCGGTTGGTATTATCTTTACGCTGTTAATGCCTGTGTTGGTGGTGGGGATCGCGGTCACTGTAGATTCGGCACGCCTCTATGCAGTGAAGGCCGAGCTTCAGCATGCGGTGGACTTTGCGGCCTTGGGGATCGTGGGGGAACTCCCCGATCAGGTCACGGACCGCGGAAGCCTCGCCAATCGGTATGTTCGGGCCAATGTCCATTCGGCGCGGGTCACCAGCGTCACCACGGATTATCGCGATAACACGGCCACGGTGTCCGCGTCGGCTGTGGCTGAGCCGATTTTCGGCAAGATGTTTGGCTTCTCCGATGTGACCTTCAAGGCATTTGCCACCGCCACGATTGATGCCCAGCGGCGGGTGGTTTGCCTGTTGTTGCTTGAACCCGACGCCACAGGGCTGATGTTGTCTGGGGGGGCAACAACAATCGCCGACTGCTCTGTCTGGATCAACTCCGACAATGATCGCGCAGAGGATATCAGCGGTGGCTCCCGACTGACCAGCTTGTTCACCTGTGTGGTGGGCACTGTCTTCTATAGAACTGCCGGTGAGGCTGATGTGCTGCCGGAGGAACTGTGCGCCCCGACGGCGGACCCTCTGGCGGACCTGCCGGAGCCGCCAGGGGGTGCGTGCGATGTGAACAACCTTCAGGTGAAGACAGGTGAGACCGTGACGCTGGCACCAGGTACCCATTGCGGCAACGTGGAGGTGAAAAGCGGCGGGACGCTGGTTCTCCAGCCCGGCATCCACGTTTTCGATGCCCGGGTCAGGGTCCTCAAAGACGCAGCCTTAATGGGGGATGACGTCACCCTGTACTTCGCCGGCGGCGGCCCCAGCCTGGAATTGGGCCAGAACGGCACGCTCATTCTTCGTGCCCCGGTGGAGGGGGTGTATCAAGGGGTGGCGGTCTTCTTTTCCCGCGCTGTATCCAAGGACAATGACGCAGAGTTGGTTGTGGAAGCGGATGCGTTGTTTGAAATCGAGGGCGCCGTGTATGGCCCAAGCAGCGACATCACCGTCACATCCTCTGTCCCGGTGAACGTGCTCACCCGCAGCACCGCCATCATTGCCAACACTCTTGAGGTCCGCGCCGGCAGCACGCTGTCCGTGTCAGTGGATATCGAAAGTGATCGCCTGCCACCGGTGATCGTCGGCAACACCCGGACCCAGCCCTACCTGATCCAGTGAGGCCGGCGGATTCAATCCGCCTCCGGATCATCGTCGGGCTCGGCAGGGGGGGCGGGCACAGCCCGGGCCAAAGCCTCCGCCGCCTGGACCAGGCTGCCGCCCTTCTGCGCCACATGATATTGCAGCCGCTCCACCAACTGCGCCTCAGACAGGTCGGGATAGACCGGGCGCAGTCGCTCCACCGCCTGCTGCAAGGCCTCCTGCCACTGGCCCTGCCCATAGGGGGTGCCCTGCCCCGTGGAGGGCGGGCCGGCCAAGCCTCCCCCGCCGCGGCCGAACCGCAGCCACAGGGCGCGCAGGAGCATCACCACCAACACCAAAAACACCAATACCACCAGCCAGCGCATCGCAAGGCCTCTTCCCGGTTGTCTCAACACTGCTCAGCGGTGTAGCGCCAAAGCCCGCCGGCGGCAAACCGGACCGTGCTCTGCCCCCTGTGCCGGCGGCCACCCATGGCTTGGCCTCGCCCCCCCTCTTCCCCAGGGCCACCAAACCCGTTACAGACTGCGGCCCATAGGAAGGCCGAGCCCGTCTCCCGCCGTACGGGGGGGCGCCTGCGCCTCCGCTTGTCTCACCCATAGCCGATGGATGTCTCCCCATGGGGTTCAACTGTGGCCTCGTCGGGCTGCCCAATGTGGGCAAGTCCACCCTGTTCAACGCGCTGACCGCCACTGCCGCGGCCCAGGCGGCCAATTTCCCCTTTTGCACCATTGAGCCCAATGTGGGCCGTGTGGCGGTGCCGGACCCGCGTCTGGACAAGCTGGCGGAGATCGCCAAGTCGGCCAAGACCATACCCACCCAGTTGGAAATCGTGGACATCGCCGGCCTTGTGCGGGGGGCCAGCAAGGGCGAGGGCCTGGGCAACCAGTTCCTGGCCAACATCCGCGAAACCGACGCCATCCTGTATGTCCTGCGCTGCTTCGAAGATGCGGACATCACCCACGTGGAAGGGGGGGTGGACCCGGTCCGTGATGCGGAGATCATCGAGACTGAGTTGATGATCGCGGACATGGAAAGCCTGGAAAAGCGCGTTACCGCCGCTGAAAAAAAGGCCAAGGGCGGCGACAAGGAAGCCAAGGCCCTGCTGCCCCTGATGACCCGGGCGCTGGACCTGCTGAACGACGGCAAGCCTGCCCGTCTTGTGGCGTTGGATAAGGAGGAGGTCCGGCCGTTCAAGCACCTGAACCTGCTGACCTCCAAGCCTGTGCTCTACATTTGCAATGTCGATGAGGAAGGGGCCGCTGAGGGCAACGCGTTCGCCCAGGCCGTGGCCACCATGGCAGCCGAAAAAGACGCCACCCATGTGGTGATCTGCGCCAAGATCGAGGAGGAAATCGCCCAGCTTCCGGAGGAGGAGAAGGCGGAGTTCCTGGAGGGGCTTGGTCTAGATGAGCCTGGGCTGAACAAGGTGATCCGTGCAGGCTATGGTTTGCTGGATCTGATTACCTTCTTCACCGTCGGCCCCAAGGAAGCGCGGGCCTGGACCGTTCGCCGTGGCGCCAAGGCGCCGGAGGCAGCCGGAGCCATCCACACGGACTTTGAGAAGGGCTTCATTCGCGCCGAGACAATCGAGTTCGGGGCGTTTGTTGAGGCGGGTGGCGAGGCCGCCGCCAAGGACGCAGGCAAGATGCGCCTGGAAGGCAAGGACTACACGGCCAAGGATGGCGACATCTTCCACTTCCGCTTCAACGTCTAAACCGCTTTCCCGGTCTTCACGTCTTTGGCTTGCCCCAGGAGGGGGAGCGGGCTGGGCCAGACTGATCGGAAAGTGCTCTTGGAGCCCCCTGTGAGGCGTGCGATGGGGGCTGCCTCCATCCCGGCGTAGCGCGCCCTCAGAGCCTGTCCCACCTACCTTGACCACCCCGCGCCCCCACCCGGCCACCCACGCCAGTATCGTACCAATGGGTGGCCGGGTGGGGGCAGCCAAGTTGGAGGGGGGCTGGCGTGGACTCTATCTCACCGAAACCGGCTCTAGGAACCCTTAGCCTACTTGAGAAGAATACTAGGCTATGAAAGTCGGATTTAACCATTGGCGTTTATCTTCACGTTCGTTCCGAACTGGAGGTTCCAATGCTCAAATCACTGTCTCTGTTGGCCAAGGCAACGCTGCTGAGCGTCGCCTTTGTTGTCCTCAGTCTCGCCTCCCTGGCGATTATTGAATACCAGATTACCCAGAACAAAGTGATCGAGACCGCCACGGCCCGTCAGGATGACAGCCTGCGGGTGGCGGCCAGCGTCCTCCAGACTGATCTGGACGGCGTTGATGTTGCCTGGTCTGGGCGCGACATTCGCCGCATCGAGATCGACAGCATCCCGGAGAGCTTTGACAGCCACGCCATGGTCGACTCCATCGGTCGCATCACCGGTGAAACCGTGACCCTGTTTGCTTGGGAGTCCCAATCCCAGGATTTCTGGCGCCGGACGACGAACATCATCAAGGATGATGGGCAGCGGGCTGTGGGCACCAACCTGGGCAAGACCGGCGCTGTTTATCCCGTGGTCACCCGGGGGGAGACGTTCCGCGGCGAAGCCGTGATCCTGGGCAAGCCCTACTATACCATCTATCAGCCCACCTTTGGGCCAGACGGCAAGGTCAACGGCATCCTGTATGCCGGTGTGCTGAAGTCCCGTATTGATGGAGTTCTGGGCGCTCTCGTGCAGCGTCTTGGGGTGACCAGCCTGATCGTCCTGGTGATCGCCTGTGCCGCCCTGACCCTGGGCCTGCGCCGCCTGTTGCGGCCCTTGCAGACCCTCACCCAGCGTGCCCGCCAAGTGGGGGAGACTCCGGACCAGGTGACTGTGCCCCACACCGACAAGGTGGACGAGATCGGCAAGCTCGCCAACGCCATCGAGAGCTTCCGCCAGGCTGCCCTGCAAAAGGCCGATCTGGAACAGCATCGCGTGGAGGCCGAAGCCAAAGCTGCTGCCCAGCGTGATGAGATGCTGCGCACGCTGAGTCAGTCCTTCGGCTCTGTGGTGGAGGCCGCCGCCCAAGGTGACTTTAGCCGGACGGTGGACGGGACCTTTGATGATCCTGCCCTCAGCGGCCTCAAGGACGGCATCAACCAGGTGATCAGGATCGTCGATACAGGCACCAAGGCCGTGGCCGACGCCGTCCGTGGGTTGGCGGACTCCGATCTGACCGCCCGTGTTCAGGGCCAGCATATGGGGGTTTTCGCAACGCTGCAGGCAGATGTGAACCAGATGGCGGACTCCTTGCAGGCCGTCGTGGCTGATCTGCGCGAAACCGCCCTCACGGTGGACGCCGCCGCCATCGAAATCGACTCCGGTGCCAATGATCTGGGGGTTCGAACCACCCAGCAGGCCAGCAGCCTGGAGCAGACCGCCGCTGCCGTGGAGAACATCTTGGGGTTGGTGAAGGCCAATACCCAGCGCAGTGCTGAGGCCCGCACCATGGTCACCGAAGCGTCCTCCGTGGCCGCCCGCGGGGGTCAGGTGATGGGGGAAGCCCAGGCCGCCATGACGGACATCACCGAGCGTGCCACCCGCATCTCGGAGATTATCGGCCTGATCGATGGCATTGCCTTCCAGACCAACCTGCTGGCCCTGAATGCCTCGGTGGAGGCC
>CAZCBM010000247.1:0-5207 GCA_964496805.1 uncultured Rhodospirillales bacterium | reverse complement strand
AATCTTTTTGCGGCGTGTGTTCTGCAGTGTCGAGGTTTTGTGGAGCTTAGGGGCGAGGTCCACTGGACCCGTCGCTACGATCCCGGCGGCATTGACACCGACAAACAGATCAAGGCTGCGTTGAAACAGGGCGGCACCCCGGTGGAAAGCCACCCTGGCGCCCTGCTGTTTGAACCCTGGGACATCCAGACCGGCAGCGGCGGCCCCTACAAGGTGTTCACGCCTTTCTGGAAAGCCCTGCAAGCGCGAGCCCAAGAGATACCCCCGCCCGACGACCGTCCCCCGCGGCGCGAGCCTCCAGCAGCCTGTCGGGAGATTGAGACAGACACTCTGACAGACTGGGGCCTGTTACCCACCCAACCGGACTGGGCGGGCGGCCTGCGGGAGACCTGGACCCCTGGTGCCCATGCCGCCCGCGGCCGCCTGGAGCAGTTCCTGCAGGACGCCGCTGGCCACTATGACAGCCGCCGGGACACCCCTGGGATAGATGGAACTTCCCGCCTGTCGCCTCACCTGCACTGGGGCGAGATCGGGCCACGCACCGTCTGGCACCGCACCCATGCCACCTGGGCCGACCAGGGCAGTGAGCGCTGGGGTGAAGCGCGGGTGTTCCTGAGCGAGTTGGCATGGCGGGATTTCTGCCATGTGCAGCTTTACTACAACCCGCACATGCCCAAAGAGCCACTGGACCAGAAGTTCGCGGCGTTCCCGTGGGTGGAGGATGAGCCTCTGCTCACCGCCTGGCAGAAAGGGCAGACGGGCTATCCCATAGTGGATGCCGGGATGCGTCAGCTTTGGCACACAGGATGGATGCACAACCGGGTGCGGATGATCGTTGCCAGTTTCCTGGTGAAGCATCTGCTGATCCCCTGGCAACAGGGCGAGGCCTGGTTCTGGGATTGCTTGGTGGATGCCGATGCGGCCTCCAACAGCGCCGGCTGGCAATGGGCGGCCGGGTGCGGCGCCGATGCCGCGCCCTACTTCCGGATCTTCAATCCCACCCTGCAAGGGCAGAAGTTCGATCCAGACGGAACCTATGTCCGCCACTGGGTGCCAGAATTGGGCCGCACGGGCAGATATGTGCACGAGCCTTGGAAACGGTCTGATCCAGAACTGTCTTCCATGCGTAAACACGGATATCCAAGTCCCATCGTGGATCACAAGCGCGCCCGGCAGCGGGCGCTGGACGCTTACCAGCAGGTCAAAGCAGCATGAAGATAGCCATCATCGGCGCAGGAATCGCAGGGATGGGTGCCGCTTGGGCCCTGAACCAGACCCATGAGATCGCCCTTTATGAGGCGCAAGAGCGCTTGGGGGGGCACGCCAACACCGTGACCGCCCCCGGGGGGCAACCCGTGGACACGGGCTTCTTGGTCTTCAACGAGGCCACTTATCCCAATCTGCTGGCCCTGTTCGCCCATTTGCAGGTCCCCTTTGAACGCTCTGACATGTCCCTGTCGGTCAGCATCGATGAGGGCGCCGTGGAATACGGCTGCATGAGTTGGGGCGAACGCTTGGCCCAACCGTCAAACCTGCTTCGCCCCCGCTTCTATGCCATGTGGATGGATTTGCTGCGGTTCTATCGCGAAGCGCCCAAGGTCATGGATCAGGCTGCAGGGATGAGCCTGGGGGAATATCTGAGCCGCCACGGCTACGGCGCGGCTTTCGTCGAGGATCATCTGTTGCCCATGGGCAGCGCCATCTGGTCCGCCACTTACCAGGATATTCTGGACTTCCCCGTACAGAGCTTCGTGCGCTTCTGTATCAACCATGGTCTGTTGAAGACCAAAGACCGGCCCCAGTGGTTCACCGTCTCTGGCGGGTCCCGGGAGTATGTGCGCCGCCTTACGGCCCCCTACAGCGGCAGCATCCGCCGCAGCAGCCCCGTGGTGGCGGTCAGGAGAGAAAAGGGCGGTCAAGTGCGGGTCATCACCGGCGACGGCCAGAGCGACCTTTTCGATCATGTGGTGTTCGGCAGCCACGCGGATGAAACCCTGGCCATGATCCAGAACCCACACGCCGACGAAGCGGCCGTGCTGGGCGCCTTTCGCTACAGTCACAACGACACCTGGCTGCACCAGGACCGCCGCTTGATGCCCCGCCGGCGCAAGGCCTGGAGCAGTTGGAATTATCTGGCCCGCAAGACCCAACCGCTGAAGGCCGATCTGGCGGTGAGCTACTGGATCAATCGGCTGCAAAACATCGACAACGGCCAGGACTATTTTGTCACCCTGAACCCGCCCTTTGAGCCGCAGGAAACAACGGTGCTGGGCCGCTTCAGCTACGCCCATCCGCAGTATGATGCCGCTGCGGTGGCCGCGCAGGGCCGCGTGCGGCAGATCCAGGGCACCGACCGGCTGTGGTTCTGTGGGGCCTGGTGTGGCTGGGGTTTCCACGAGGATGGATTGTCCAGCGGGCTCGCCGTGGCCCGGGCGCTGGGGGGTGTGGTGCCCTGGGACGTGGAGGACGTGTCCATCGCCGGGCCCAATGCAACACCGGATGGCCCGCGCGCCTTGACCGCCACTTGGCCTTGCTCCAGCCCGGCAAACCCCAACCTGCGCCAGGCCGCCTGATGCCCAAAGGCAGGTCCAGCAGCCAGGCGCTCAGCCTTGTGGTGGGGACGGTGCTGCACCGTCGCCTGCGCCCGTTCCGCCATCGCTTCGACTATCGGGTGTTCAGTCTGCTGCTGGACATTGATCAAGTGCAGGAGGCCGCCAAAACCTTGCGCCTGTTCAGCGTTGGGCGATGGAACCTGCTGGGCTTCGATCCGGCCGACCATGGTCCCCGCGACGGCTCTGACTTGCGACTGTGGGCGGAGGCCCATCTCCGCGCCGCCGGCCTGGAGCCCGATGGGGGACGCATTCGCCTGCTGTGTTTCCCGCGCCTGCTGGGACGCGTCTTCGACCCGCTGAGCGTATGGCTGTGTGAAGACAAGGCCGGTGGACTGCGGGCGATCCTGTGGGAGGTGCGCAACCGCAATCGCCAAGCCCACACCTACGTCCTGCCTGTGAGCCCAGAACAAGCAGCCAGCGGACTGATCCGCCAAAGCGCGGCCAAGGACTTCTATGTCTCCCCGTTCATCGCCATGGACATGGCCTATCGCTTTCGGCTGGCGCTGAAGGAGGACAGGCTGTCCCTCTTCATTGGCGTTGACGAGCGCCAGAGCGGCCAGCCTGTCCTCACCGCTTGCCAATGGGGCGACATCCGCCCGGTGAGCGACGGGGCCTTGGCCCGCCTGCTGCTGAGCCACCCGCTGATGAGTTGGAAGGTGGTGGCCGGGATCTATTGGGAGGCGCTGAAAATCCGCCGGCGCGTCCCCTTTCTGCGCCCTCCTGCGGGCGTCCCTCCCGTCGCCGCCAGTTATCCCGCTGGTGGTTCTTCCTCTTCCCCGCCGCGACCCCAGGAGAGTGCGCCATGAACTTGACCACCCCTGACACCCCGACGGGCCGATCCGTCTCCCCTGCCCCCACCGCGCCCCGGTTCCGTTTGCCGGCCCCGGGCCGATTGGCGCTCAGTGCCCGCCTGCATCCCCAACGCTGGGTGGTGCGCCGGATGCTGCGCAGCGCCGATCGCTTTGTTGTGGGCGGCCTGGACCTGACCTTGCCCGACGGATCCGTACATCGTTTCCGGGGCCAGCAACCAGGACCGGTGGGGGTGCTGCACATCCACCGCTATCGCGCCGTGCGGCGGCTGATCCAGGACGGGATGCTTGGCTTCAACGAGGCGTATTTGGTCGGCGACTGGTCCAGCCCAGACATCGCCACCTTGGCCGAAGTCACCCTGCTGAACGAACAGCAGTTTCACTTCAGCATCGATGGCTCGCGCCTGGGGCGTTTGGCCGGCAGGGTGCGCCAGAGCGTTCAGCGCAACTCCAAGGCAGGCTCAAAGAAGAACATTAGTTACCACTACGATCTGGGCAACGACTTCTATCAGGTGTGGCTGGATCGCAGCATGACCTATTCCGCAGCCCTTTTCGGCGATGCGGAGGATCAGGACCTGGAGGGCGCGCAGGAGCGCAAATACGCCGCCTTAGCCGCCGAACTGGACCTCAGCCCCGGGCAGAGCGTGCTGGAAGTGGGCTGCGGGTGGGGAGGGATGGCCGAGCATCTGGGACGAACCCATGACGGACCAGTCACGGCCATCACCATCAGCAAGGAACAGTATCTCTACGCCCGCGCCCGGATCGCCCGCGCTGGGCTCAGCCACAAGGTGGACATCCAACTGGTGGACTACCGCGATGTCCGGGGCCAGTTCGACCGGGTGGTGAGCATCGAGATGTTCGAGGCGGTGGGGGAGGCCTATTGGCCCACCTACTTCCAGACCCTGGCCGGGTTGGTGAAGCCCGGGGGCCGGGGGGCGTTCCAAATCATCACGGTGGCCGATGACCTGTTTGCCCGCTATCGGCGCGGTGATGACTATATCCGCAAATACATCTTCCCCGGCGGCATGCTGCCAAGCTTGGCAGCCCTTGCCCCGGTGTACCAGCAGGCCGGCTGGCGGCATCACGGGACAACACTGTTTGGGCCAGACTACGCCCGCACCTTGGGCCTGTGGAACCAGCAGTTCCAAGCCAAATGGCCGGAGGTGCAGGCGCTGGGCTTTGACGAGACCTTCAAGCGCCTCTGGGAGCAGTATTTGTTGGTCTGCGAAGGCAGTTTCCGCACCCGCCGCACAGATGTCGCGCATCTGGTCCTGAATCGTGACTGACACAAACCGTCTGCCGTTGTGGCGGATCCTGGCCTATGCCGGGCCGGCGCTGCCGCTGGCCGCGCTTACCTTCCCGGTGTTTGTGCTGTTGCCTGACGCCTACGCCCAATTGGACGGGCTGGACTTGGCCACCGTGGGCTTGGTGCTGCTGGTGGCACGGCTGTGGGACCCCATCACGGATCCCATCGTCGGCATCCTCTCCGATCGAACGCGCACCCGTATGGGGCCCCGGTTGCCTTGGGTGCTGGGGGGGCTGGTGCCCACCCTGGTCGCGGCTTGGTTCTTGTTCCATCCCCCCGCCACTGCGGGCGTCCCGTGGCTGCTGGGCTTCTCCTTACTGCTCTATACCGGGTGGACCATGATGATGGTTCCGCTCTATGCCTGGGGGGCTGAGTTGGAGCGCGGCTACGATCACCGGACCCGGGTGATGGGGGCACGGGAGGGGGTGATCCTGGCCGGCCTGTTGTTGGCGTTGGGGTTGGC
Source organism: uncultured Rhodospirillales bacterium (assembly GCA_964496805.1). Lineage (GTDB taxonomy): Bacteria > Pseudomonadota > Alphaproteobacteria > CAZCBM01 > CAZCBM01 > CAZCBM01. Next base: position 17 of record CAZCBM010000247.1, on the reverse strand, counting down.
TGCGGCGTTTGCCGCGC
>CAZCBM010000246.1:0-5220 GCA_964496805.1 uncultured Rhodospirillales bacterium | reverse complement strand
CCGGATCGTCGATGTCCAGCCGTTCCGGCTGCCCTGCGAGCGCTGGCAACGCTGTGCCGACCGGGCAGGCGATGGCCTTGATGTCGGGGTCCGATGTGGCCAGGGGCGGTCGGTCCACCACAGGCCGCCAGACCTCCACCCGGGCGATGGGCTCCCGCTTGAACCCTTCCACCAGCACCAGGTCCAGGCCCGGGTCCAACTGATCCAGAAGGTCAGCCAGACGGGGAGGATCCCGGCCGTCGGCGATCTCGGTCATCAATGCCCAGCGGCGATCACTGCTCACCAGCACCTGGCTGGCACCGGCCTGGCGGTGGCGCCAACTGTCCTTGCCCGGATGATCCACATCAAAGGCGTGGTGTGCGTGTTTGAGCACCGCCAGCCGCAGCCCATGGGGGCCGGTGAGGCTGGTTATCACCTGCTCCAGCAGGGTCGTCTTGCCTGCCCCGCTATAGCCGGAGAAGCCCAGCACCGGCGCCATGGGCTCAGCCCTTTGTCAGGGGGGACGCGTGGAGATGTTCCAGGGTCGGGATCAACCCGGAGAGATCATAGCCGGCATCGGCAGCGGCCTTAACCGTGTCTTCCGGCGGGCGATCCCCGGCGGTGGCCAAGGCCCACAGGGCGGCGCAGCGGGTGCCGGTTCGGCAATGGGCCAGCACCGGCCCATCGGCCTCACTCAGCAGGCTCTGCATGTCCATCACCTGATCGGGGGTGAACTGACCGCCCACCACCGGCAGGTAATGGTAGCTCAACCCCGCCCCTGCCGCCGCCGCCCGGGCGTCAGCATCGCTCATTTGTCCCCGCTCCTCCCCATCCGGGCGGTTGTTGATGACGGTCTTGAAGCCTGCCGCGGCCAGGGCTGCAAAGTCCTCCGGCTGGACGTCGCCGGTGACAGCGAAGTGGTCGGTGATCTGGGCGACGGGCAGCATAAGGCAGGGCTCCGATGGCAGGCGGGGGAGGGGATCAGTGCGGGGGTGGGGGAGGCTCAGACGGACTGATCGATGCTGTGCGCCGGGCCGCTGTCGGCTTCGCCGCCCTTGGCCACAATCACCCGGGCCGGCCGCAGCAGGCGATCGTGGATCATGTAACCGTGCTGGATGACCTGGACCACGGTGCCGGCGGCCTGACCGGTGCCAGGGGCTTCGGCCATCACTTCGTGGAAGTTGGGATCGAATGGCTGACCCAGCGGTTCCATCTGTTTGATGCCAGCCTGCCCCATCACATCGCCGAGGGTGCGCGCCGTGGCCTCCACGCCCACCAGCATCGTGTTCAGTAGCTTGTTCTCTTCGCGCTGGTCCTGGCTCACGGCGGCGGTGGCCATGTGCAGTTGATCGGCCACCACCAGCAATTCTCGCGCGAAGTTGCCGATGGCGTATTTGCCGGCCTCGCCGCGCTCACGCTCATGGCGGCGGCGCTGGTTCTCCACATCCGCCAGGGCGTGGAGCACGCGATCGCGCAACTGAGCATTCTCGTTCTGCAATTGCTCGATCCGGGCCAGCAGATCGTCATCGGCGCCCTCTGGCTGAGCGTCTGTGTCTTGCTCCTCGGCCAGAGGGTTGCCGTCCTCCTCAAATCGCAGGTCCTGTGCGTCGGCTGCGGCCTCCGGGGTGGCCGTCGGGTCGGTCTCGGGGTCAGGATAGGGCTGGCCAGTCACCACGGGGGGGCTCTCAATCACAATCGGGAAAACAGGGGAGATGAGGCGCAGGGATCTGCACCGTTCCTGGGGTGGGTATGGGAAGCGACTCCAACCCTGTCAACCCGCAGCCCGGAACAACTGATCGTCCTTAGGTGACCAAGCCTGTCACCCCAATGGCGGAGATTGCACCCAGCGCTTCGTGCTGCCACAGTCTGTTTCATTGAGGTTATGCCATGTCCCTGGCCCTGGTTCCTGCTGCCTCCCCCGTTTGCGCCTCCGACGCTGCCCGCCCCCGCCGCCCCATGAGCACCCTTCCCCCCGCCCAATGCCCCGTGTCGTTTGCCGGCGTGCCACTGGTGGCAGATGGGGCCCCGGCCCTGTGGTGGGCCGAGCAGCGGACCCTGATCGTGGCAGATATTCATCTGGACAAAGGCGCGTCGCTGAACCGCCAGGGGCTGATGGTCCCCAGCTATGACACCGCGGAGACCCTGGGCCGGCTGGAGGCGTTGGTGCGGCAATATCAGCCCCAGCGGGTGGTTTGCCTGGGGGACAGCGTCCATCGCCGGGACAGTTGGGCCCGCCTGCCAGCCCCGGTGGTGAGCCACGTGCGCCGGTGTCTGGCAAAGGTGGAGGACTGGGTCTGGATCACCGGCAATCATGATCCTGAGGGGGATGGGCGGATCCCGGGCCGGTTCCTGCCGCGCCTTGACCTGGGCCCCTTGAGCCTGACCCACGAACCACCCCTTTCCCACACGCCAGGGCGCCCAACGCTGTGTGGGCACCTGCACCCGAAGGTCCGCGTCCAGGTGGGCGGGCGCCGTATCAGCGGGCGTTGCTTCGTCATCTGGCATGATCTGTTGATCGTGCCGGCGTTCGGGGCCTTTACTGGCGGCCTGTCCGTGACCGACCCGGCCATTGCGTCCCTGCGGGAGGCAGCGCCGCGCCTGGTGCTCAGCCATCGTGACAGGGTGGTCCGGGTTCCAGCCGCTGCGGAGGTGTGCCGATAGGGCCTCGCTGGCCTGGTTGGGCGGGGTGGGCGGGGTGTCTATGCCGCGCTGTGGTGACTTGGCCTTTGGCCTGGAGCGGCGGACTTGCTAAAGCAGCGTTTGAGCGTTCACGGGCCGTCCTGAGGTCCCTTGGCTGCGGCCCGTGATGCCGGTGACCCCTCGCCCCCTGTGGAGCCCTGTTGAATGGCTGTGCTGCGGCTCCGCCCCGCGGATACCCTGGCTGAGTTGATGCTGCGCGCAGCCCATGCCCTGCCATGGCTGATGCATGGGCGCGTGCGGGGGCGGTTCATCCGCTGGCTGCGCGCCCGTCAGGTGGAGATGGGGGAGATCATGGTCCAAGGGGCGCCCTGCCGGCTGTATCTGGATAGCATCGCCGACGCCAAGTTCCTGGTCACGCCCCGCACCTATCAGCAGGCGGAATTCAGGTTTCTTCAGCGCGCCCTGGGCAGACCGGGGGCGGTGTTTGTCGATATCGGTGCCAATACCGGGTTGTTCAGTTTTGTGGCCTCTCGCGCCATGCCGGCGGATGGGCGGATCGTGTGTATCGAGCCCAACCCGGCCATGGCGCCCCGTATTCGGGCCCACCTGCCGACGTGGCCAGGGTTGGAGATCCTGCTGTGCGCGGTGGGGGAAGCAGAGGCAGAGGCCGTATTGGACCTCAGCCTTGGCGCGGGCTCTGCCCATCTGAGCCCGGCTGTGGCCGCTGGGGCCCACAGCATAGCCGTGCCGGTGCGTCCGTTGCCAGTGCTGCTTCAGGAGGCAGGCGTTGAGCGGGTGGACGCGCTGAAGATTGATGTGGAGGGGTGGGAGGACCGGGCGCTGGGCGGGTTGTTTGGCGATGCCTCGCTGGTGGCGCTGTGGCCCCAAGCGGTGGTGATCGAGCATTGCCATCGCGATCGGTGGCAGACCGACGTTCTGGCGCTGATGGCCCAATGTGGCTATCGCGTGGAGGGGCAGAACCGCAACAACACCCTGCTGATCCGGGGGGCAGCGGCCGCGTGAGGCCAGCGCCCAGCGGTTTCTTCCCCGGCAGGGACCAGGGCCCAGCGGCCGGGATGCGGGAGAGGAAGCCCGCAGGGCAGCCTGCCTTGGCCACGCCAGTGCCGCCGGCGTTTGAGGTGCCGGCAGACCCAAAGCCGCAGTGCGCTGCGGCGAAATCCCCATGGTGTGTCAGGTTATCGGTTTTGCGTCGCTGACTTCGCTCGGCGAACCCACCGAGGCCGAGAGGGCGTTTGGCAAGCCTGTCAGACCAGGGCCCAGCGGCTGTTGGTGGCGGTCTGCCCGCCCCCGGCGGCAAAGCTCACATCATGCACCCAGAACTCCCATGGACCCCCCGCGCCGCCGCCGGCCTGAGGGCGGCCCCAAACAAAGGCCATGCCGTTATACTGATTGGCAGGGCCGAATTCGCACCAATGATAGGCTGCACCGGCTGGATTGCCGGCTGCGTTCTGCACCATTTGGCGTTTGGTGGCCAGGTTTGCCGCGTCCACCCCCCCACCACCGGAGACGTTGGCGTGAAAGAACCAGAGTTGGCCGCCGTGACGCAGGACGGCCACCGTACAGCCTGTCAGCGGCCCGGTCATGGCGAAGGTCGCGCCGGCATCCAATGCCATATAGGTGATGTTGGCCGGGTCGAAGGGCAGGAAGCGGAACCCAGGATGGGGCCCCCCCACGGTGGGCGCATAGCTGATGATCTTGGGGGCCATGGCGCCGGCCAACCGCAGCCCGGACCGGATCTTGTGGGCACCTGTCCGCATCATACCGCGTGGTTGGCCCCCACCTGCACGGGTCATGGTGACGTTTCCGGTATGGGTGTGCAGAAAACTCTGTCCATGGGCGGCATTGGCCACGCCAGCGCCCCGGGTCATGGCACCACCGGTGACCAGCGCAGCACCGGTCCCCGGTGGCAAGGTCATGCAATGGGTGGTGAGGTAGCGGGTGGGATTGGAGAGCAAGCTGGCAAAGGACATGGCTGGGGGCGTCCAGGACAGGGGATATGGGGAACAGTGCTGAACAGTAGGACGGGGAACCATGGCAAGGGTAGGGCCATGGGCGCTTCGTGCTGAGACCCCCGCGACTGGGCTCAGTGAAAACACCAATGGTTTTTGGGCCTTTTGGGGGCTCAGCCGGGGGGAAGGCCCAGGCGGAGCGGACCGCGGGCGGTGAGCGCATCCACTTCCCGGCCCCGTTGGGTGACGCGACAGCGCCCGGCTTGCGCTTCCTGTGCAGCGATCGCTCTGACCTGATCCATCAACGCGCGCCAATCGCCCTCGCCGCCGGCATGGGCCCGGGCCACCTCCGACGGGCACAGGGTCCGACCGGGTCCCCGTTCTGACAAGAGGCGGTGAAGGGTCTGGCGGAGATCGTCCGGGTGTGGGCGGCTCATGGTGGCGATGCCTTGATCCGGGGCAGATGGACCACGGCGCGGGTGCCGCCGCCGGGCACGTGCAGGATATCGGTGTAGCGCCCGTCGCTGCCGAGGGTCACATCCAGCAAGCAATTTTCCGCGGCCTCGCAACTCTCGACGATCATGGCGCCGGCGCCGTCGCCGAAAAGCACGCAGGTGCCGCGGTCTTCCCA
>CAZCBM010000245.1:0-5236 GCA_964496805.1 uncultured Rhodospirillales bacterium | reverse complement strand
AGCGTACGCAAGACCCTGAGGTGGCAACGCCACGAAGGGCATCATCCGAGCGACCACCAAGAAGCGACAGCAGTGGCGCCGATTCCAAATCGGTGCGGGCCAGAACTGGCCCACCGACCTTGACCACCCCACGCCCCCTCCTAGCGTACCTTTGGCCGGCCACCCATTGCGATGATACTCCCGTGGGTGGCCGCGTGGGGACGTGGGGTTGGTGCTGATACCACCTTGGCGCAACGCGCTAGAGGGCAAGGGGGGGGCTGGTGGCCTCACACTGGATCGTGATGCGGGCCAGCGCCGCATCGGCCTTCGATTTGTCAAAAATCAACGCAAGCTTAAGGACCGACTGGGCACGATCATCCGCCTGATGCCCTCCCTCTCCTGGCTGTGGAGCAACCCGCCCGTGCCTTTGCGTTTGTTTACCATCCTGGCCATTGCCTTTACCCTCACCCTGGCCGTCCCGACCCTGGCGTTGAGCCAGCAGGTCACTGGCACGGAAGTCGGGGAGGTGACAGCCTCTGCCCTGCGCATCCGCAGCGGCCCCGGCACCCATTTCCCGCAGACCGGCATTGTCCGCCGCGGCGACCGCGTGCGCATCATCGATGAGCTTGACGGCTGGGTGCACATTGCCAAAGGCACGGTCACCGGCTGGAGCAGTGATGCCTATATCCGGCGCTTGGCCGATGATGTCCGTCGCGGCAATCCCCGCCTGACCGAAGGCAAGGTGGCCGTGGTGGAGCCCGGCTTGGATGGTCGCGTCTTCGTCTATGATCGTCCGTCAACCAATGGCCGTGTGGTCAAGGTCTTGGGGCGCACCAGCGAGGTGATCGTTATGGAGGAAGGCCGAACCTGGACCCTGGTGGACGTGCCAGGGACCGGCCGTGGCCACATCCAGAGTCGGTTCCTGGTGGATTACTGAACCCGCTGCCAGTCCAATCTAGGGCGCCAGACCAAGGGCGCCCGGGCCGGCGCCTCCCTGCACAATGGGCGGAGGAGGCTATGGGCGGAGGAGGCTTCGAGCGTCTGGGGCGGCGGCTCAGCCCTGAGCGGCAACGAAGTCGGTGAAACTCTGCGTCTTGTAGGCGCCCTCGCCGATATAGCGGAAGTGGGCCAGAAAGGGCTGCGGCGGCAGGTAGCCTTGCAAGCGCAGGATTTCGCGGTCGGCCGGGGCCGTCTCCGCCAGCCCGTCCAATGACTGTGGAAAGAACTGGATGGTGGGGGTTGCCCGCAAGCCGTATTTTTCGCGCAACGTGTTCTCCGGCCGCGCTTCCCCGTCAAAATCCGTCACCTCCCGCGCGCCAAACCAATTGAGTTGCAGTACATAAAAGTTCTCGCGAACATAATCGCTGACGGTGGCATCTGCGAAATTGACCAGGTGGGTTTCCTTGCAGAAGGGGCAGCCCTTCATCTCCCAAAAGACGGCCAGGTGCTTGCCTTCACTGGCCGCAATGTCCAAGTCATCGGCCAACTCCAGGAAGCTGTCCTGCACAAACCACGGCTGCACATACAACCCGTCCTCGTTGAGGTAGGCTTCAGCGCTGAGGCCGACGGTGGGCGTTACGACGGCCACACCGGCGGCGGCGGCCAGAAACTGTCGACGGGAGAAGGACGCAGGGCGCATGGCAGAAACTCCTCGGAGGTGGCACATAACGGGGCGGCACAGAACAGGGCGGAGCACAACGGGGCGCCCGGACACGAAAATGCGGGACAGGGTGTCGCACCTGTCTTTAGATAATTCAATTCGGCTATGAGACAAAGCCTTCCCTCTCGCCCCGATCGCTTCTGGCATCATGACGACTTCTGACGCTGCCCCTGACCTACATCCCAGCCCCTGCGCGCCGTCCAAGGGGGGGCAGCCGGTCCCAGCGGGTCCCAGCGGTTGGATCCTCAGCCTCGCTGTCTTTGCCTCGGCCTTTGGGGCCATGGTGCTGGAGATCGTCGCCGGGCGATTGCTGGCGCCCTATGTGGGGATGAGCCTGTACAGTTGGACGGCCATCATCGCGGTTGTCCTGGCTGGCCTGAGCATCGGGCACTGGATCGGCGGCTTGATCGCGGATCGCTCGCCCCGCACCCAGCAGGCGGGCTTGAGCCTCTCCTTCACCTTGGCGGCCCTGTCGGCCGTGGCAGCCCTGTGGTTGATCCGTGTTTTGGGGGGGCCGGTGTTGCTGTCGGGGCTGACGGCCGTGCCGGCCATCTTGGTGCTGACCGGTGCGACCTTCCTGTTGCCGTCGCTGGCGGCCGGGGTGATCGCACCGCTGGCAACCAAGATGGCCCTGGACCGGGCGACTGCGCTGGAGACCTCCACCGGGCATGTGTTGGGCCGAATGTTCGCGCTGGGCGCCGTGGGCAGCATTTTGGGCACGGTCTCCGCAGGCTTCTTTTTTATCGCCCTGCTGGGGTCCACTTGGTCAGTGCTGATGATCGCGGGCGGTTTTGTGCTGTGTGCGATCCTGTGCGGTTTGGGGGGCGGGGCTGTGGCCCGCAGCACCGTGGCGGTGCTGATGCTGGCTCCCCTGCTGACGGTGGGCCTCGCCACTGGCGGGGTGGTGGCGGCCGGGGCTGCCGTCAGCCCCTGTGACGAGGAAAGCGCCCTGTTCTGTGTGCGGTTCGTTGATGCCACGGAGGAGACCGGCCGACCCAGTGGCCGCCTGATCCTGGATCACTTGTCCCATGGGCTGAACGACCGCGACGATCCCCAGCATCTGGATGAGCCCTATGCGCAATTCGCCAACGCCATGGCGCGCCAGCATCTGGGGCGGGTTCCCCGGGCGGCCTTCTTTGTGGGAGGGGGAAGCTACACGGTGCCCCGGGCATGGGCGGATGCGGGCGCGCTGGACCTGGTGGTGGCGGAACTGGATCCGGCCGTGACGGATTTCGTCATTGAGCATCTGTGGTACACGCCCAATAGCCGAACGCGCATTCTGCATGCCGATGCCCGCGTGGCGCTGGAGCAATTGCCCGTCACCGACCGATTTGAGGTGATTTTCGGTGATGCCTTTCACGACATCTCCGTCCCGGCCCACCTGACCACGGTGGAGTTTGCGACCCTGATCCGCGCGCGGCTGGTGGATGATGGGCTGTATGTCATGAACGTGGTGGATGCTGCGGGGCATCCCAAGTTTGCGTTGGCCATGGTTCGCACGCTCTCGCAAGTGTTCGGCGATGTGGCGATCTGGGCGCAGCCGGCCCAGCAGATGGCCGGGGGGCGCGTGACCTATCTGCTGACGGCCACGCCCCGGGAAGGGCGGCTGCCGGATGGGCCCCCCGTTGCCCGGCTGGCGGCGCCTGGAGCCTTCCCGCCTGACACCGGATGGGGACTGGCCGCGGGGAACCCCGGTCTTGACCGATGACCACGCCCCGGTGGATCAATTGCTGGGTGATGTCATCGCCACCACCTTCTGAGGCGGTCGCCCGAAGTGCACCCAAAGCAGGACCGCTTCTGAGACCTTGGTCCTTTGCTATGCAGCATTCTCTGGCCCGTTGATTGACCCTACAGCAGTGGATACCGATTTGGAATCGGTGTCCTCTGCTGTAGCTTCATGGTTGTCGCTTGGATGATCCCCTCCGTGGCGTTGCCCCTTTGGGGTCCTATGCTCTAGGCGGGCTTTTCAGGAGGTTTCCCCATGAGCCGTGCTTTGTTTGCCCTGATCTTGCTGGTGCTGATGGGCCTACCGGCTCAGGCCCAATCCCGGGATCTGGGGTGGATCCTGGACCGATTGGCCGCCGCAGAGCAGCCCTTGTTCGAGGCGCTGCAATATCTGCGCATGGACAATGATGCCTTCGCGGCCCCGGCCCTCAGCCGCCTGCAGGCGGCCCTGGACGGTCTGCCGGACACCGCTGAGGGCTGGCCAGCGCCCTGGACGGAGCAAACAGCCGCCGCCACGGCGGCGCAGGTGGTGGCTCTGCGCGCGGCTGCGGCCCAGGCCGCCGCCAGCCTGGCGGCGGGCCGTCTGGGGGATGCCCATGATCTGCTGGTGCCCCTGCGGCCGGAGATCAGTGGCCTTCGCACCCAGGTGGGGTTCTACCTGTACCCAGACTGCCTGATGGATCTCAGCCGGGCCATGGATGCGCTGTGGGTCTATCGCCATGACAGCCCGGATTATCAAGATCCCGAGGTTCGGCAGACGATCCATGCCCAGACGGCTATCTTTGGGTACATCGCCCAGAAGTGCAGCAACCTGCCGGATGCGCCGTGGGAGAGCGCCCAGGGGGACCAAATGCTGCGGTTGTACCAGTTGCTGCGCGACGGCGTGGCTCGGGTCTACCCGGCTGTGGCCCAGGGCGATGATGCGCTGTTCATCAACACCATTCGTGAGCTGAAAAGCCTGGATCGTATGCTGTGGTTGACGGCCTATCCGGCCCGTTGACGGCGCATCGGGGCCCTGCTGCCCCCTCCCCTGTCGGGTGGCCTTTGTCTGGTAGCCTTTGTCGGGCAGTTCAGGGGCAACGCGCTGGCACAAACGCCCGGCGACCGGTCTTGGCGGGGCCCTTGGCGACGCCATCTTGCCGGGTATGAATTCTGATCCCATGCCGCTGGTCTATCAGGATCGCTATGTGACCCGGCTGCCGCCGGGCCATCGCTTCCCCATGCCCAAGTTCGGCCTGTTGTATCAGCATCTCCAAACCATCGGGCTGGCCCAGCCGGCCAATACCCATGCCCCCGACAAGGTGCGCTTGAGCGATTTGCACTTGGCCCACACCCGCGCCTATGTCCAGGCGTTCACTGGCGGAGCCCTGAGCCAGCGGGATCAGCGAACCCTCGGTCTGCCCTGGAGCCAGGGGCTGGTGGATCGCTCCCTGGTGGCCGTGCAGGGCACTGTTCTCACGGTGGCTCTGGCCTTGCGCCATGGGCTGGCGGCAAACTGCGCCGGCGGCACCCACCACGCCTTTGCTGGCCATGGCAGTGGCTTCTGCGTGTTCAACGATATGGCGGTTGCGGCCCTGGTGGCGTTGCGAGAGCGATGGGTGCGGCGCCTGCTGATCCTGGATCTGGACGTGCATCAGGGGGATGGAACCGCGGCGATCCTGGCGCGGGAGCCGCGGGCGGTGACTGTCAGCGTGCATGCGGCACTGAACTATCCCTTCCAGAAGCAGCGCAGTGACCTGGACTTGGCGCTGCCGGATGGGGTCGAGGACGAGGCCTATCTGGCGCTGCTGGAGGGCGGGGTGGGGGCGGCCGCGGACCATGGGTTGACCACAGTCCAGGCCCATCTTGCCGGGCGCGGCTGGGTGGCGCAGA
>CAZCBM010000244.1:0-5239 GCA_964496805.1 uncultured Rhodospirillales bacterium | reverse complement strand
CCGTAGGCGATGCCCACCCCAAGGCGCAGATGGGATCCCAGGGCCAAGGTTGAGGATTTCACGCCCACCCGGGCGTCATCCTCCATATCCTGCAGGGCATAGATCGTGTCGTACCCGAAGGTCCAGGCCACGCCCCCCAGCCACAGCAGCACCGCGGCCAAGGGCAATTCACCGGTGACCGCGGCCCAGCCCATCAGCGCGCCCCAATTGAAGGTGAGCCCCAGAAACGCCTGTGGCCACCAAGTGATGCGCTTCATCAGGGGGTAGACCGCCACCAGCGCCAGCGAGGCGACCCCCAGGGCGATGGCCAAGGCCTTTAGGGTGAGCAAGATGCCCAGCGCCACCAGCATCAGGAGCGCCATGAAGGCCAACGCCTGCCGTCCCGTCAGGTCCCCGGCCGCCAGCGGGCGGGTCCGGGTTCGCTCCACCTGTGTATCGATGTCCCGGTCCAGATAATCGTTGAGGACGCACCCGGCAGAGCGCATCAGCAGCGCCCCGAGGGCAAACGCAGGCACCAGCCACAGCAACTGGCTGAGGCTGGTACCGGCCAGGATCATGGCCCAGTAGCCGGGCCACAGCAGCAGCCACGTTCCGACTGGTCGGTCCAGACGGGCCAGGCGCAGGTAGGGTTCCAGGGCCGGCGGCGCCCAGCGCAGGGTCCAATGGCGGCGGTCGATGTCCGTGTAGGCGGTCATACCGGGCAGCTCAGTCATGGGCAGAGAAGGGGCTGATGGGGCACTTTCCAGCCGGAGAGGGCAGCCCAAAGGGTGAGCGGCCGAAAGGGTTGGGTCAACCGCTTTTGCCACGAAGGCAGGGTGAACGGGACCCGGGCGGACCCGAGAGGGCTTGCCGGATTCAAGCGTCTACCCTACCCCTACTGGGGTGGAGAGAACCAACGTCCGCCTTGCCGCTCCGTTTTTCACAGCGCCTCTTGCCTGACGCAGGCGCCAGTCCACCCCCTGCGGCGCCAAACCATTTAGGCCAGGAACAGGGGCGGTCAGGGCCAGGAACAGGGGCAGTGCCCACCCGGGAAGGAGCCATGGGCCCCTCGCCGCGGGAGGGGCCGGACCAGTGATGAGGGATGGGCAATGCACCGGGAACGATGGCTTATCGTGATCGTGGCAGCGGTTCTGTCGCTGTCCGCGCTGGCCGTCGTGATGGTTTGGGATGAACATGCCCTGATGCTCCGGATGCCGACCCCGGACAGCCCGCAGGAGATTGACGCGCCGCCGAGGGGCGAGGCCGTTGCGGAGCCCAAGCACCATCGCGTTGGACCACAGGTGTCGCCGTCGGGGGAAACCCGCCCGGGGCCGAGGATTGCCGCCGTTCCGCCGAGGGGCCCTGAGGTTCTGGCCCCGGTTGGCGCGCTGATCGATCGCCTGGCACGGGAGCACGTGGACCCATCAGTGTTGGAGGCAACCCAGCGCATGCCGCCATCCCGGCGTCATTATACCCGCCTGCGGTCCTTATTGGTGTTGGAAAGTGAGGCGGTGACGGCACAGCTATCCGCGGCGGTCGGAGCCCTGCCGAGGGCCGAACGCGCCCCCCTTCTGTTGCTATTGCAGCGACTGAGCGCGGCTTCTGCGCCGCAGGTACGCCCCAACCTGTCGATAGACCCAGAGAGTGACATTGACAGGCTGCCACAAACGGGCTCAGGTGCCCGCTGAATTGGGTAGCGCTGCGGCCCTCCGGCCAGGGCGGTCATGTCCCCCAGGGATAAGACTGTTCAACGGTCACCCTCAAACAGTCACCCCAGAACAGTCAAGCGGAGGACCCCCTGTCGTGAGCGGTGTGATGGTTACCCCCGCCCTCAGCAGGCTCGCCCGTACCGGCGGACGGCTTGGTCTCGTGGCGGCGCTGATGTTTTTGTCCCTTGTGCCTGCCCGGGCGCAGGCGGGTCTGCCCCAGGATATGGTGGACACTCTGGCCTTCCTGACCCAGGCCATGAATGACCCTCAGGGCAAGTATGAGTTTCTGATCCGTCGCGATGACCCCTGCGCGGCCACCTGCGGGTATCAGTTGAACGACCAGTGGTTCTACCACCTCTATTCTTTCGACCTGATCGATCCTGGCAGCTTCAGCCCCCGACGACCCTCCCGCGGTCTCCAGCAACTGCGGTTCAATGCGGCTGGAGGGGCAAGCTTCCCCATGGAAGTTTATGACAGCCGCGATCGCATGCTGTTTGAACGTCCGCGACCGGATGCCCAGTGCGTGATTCCGGCCAACGACCGGGAGGATGTGGTTCAGGCCCTGGGATACATGGCGCAGCGCTGCCGGGAAAATCCGCCCGTCTTCTAACCCGGCTTCGTCAGTGCCGCCTGTGGTCTTCACTGCGGTTTTCACGACGTAGGTCGTATTGTTAACCTTTCTGCGCTTCGTTACATCTTATGGCGTCAGAAGGATGAGGCGGGCCGGTTTGGTCGCCGATGAGGGGAGTGCAAGGGTACTCCCGCGCACGGCCATAATCCGGCGGTGACCCGTCTGGTCTGACCTTGGCCGACACTGGGGTGGTTGGAACCAAACGCCCGATGATGGACAGTAACGATTCCCTGTACCCCGTGCCGTTCAACGAGGAGCGGCGTCTGAGGGCGGTGGCGGCATCCGGCCTGCAAGGGCTGGAGGGGGACCCGCGCCTGGAGTCGATCCTGCGGCTGCTGCAGGCGGTGCTGGGGACGGACTGTCTGGCGATTGCCTTGATCCCGGGCAGTGACCTTCAGGTGCTGGCATCCCTGGGGCCTCTGCCGGCGGGGCGGGCGCGCGCCGCCAGCCCCTGTGCCTATACCATCATGCAGGATGAGCCCCTGGTGGTGCCGGACATGGATGCCGATGCCCGCTTTCTTGCCTCGCCCGGTCGTCCCCGCTTCTATGCCGGGCAGGCGCTCATCGACGGGCAGGGGTTTCGCATCGGGACGGTTTTTGCCCAGGACCCGCAGCCCCGGTGCGGCGGGTTAACGGCCCCTGCCGTCCAGGCCCTTCACGATGCTGCGACCCTTGTCATGGGCCTTCTGCCGGGGGTGGGAACGGGTTTGGCGGGCGCTGCTGCCCGATCCCCTGAGGCGCAGGCGGTTGCTGAGGACGAAGAAGAGGCCAACCTGCGCCACATGGCCACCATCGCCCATGAGATCCGGTCCCCCTTGGCGGGCGTCACCACCGCCCTGGACATCATCGCCACCGAGCAGTTGGGGCCAGTGGGGGTGGAGTCCTATGCCACCTATGCGCGGGAGGCAGCGCGGATCGCGCGAACCATCACCGACATTGTCAGTAAGACCCTGGACCTGACCCGCCTGTTGCGAGGCGACGTGCAACTGGATGACAAGGTGATCTCGCTGGGCGCCTTGGTGTCGGAGGTGTTGCGGACGCAGGAGCCGTTGGCGCGGGAGGCCGGCATCAAACCCATCGCCAGCGATTTTTCCCGCATCCGCCTCACCGCCGACCGCACCTATCTGTTCCAGATGCTCTCCAACTTGGTCCAGAATGCCCTGAAGTACACGCCCGCGCGCGGCCAAGTGCTGGTGGGGTTGTCGGAGTTGGACGATGGTGCCCTGGATATCCATGTGCGGGATACCGGACGCGGCATGAGCCGGGAGGAAATTCAGCGGGCGTTGAAGCCCTTCAGCATGGTCGGGGCCTCCGGTCACGGGCAACAGGGGGTTGGGCTGGGCCTCTCCTTGGTTAAGCGGTTGGTGGAAGTGCACGGGGGACGCTTGCTGATCGACAGCGCGCCGGAGCGGGGCACCACCATGACCCTGCGGTTCCCCGCATGGCGCGTGGTCCAGGAGGCATCGGACATCCCGGCCCCCCTGGGCACCGGTGACCGACTGCTGTAAGTCTGCGGTCTGGCGCCTCTCCCCCCCCAAGGCTTTTTGCCCATCCTCCAGAAGGACTCCCCACGATGTCGGTGATGCTGGCCTTGGACAGCCCGGATATGGATCACGCCCGAGGCGTGCTGCCGGCCCTGGCCCCCCATCTGTCCCATGTGAAGATCGGCCATGTGCTGTTGCCACGGGCGGGTTTTGTTGCCCTGAGGGAGCTTATTGGCGGGCTGCCGCTGTTCCTGGACCTGAAGTTCCATGACATTCCGGCCACGGTGGAGCGGGCGATCCACGCCTATGCCGAGGCCTTCCCCACCTTGGCCTGTTTTACCCTGCACGGGGTGGGGGGGGAGGCGATGATCCGGGCGGCGGTGGCAGCCGGCGCGGCCGTTGGGGCACAACCGCTGGCGGTCAGTGGACTCAGCAGCGAGGTGCATGGCGAAGACGCCCTGCTGAGCGCCGTGGATCGACTGATCAGCCTGGGGATCACGGGCATCATTTGTCCGCCACCCATGATCGCGGCGGTGCGCGCCCGCTTTGGGCCGGACCTGCGCCTGGTGGTGCCGGGCATTCGCAATGGCGCCGATGCGCATGATCATGCCGAGACCCTGTCGGCGGCGGAGGCCCGGGCCCGGGGCGCCAATGACGTGGTGGTGGGTCGCCCGATCCTCTCCGCCGAAGATCCCCTGGGCAGCCTGAAGACCTATCTGGCCTGAGGCCTCCAGACTTTCTGCGGGGCTGGATTTCGCGGGCGTCTTGGCCTAAAGCGGTGGCGGATTTAGTGGAAACACTGAACCGTCTCAGGGATCCTGGTTTTCGCACCACGCATGGCGTCTGGCCGTTCCGCCAACACCGCAGGGGCTTTAAGCGACCGGGGCATTCCCGTCCATCGATCCCTCGGAGGGGGCCCCAGGGATGCCCACCACCCGCCTGTTGCGCTTTTTCGACCGCACGCCCGTGCGCCTGGTGACGCAAGGGGCGCGCAGCCTTGCGGGGCGGCCGGTGTTTGAACTGGCGGTGGGCCTGAGCCCTGCGGCTCATTTGCGCCTGGGCGCCGATCGGGCGGGATTGCTGCTGGCCACGGGCCGCCATGAGGAAGCCGCCCGGCGCCTGAGCGACGAGAGTGGCCAAAAGCTATTTGAAGTGACCCTGCCGGCGCTGTCCCGCCTCGCCCGCGTGGATATCCGGCCGCAACCGGGCAAGACCCGGGCTGATGTCGGCGGGCTGGATTATCGGTCCCTTGATTTCGCCCATGAGGCCAGGCGCCTGGGGGCGGTCTTGGCCTTGCTGGCGGAGGCTGGGGGCATCGCGCTGGATCCGCCGCTGTTCTGCGCGCTGGACCGGGCAGACCTGTTGAGCGATCCGGCCACGGCGGCCCGGCTGCCGGCGTTGGTCACCCTGGATCCCCCGGATCGTCGCCCGGCTGA
>CAZCBM010000243.1:0-5285 GCA_964496805.1 uncultured Rhodospirillales bacterium | reverse complement strand
TCGGCGTAAGCAGCCGCCGCCTCCCGCACCCAAGCCCCGCCTTCATAGGCCCGGCGGCGAGTCTCCACCCGCTCCCGATTGCAGGGGCCATGGCCCTTGACCACGGTCCAGAACTCATCCCAGTCGATGGTGCCGAAGTCATAGTGCCCCCGCTCCTCGTTCCACTTCAGGTCCGGGTCGGGGAAAGTCAGGCCAAGGTACTCGGCCTGGGGCACGGTCATGTCGATAAACTTCTGGCGCAGCTCATCATTGCTGTGGCGCTTGATCCGCCAAGCCATGGACTGTTGGGTGTTGGGGCTCGCGTCGTCATTGGGGCCGAACATCATCAACACCGGCCACCACCAGCGGTTCAGCGCATCCTGCGCCATGGCCTTCTGCTCCTCGGTGCCATGGCACAGGGCCAACATGATCTCGTAGCCCTGACGCTGGTGGAAACTCTCTTCCTTACACACGCGGATCATGGCCCGGCTGTAGGGGCCATAGCTACAGCGCTGGAGCGGAATTTGGTTGACGATGGCCGCGCCGTCGACAAGCCAACCAATGATGCCGATATCCGCCCACGTGAGGGTGGGATAGTTGAAGATCGACGAGTATTTCATCTTGCCGTCGATCAGCTTGCGCATCGTGTCTTCACGATCGGACCCCAGGGTCTCCGCCGCGCAATACAAGTAGAGGCCATGCCCTGCCTCGTCCTGGATCTTGGCCAGCAGGATGGCCTTGCGGCGCAGCGACGGTGCCCGGGTCAGCCAGTTCCCCTCCGGCAGCATGCCAATGATCTCGCTGTGGGCATGCTGGCTGATCTGACGAATCAGGGTCTTGCGGTAGGCCTCCGGCATCCAATCCTTGGGCT
Organism: uncultured Rhodospirillales bacterium; assembly: GCA_964496805.1. Classification (GTDB taxonomy): domain Bacteria; phylum Pseudomonadota; class Alphaproteobacteria; order CAZCBM01; family CAZCBM01; genus CAZCBM01. The sequence continues at coordinate 4,435 of CAZCBM010000243.1, read as the reverse complement.
CAATCCGCCCATCGGCGTCAATCTTTGCCTGAAAGGCCGCCAGTTGATCGGCATCCTCCAGGTGATGCACGGGCTTCTGTGCGTCGGCGGAGATGGTCTCAAGAGCACCATAGGCCATCGGTCATGCCTCCCATCGGCTGGCTGTATCATCCACTGGCACCCAGGTTGATTGTCTGGGCGGACCTCAGGACGATGCGGGGGAAGCCCCCACCGTCCATAACCCACCCTGATCCTGGGTATGTCTCAACGTATAACACGAACTGTGGTTTTGCCAATATTTTTGTATGACGATGCCCAAGAATGGACCAACCACGCCGGCGGGGTATACCCTCAGGTTCTTTCATTACCCCGCAGATGGCGCCCATTACCAATGGACTTCTACAGCTACTTCCGCAGTTCCGCCGCCTTTCGCGTGCGAATCGCCATGGCCCTGAAAGGCCTGGAGCCCACCCAGCGGCATTTCATTCATCTGCGCCATGGGGAACAGGCCACACCGCCCTTCAGCGATCTCAACCCCAACCACACGGTGCCGGCGCTGGTGCTGTCTGACGGGACGGCGCTGACCCAATCGCTGGCCATCATTGAATGGCTGGAAGAGACAGCGCCCACACCGCCGCTGCTGCCCCAGGACCCGACCGACCGCGCGCTTGTGCGGTCCGCCGCTTACGTCATCGCCTGCGACATCCATCCCATCAATAACCTGCGGGTGGTGGAGCACCTGAAATCAGACTATGGCGCGGATCAAGCGGGTGTTGCGCGTTGGATGCGGCACTGGATGGGTCGGGGTCTGGCGGCCTTTCAGGCGCTTCTGCCGGCCCACGAGGGTCCCTTCTGCTTTCCGGGGGACTCCCCCGGCTTTGCGGACGTGATCCTGATCCCACAGTTGTTCAACGGCCGCCGGTTTGATCTGGACATGGCCCCCTTGGCCCGGCTGGCGGAGATTGAACAGGCGTGCCTGGCCCTGCCCGCTTTTGCCGAGCAAGTCCCGTCGCGGCAACCGGACGCCGAGGCCTGAGGCCCCCTTGAGCCTCCCCGCAGGGCCCCGCGGGGTGGAAGTGTCTCACCTGCCACCTACAACAGGGGACACCGACTTGGGGTCGCCGCCGCTGCTGTAGCTCACGCGTGGTCGCTGGGATGATCCCGTCCGTGGCGATGCCCCTTTGGGGTCCTATGCTCTAAACACGGACAGGCTGCACCCTGTGGCAGCGTCCTACTTTTGGGAGGGTCACCAAGGCCAAGAAGTCGGCTTTATTCCACCACCTGCAACACTGCCCCTCGGTCCCGGCTGACCGCAAGGAGGGGGCGAGGGGCCAGATCAACGTCTGTTGGATCGGCGAGCGCGGCCGCCAGCACCGCCTCCAACGCCTCCAGCCGGAACGGCTTGCCGAGAAAGTGGCTCATACCGGCAGCCCTTGCCACGTCCCGGTCCCGTTGGCTGACATTGGCGGTGACCGCCACCAGCGGCGGCGCGGAGTCCCCAAGGGTGTCGATGATGCGACGGGCAGCCTCCAGCCCATCCATGACCGGCATCTCCACATCCATCAGCACCACATCGAACGCCACGCTGAGCGCCTGAGACACCGCCTGCTCCCCATCCTCCACCAGGACGGCGGTGTGTCCCAACCGCTCCAGGAAGACCCGCATCAGCTGGGCATTGACGCCATTGTCCTCCGCCACCAGCACCCGCAGCGGTCCCTGCTTGGCAGCGGCGGGCGCGCAGGGTGCGGTATCGTTTTCGACCGTCACCACATCGAAGGGCAACGTGAAGGTGAACCGACTGCCCACGTCCTCCAGGCTCTCCACGGTCACATCGCCACCCATCTGACGGGCCAATTTGCGGGAGATGGCGAGACCGAGGCCAGTGCCACCCTTGCGCCGTGTGCGGGCGGAGTCGCCCCGCTGAAAAGGTTCAAAGATGGTGGAAAGCTGGTCGGCTGGGATGCCGGGACCCTGATCCCAAACCGCCACTTCCATCATTCGGGCGTCTGATCCGGGCGGGCATTGGCATCGCTTGATTTCGACCCCAATGGCGCCCTTCGCGGTGAACTTGACCGCGTTGCCCACAAGGTTGATCAGGATTTGGCGCACGCGATGGGCATCCACCAGCGCCTCCTTCGGGCAATCATCGTCCACGCTGGCGTCCAGACGCAGCCCCTTTGCTGCCGCCTGGACGGTGAACAATCGAACCACCTCCCGCACCAGGCCGGCCGGGTCGCAGGGCGAGGGGTCCAACTGCAACCGGCCAGCCTCCAGCGCACTGAAATCAAGGATGTCCTCGACGTTTTTCAACAGCACCGAGGCGCAGTCGCTGGCAATCCCATGGAAGTGCTTCTTCCGCTCTCCGGTCAGCCCCTCGCCAACCACCTGAAGAGCACCGGTGATGCCGTGCAAGGGGGTGCGCAATTCGTGGGAGGTGACCGCCAGGAAGCGTCCCTTGGCCTCGTCCGCCTTCTCTGCCCTTTCCCTCGCTGCTTCTGCGATTCTGCGCATCTCCCGCGCTTCTTCAAGCGCCCGGGCCATGGCATCGCGCGCCTTTTCCGCCTCCCGCGTGCGGAGCGTGGCGAGGATCACAAACACCAACAGAAGGAAGGCAACGCTGCCCTCTGTGATCAGGGTGAACCACAACGCCTCCTTCATCTCCGCGCGCAACTTGTCCGTGTGGGCGCCAGCCGCAAACTTCGCATCCTGCATGAAGCGCCGGACAGTGCGCACCAGCGTCGCCACGTCACGGGTAAGGGGCGCCACGCTATCACCCGTCGCCAGTGCTGAGATGGCTTGATCCAAGGTGATGGATTGCTCGACCACCGCCTCAAAATGCCCGGACTCATGGGACAGACGTCGGAAATCGTCGCCACGGAGCGTATCGAGACGACTGAGATAGAGGTCCATCGGCAGACGAATGTCAAAGGGATCCAGCGGCTCGGCAGAAAGGGCAGCCACATCAACTGCCCGCTTTAGGCGCAAGGCCTCCGCATAGAGTTGGAAAAGGCTCCAGTCCGCTCGTTCCTGCGTGAGGGATACCCTGTCCATCGACTGGCCCAGCAGACTCACACTGCGTACGGTCAAAATAAGGCAGACAACCGTCAGCGCCGCTAGCAAAGCCCTTAGGAGCTGATCACGACGTCCTGGCACGATTGTCCTCCGGCTCCCGAGCGTTCCCATGATCCGCTCACCCCGCAGACAACAGGGTTAGGGACACTAACTGCCACACCGACCAGGCTCGGACAGACACTTGATCGCCACTGATGTCGTCGTAGGGGAAAACAATCCAGTAAGGACCCTTTTCCCGCACCGACATCGCCTCACCATTGCGGCGATAGGCAATCAGTGCCCGGCTCTCCAGCGCCGCCGACAGCGGAAACTCAACTTCGTAGTCATTCAGGGCCAGCGCCAGGATTGTGGTACCGGTGAACCCTGTCTCCGCCAACAGATCCTTTAGGGCGATGCCGTCAAAGACTTGCTCCCCCTCCGTCCAGGGGGTCGAGGTGCGTATGGTTGTCAGGGGCAGCGCCTGAAGGTCCTCCAATTCGAAGACCATTTCCCGGCCGCTTTGTTCCTTCACCAGGGTCAGCGTTTGGGCGTGCACCGTCCCCGTCAGGGCCAGCAGAGACACCAGAGCGAGGGTGAGCATTCGGATGCTTAAGAAAGACATGGCATACCTCCTATATCCACGCACAACTTTTTATGCCAGCCTCGTAAACAAATCAACAATCCAATGGATATCAACCCCAGTTTATATCTATTTCTACTGATTGATGCATCCGCCGGTGCAAATGCCCTCATGGAATTTCTTTGACACGGACGATTCTGCGCGTCTTGAGCCTTTCCTGCGCAGCGTCCACCTTCAAGCGGGTTTGCACCGCCCCCTCTTCCGACACATCCTGATCAAGCAGGCACGGGCCCATGGCTGACACTCCGACTCCCGAGTCCATCGCCCACAGCTTCCAACAGGTGCGCCGCACCGCCCTGGAACGGGACGAGGGCTGGTTCACCAGCGGTGATGGCTATCTGGCAGAGCGGGCCCAGACGTTGCGCGACCAACTCTCTGAGCATCTGATGCGCACCGTGCCCTCCATCGCCCGCACCATCGACGGTCCCCAGCGGGCCGTGACGGCAGCCCGGACCCATCTGGCCGGCGCCACTGCCGTTCAGCAGACGGTGTCCGGGGCCACGGACAGTCTGGCGACCTATCGCGACGAGCGGGCCATGATGATGGCGCGCATCCCGCGGATGAGCGCGCCCGATGCCGACAGCCAAGTGTCCATCTTCCACACCCAGATTTCCCGCGTGCTGACCGCCGTGGAAGGGCTCCGGGGACCCCAAGACACCGACATGACCGGTGCGGATGCCCTGGCGCTGCAGGCCCAGTTGGATAAGTTGCGCGGCTGCCAGGACAGCATGGGCTACGACCTGGAGCATGAACGCGGCGCGATCA
>CAZCBM010000242.1:0-5320 GCA_964496805.1 uncultured Rhodospirillales bacterium | reverse complement strand
TGGATCAGATGGAGGCCGCCCTGACAGGGGCCATGCCGGCGGCCGAGGCCCAGGCCGCAGGGATGCCCTCGGCCCCCCGGTTGGCGGCCAGCCTGGCCCAGGCTGGCGTCACCGACCGGCATGCCCGGGACCTGCTGGTGGCCTTTCGCCGGGATGCCACGCAGACCCGCTATCGCGACTGGGAGGACCTGATGAGCTATTGCGCCGTCAGTGCCAATCCCGTCGGCCGTTTCCTGCTGGACCTGCATGGGGAGGCGCCGGCGGGCTATCCAGCCTCCGATGCGTTGTGCAGCCTGTTGCAGGTGCTGAACCACCTTCAGGATTGCGCGGAGGATTATCAGCAGTTGGACCGAGTCTATCTGCCCGAACCCTGGCTGATCGAGGCAGGGGGCCGGGTGGAGGATCTGGCGTTGCCGGCAGCCAGCGCGCCGGTGCGCCAGGTGATCGACCGTTGCCTGGATCACTGTCAGGACCTGATGCGCCAGGCCCGCCCCCTGAGCCGCCAGCTAAGGGATTGGCGCTTGGCCGCCGAGAGCGAAGCCATCCTGTCCTTGGCCCATCGCCTGATGGCTCTGCTTGGCCGCCACGACCCCGTGGCCCAGCGGGTGAAGGCGCGCAAGAGCCATTTTGCCCAGGCGGCCTTGCGCGGCCTGTGGCTGGTGCTGACCCGCGCCTCCGTCCCGCCCACCCGCTCGGCACAGAGCACCCAATGACCCAGAGTTCCCGATCTGAACCGCCGCAAACCGTGGCTGATGGCGTCACCTTGGATGATCTGGCCCCCACCCCGGTGGCGGCGGATGCGCCGGTGCACGGGCTGACACGGGCCATCGTCAAGCGGTCAGGGTCCAGTTTCACCGCCGGCATGCGCCTGCTGCCCCGTACGGGGCGGGATGCGATGTTCGCCCTCTATGCCTTTTGTCGGGTGGTGGATGATATCGCCGACGGCCCCTGGCCGGCTGAGGAGCGGGAGCGACTGCTGGCAGCCTGGTGGACGGAGATCGAGGCCCTGTATGACGCCAAGCCCCGCTCGGCCATCGGCCTGGCGCTGGCCGAGGCCGTGGAGGCCTTCCATCTGCCGCAGCGGGAATTCCTGCTGATGATCGAAGGCATGGAGATGGATGCCACCTGGGGGGCCGCAGCGCCCCCGCGGGCACGCCTGGAAGCCTATGTCCGACGGGTGGCGGGCACCGTGGGCCGCCTGTCCATCCGCATCTTCGGGGTGCAGGACCTGACCGTGGGGGATCGGTTCGCGCTCAACCTCGCCCGCGCTTTCCAGTTGACAAACATCCTGCGGGATGTGGAGGAGGATGCCGCATTGGGGCGGCTTTATCTGCCGGCCGACCTGCTGGCGGCCCATCAGGCCCCCGACCTCCCGGCGCTGCTGGGGTCGCCGGCGCTGGTGGCCGTCTGCGGGGACTTGGGGGAAGAGGCTGCCCAGAGTTTCGCCGCCGCGCGGGCGGACATGCCAAACCTGCCCCGGCGGGAGATCCGACCGGCACTGATGATGATGGGTGTCTATGAGGGCTATCTGGCCGCGATGCGGGCGGCAGACTGGTCACGGGAGGTGATCCCGCTGTCCCTTTCCAAGCGGCAAAAGCTGCAACGGGGCCTTTATGCCGCCTATTGGGCGCCGATCCGGTGAGCCCCGCTGCGACAGCATCAGGGCCAGGACTGCCCAGGGCAGCGCATGTTGTTGGCGCGGGCTTGGCCGGGCTGGCCGCCGCGGTGTCGCTGGCTGCCAAAGGCTTGCCCGTCACCCTGTACGAGGCCGCACCCCAGGCCGGCGGGCGCTGCCGCAGCTTTCACGATTCCCGCCTGGGATGCCTGATTGACAACGGCAATCACCTGGTGCTGTCCGGCAATGACCATGTGCAGCGCTTCCTGGCCACCATCGGGGCTCCGACTGACGCGCTGATCGGGCCGGATCGCGCCCGCTTGCCCTTTGTGGACCTGGCCACCGGGGACCGCTGGGTGATGCGTCCCAACGCGGGGCCCCTGCCCTGGTGGGTGCTGGCCCGCCCCCTGCCGGGGGTGGGACTGAGGGACTATTTGCCGGGCCTGCGCCTGCTGCGGGCCGGACCGGCGGCCACCGTGGCGGACTGCTATGGCGCTCTCTCTGCCTTGGCGCGGGAGCGGTTCTGGGATCCCCTGGTCTGGGCGGTGATGAACACCGTGCCGGAACAGGCGTCGGCACAGGTTCTGGCGCGGGTCCTGCGGGAGACGTTCGCCAAGGGAGAAAGGGCCTGCCGCCCCCTGGTGGCGCGGGAGGGGCTGGGGCCCGCCTTTGTGGATCCGGCCGTGGCGTGGCTGGAGCGCCAGGGGGCAGCGATCCGCTTTCGGGCCCTGGTGGGGGAGTTGGAGCATCAAGACGGTCGTGTTTCGGGCTTGGTGCTGAAAGGCCAGCGGGTTGCCGTGGCCGAGACCGAGCGGGTGATCCTGGCGGTGCCCCCGGCGGCCGCGGCCCGGCTGTTGCCGGGACTGGTGGTGCCCGAGGGCGAGGACAGCATTCTCAACGCCCATTTTCGGCTTCCCCACCCGCCGCCAGTGCCCTTCGAGGGGCCGTTGCTGGGCGTGGTCCGGGCCACAACCCATTGGATCTTCGTGCGCGATGATGTGATCAGCCTCACCGTGTCCGCGGCCAACAGCTTGGGGGTGGACGCCGCCCAAGGGGAAGCGGCACTGCTCAGCCATCTGTGGCAGGAGGTGAGGCAGGCGCTGGCGCTACCGCCGGATACGCCTCAGCCCCCGGCGCGCTTGCTGGTGGAGCGGCGCGCTACCTTCCACCAGAGCCCGGACCAAGTGGCCCGCCGCCCCTCTCAAGCCCTTGGGGCGGCCCTAAGCCAGCCCCAGACACGGGCCCTCGGGAGCGCACCCCCTGGCCCCTCGCTGCCCTCCTCCCCTTCCAATCTCGCCCTAGCCGGGGACTGGACAGACACCGGCCTGCCAGCAACCATCGAGGGCAGCCTCCGCAGCGGCTACCGGGCCGCGACGTCCCTGGAATGACCCTGGAATGACCCTGGGATGACCCGGGATGGCCCGTGGCAGAGACCGCAAATGCTGCGGCGCCGTCGGCACGCTCTCGACATCCCCCAACACCTGGGGCAAGACCAGCCCCATTCCCTGATGCCTGTCCTTTGCCCTTGGATCCTGCCCCATGCCCGCCGCCAATCGCCTTCTCATCCTCGACTTCGGCAGCCAGGTCACCCAGCTGATTGGCCGGCGCCTGCGGGAAGCCGGGGTGTATTGCGAGATCTTGCCCTTCAATGCCGATCCCGCCCGCATGCTGGCCTTTGACCCGGCCGGAATCATCCTCTCCGGTGGCCCCGCCAGCATGACCGAGGCCACGGCCCCCCGCGTGCCGGAAGCGATCTTCTCCGCCGGCCTGCCGGTGCTGGGCATCTGCTACGGTCAGCAAGCCATGGTGGCGCAGTTGGGCGGCGGGGTGGAGGTAAGCGACCATCGGGAGTTTGGCCGTGCCTTCATCGACATCGCCCAGGATTGCGATCTGTTCCACGGGGTCTGGACCCAGGGCGCCACGGAGCAGGTGTGGATGAGCCATGGCGACCGGGTCACGGCCCTGCCCCCGGGCTTCCGCGTGGTCGCCGCCAATGCCTCCACCCCCTTTGCCGTGATCGCTGACGACAGCCGCCATTTCTATGGGGTGCAGTTCCATCCCGAGGTCACCCATACCCCCCATGGCGCGCACCTGCTGGCCAATTTCGCCCTGAAGGTCTGCGGCTGTGACGGCAGTTGGTCCATGGCCGGCTATCGCGAGCTTGCCATCCAGCGCATCCGCACCCAGGTGGGCGACAAGCGGGTGATCTGCGGGCTTTCCGGCGGTGTGGACAGCGCGGTCACCGCCAAGCTCGTTCATGAGGCCATCGGCAACCAACTCAGTTGTATCTTTGTGGACACGGGCCTGCTGCGCGCCGGCGAGGGCGACGAAGTAGAACAGCTGTTTCGGGAGACCTTCCAGATCCCCTTCGTCCGGGTGGAGGCCGAAGAGACCTTCCTCGGCCGGCTGGCGGGCGTTACCGACCCGGAGGCCAAGCGCAAAGCCATCGGCGCCACCTTCATTGACGTGTTTGAGGCCGAGGCCGCCAAGATCGGCGGCGCTGACTTTCTGGCGCAGGGTACGCTGTATCCCGACGTCATCGAGAGCGTCAGTTTCAGCGGCGGCCCGTCCGTCACTATCAAGTCCCACCATAATGTCGGGGGACTGCCGGAGCGCATGAACATGGGCCTGGTGGAGCCACTGCGGGAGTTGTTCAAGGATGAGGTGCGGCGCCTGGGGGTGGAGCTTGGCCTGCCCGAGGGCTTCATCGGGCGCCATCCCTTTCCTGGCCCTGGCCTGGGCATCCGCATTCCAGGGGAGGTGACCAAGCCCGCCGCCGACATTCTGCGCGCCGCTGACAGGATCTTCCTGGAGGAGATCCGGGCCGCCGGGCTCTATGACGCCATCTGGCAGGCCTTCGCGGTGTTGCTGCCGGTGCGCACTGTGGGGGTGATGGGGGACTCCCGCAGCTATGATCAGGTATGCGCGCTCAGGGCCGTTACCGCCACCGATGGCATGACCGCGGACGTCTACCCCTTCGATCACGCCTTTCTGGGCCGGGTGGCCAGCCGCATCATCAATGAGGTTCGGGGGATCAACCGCGTGGTTTATGATGTCACCTCCAAACCTCCGGGCACGATCGAATGGGAGTGAGCCCCACATGGCAGGCACAGGGGACATCAAGGCCAGGGTCCAGCGGGCGCTGGACCAAGGGCTGGGATGGCTGAAGGATCGGGCCGCCGCGCTGGGCGGCTCAACAGAGCCGGAGGGTGACGGCGACGGCGGGCTGCTTCAGGGCCCCCCACCGCTGCGCCCCGAAGAACAACAGCACCTGATGGAGGCGTGGCAGACCCTGCTGGACCGCCAGCCCAACGACTATGTCACCGTTCATGATGAGAGCCTGTTACCGGCCAGTAAGGGACGGATGCTGGCGATGCTGCAAGGGGTCTGGCGGGAGAACCGGTCGGCGGAACGGGTCCAGTTGTTTGTGCTGAGTTCCGCGGCTTATCTGGCCCAATTCCAGGAGGGCATCGGCCCGTCCCGGCCCCTGGACGCCGCCCTTCAATCCCAGATCGAGGCCGAAGCCGAGCGCTACCGACGCTTGCTGGAAGAGGGAACGTAAGGGGCGTTACCTGCCGTCATCCCCGCCTGTCAGCGCGCTTGGCGCCGCCTACAGCAGTGGACGCCGATTTGGAAACGGCGCCTCTGCGGTCGCTTTCTGGTGGTCGCTCGGATGATCCCCTCCGTGGCGTTGCCACTCTGGGG
>CAZCBM010000241.1:0-5355 GCA_964496805.1 uncultured Rhodospirillales bacterium | reverse complement strand
ATCCAGGGAGGGGCTGGCAGCTCGGCTGTGCCCCCAAGCCGCATCGCTGGTCTCTATCTCCCTGCCGCCTTCCTGCCGCATCAGCCCAGCACATCAGCCGGCTGCACCTGTCCCCGGCGACGCGGAGTCGGGCAGGGGCCATTGCGCCTATTGGGCTTCCAGGTTCAGGACCGGGAGGGTGGCGTTGTGACGGCTCATGGCATGGCGCACGAACATGCGGCCTGAGCCCACATTCAACGTGGAGCCATGGCCGGGCGTGCTCTCGTGTTCCAGAATATAGCTGATGGCATCGCGCGCCTGCCCACGGGCATCGGTGATGCTCACCTCCTCCTTGGGTTCGGTCTCCACCTCCCGGTTGATGAACAGCATCATGCCGATGGTCTCGACCCCCTGGCTGCCATCAGGGTCCACATAGTCGCGGACATCGATCCACAATTGGATCGGGATGCGTCCACTGGGGATGGCGTCCACCAGGGCCAGCAAGGTTTTTGTGGGGTGCACCATGCCGCCTGCGGGCCAATAAAAGCCTGTCCCTTGCGCCACCTCCCCCACGGAGGCGGCCAGGGCGGTCAGCGTCACGATATTGCCGATGTGGTCCGCCCGGTCGACGCTCTCCACCAGCTCCAGCTTGATCGCACCCACATGATGCTTCATGGCGCGGGTGGCGTCCGGCCACCAGCGGGCATGGCCGCAGGCGTCCCTCAGGCTGCGCCACGGCAGGGGCTCTGACAGATAGGTGATGTGGAAGCGGCCATTGCCAATCTTCACCTCGAACGGCCCCTGCCCAAAGGTGTCAGCGGGGGCCTCCAACGCGCCAAGGTCGGGATAGCGCCCCCGGGCGAACTCCAACACTTCGGCCAGGGCGGGGAAGGTCACCTCCCCTAGCGTAATGTAGGCCACGGGTCGGGTGCGGGCGGCCAAATCCTCTTGTTCGGCCTCCAGCAACGCCAAGCTGTCGGCGATGTCACCATCCGCCCGGGCGTCTGATTTGGTCAGGTCAACGGCAGAGCCCTCGGTGCCACCGGCAGCGCCGATGAAGTTGGGCGGCGGTTGATCCTTGCGTTCGTGGATAATGGTGTCAGCGCGCTTAAGCGCGTTGCGGTCCGTGCTGACCCGCGGCGGCAGGGAGCGGACAACCATGATAATGATGCCCACAACGATGATGCCCCCGATGACGAGGCTGGCAATCAGATACGTGTCCATCGGTCCCGGAGCTCCCTCCCAACACCATTCCCCGCGCTGATAGCAGTCCGGCGCCGAGGCCACCAGAACAAACTACCACGCGGCGGGATCCGTGATCGCGCTCACCCGGGCGCGAAAGGCGGGGTCGCTGGCAGCCTGGCGGCGGGCATAGCCGTCGATGCCGTGGTTCACCACCTCCAGGATCTCCTCGATGGTCTTGGCGGAGGTGGCATCGCGGTCCAGGCGTGGGCGAAAGCGGGGCAGGTCGGCGAAGCCGGGCAGGTCAAGGCTCACAAGATCATCGATCACGGCATCGGTCATGGTCTCAATGATCCGTGCCCACAGGCCCCGCACACCAGGCACCTTCTCGATCAGCGCCAGCGTGCGAAAGCGGTCCTTGTAGCGCTGGACATTGCCCTCAAAGCAGCGCTTGGCCAGTTGCTGGACCAATTGCGCGTCCGTGCCGGCCGGGTTGAGCAGGATCGTGCGCTCCTTGAGGGCCATTTGGCTCAGTTCTGGCCCCCTGAAGCTGCCCGCGGGCGCAAAGGAAACGCGGGGATCCACCAGGAACTGGACCTTGCCCCCCCGGGACAGGGCCAGCGTTCGGCGCAGGTGCTGCACCCGTTGGGCAGGATCGACCGGATTGCCTCCATCGGTCCCCGGAAGTGCCACATCTGCCATGCTTATAGTCCCACAAGTCGCCATAGTTGGTGTCCATCAGACATAGGTGCCCGGGCGTGACCTGTCACGCCAAGACCTGCGGCAGGACTGTCGAGACTGGACCGTAGAGACTGGACCAACGAGACTGGACCAACGAGACAGAACTGTCGCGTCAACCAGAGCTGGCCCTGTCAGGGCTGGTGCCTGGTCTGGCGCCTGGCTCGGTGCGGTGACGGTTGTCGCGCCGCCTCGCGGTCTTTCAACGTCCTGTGCGTTGACGACAGCTGACAGGTTGGGGATACACACCCTACAGACTGTTGGTTCCTCTGCCGTTGGGCAGGGGCCGGCGGTCACCGTTATTTTTCCAAGGGGCGTTCGACGCCCACCCGGACTGAAAGGAAGTACCCCATGGTGTCCATCGCAAAGACCACCAGCATTCTGGCCCTCTGCGGCGCCCTTGTGGTTGGTGGCTGCACCGCCAACAAACAGGGTGTCGGTACCGTTGTCGGTGGCGTTGGCGGCGCCGTGGCCGGTAACGCCATTGGCCGCGCCGTTGGTGGCACCAACGCGGCGATCCTGGGGACCGTCCTGGGCGGTATCGTCGGCGCTGCCGCCGGTAACGCCATCGGGGCAGAACTGGATGAGGCGGACCGCCTCCGCGCCCAGCAGGCCACCTACAACGCCCTGGAGGCGCCGGTGTACGGCAGTGGCGGCCAGCAGATCAGCTGGAACAGCCAGCAGAACCAGGGGGTCTATGGCTCCAGCCAGGTCGTGGACACCGGCAAGACCGCTGCTGGCTATGAATGCCGCCGGGTGCGGGAAGTGGCCTATGTCCAGGGTCGTGAGATCCAGCAGGACAATGTGTATTGCCGCGACGGCCAAGGCCGCTGGGTTGCCCAGGGCTGATTAAGCCCTGTCCGGCTCCCCTGGGCTATGACTTGTTCAATGCAAGGCTTGGGCCCGGGTCCAGCACCCTAGACCGTGTCCCCTCTGCCTGGTCGGAGGGGCAGGCAGGGTGCCTTGGGGCCGGTGATGTCTTGCCGCCCGCCTCGTCGGGTGCGGTGTGTGTGCCCACTGTCAGGCACCGCAGGTCCCTTGTGATGGCGAGCGGCAGCCGCTGCGGCTGCTGCCCCCGTCCCTCTGGGCAGGCGGCTTGGCTTCGGCACCACCGTCTTGAAGCAGAAGACCCCGAAGGCACTGCCCCTGGACGGGACCATCCGAGCGACCATGGCTTCCAAATCGGTGCTCCCCGCGAGAGCCGTGCTGGATTTCGCCCCCTGGACGGCGTTCCGCGATTCCGCCGAGGCAGAAGGTGCTGTAAACGGGCAGGATGTGTCACCACTGAGCCCGTTCGCTGAAGGGACCCCCGCGCCATGACCGGCCCCCTGACTTACCGAGACAGCGGCGTCGATATCGACGCCGGCGATGCCTTTGTCTCTCGCATCGCCCCTCTGGCCGCCGCCACCCGCCGGGCCGGCGTCATGGGCGGGGTGGGCGGTTTCGCCTCGGTCTTCGATCCTCGCGCCACGGGCTACACCGATCCGTTGATCGTCGCGGCCACCGATGGGGTGGGGACGAAGCTGGAATTGGCGGGCACCGTGGGGGATCATGGCACCATCGGCATCGACCTGGTGGCCATGTGCGTGAACGACCTGCTGGCCCAAGGGGCAGAGCCGGTGTTTTTCCTGGATTATCTGGCCACCGGGGCCTTGGAGCCAGCCGTCCTGAGCGATGTGGTGGCAAGCGTGGCGGAGGGGTGTCGCCGCGCGGGCTGCGCCTTGGTGGGGGGCGAGACAGCGGAGATGCCGGGCCTCTATGCCGCCGGGACCTATGATGTGGCCGGGTTTGCGGTGGGACTGGTGGAGCGCGGTGACCTGTTGCCCAGGATCGATCAGGTGCTGCCGGGGGATGTGCTCCTGGGGCTGGCCAGCGATGGTGTCCATTCCAACGGGTTCAGCCTGGTGCGCCGGGTGGTGGCCACGGCTGGGGCTGATTTGAGTGCTCCTGCACCCTTTGACCTCACGCGCAGCCTGGGGGCCTCCCTGCTGACCCCCACGCGGATCTACGTTTTGCCGGTGCTGGCGGCCCTGCGCGCCCATCCCGGCGCCGTGCGGGCGCTGGCCCACATCACGGGCGGTGGCCTGCCGGGCAATCTGCCCCGGGTGTTGCCCGCCGGCATGCAGGCGCAGGTGGCCGAGGCCGCCTGGCCCACGCCGCCGGTGTTCGATTGGCTGGCAGAGGCCGGGCCGGTGGCGCGCGAGGAAATGCGCCGGGTCTTCAATGCCGGGCTGGGCATGGTGCTAGTGGTGGCGGCTGAGGCCGCCGAGGGTGTCGCGCAGACCCTTCGTGACGCCGGGGAGCGGGTGAACGCCATCGGGCAGGTGGTGGCCGCCGACGATCCCCAAGCCCCGGCTCAGGTTGTCTATGAATGAGCGGCACTCCCTCCCCCGACAAGCTGCCGGTGGGGATCTTCCTGTCCGGCAGGGGCTCCAATGCCGCGACCCTGATCCAGGCCGCTGCCGACCCGGCCTACCCGGCGCGAATCGCCCTGGTGATCAGTGACAGGCCAGAGGCGCCGGGGCTTGCCCATGCCACAGCGGCAGGCATCCCCACGTGGGTCCGGCCGTGGCGCCGGGCGCAGCGGGAAGACTGGGAGGCCGATGCTGACGGGGCCCTGCGGCAGGCCGGGGTGGGGCTGATCGCCTTGGCAGGGTTCATGCGCCTGTTCAGCCCCTGGATGATCCAGCAATGGCCGCAGCGGATCATCAACATCCACCCCTCTCTGTTGCCTGCCTATCCTGGCCTGGAGACCCATGCCCGCGCCTTGGCAGCCGGCGAGACCGAGGCGGGGTGCAGCGTCCATTGGGTGGATGCGGGCATGGATACGGGGCCGGTGATTGATCAGGTTCGGGTGCCCATCCTGGCCGACGATACAGCCGAGACCTTGGCGGCCAGGGTGCTGGTAGAGGAACATCGCCTTTATCCGCGGGTGCTGTCAGCGGTGGCGCAGACCCTGCGGGCGTGAGCCGCCAGCGCCCTTGAGCGGGAGACCGGGCAGGGCGTCCCAGCCCCAGCACAGCCCGGCGCCCCGCCCCGCCCGGGTTGCAGGGGGCCGGCCGATTGGCTATAGCAAACGGCGTGCATGGTGGTGCCCCCAATCGTCCCGTCAGCCTCAGCGGGAGCGCTGAGCGCGGTAGCAAGGGCGGACACAGTTATCTGTGAAGCGGTTGTGTTATCCCTGGGAACGCACAACCGCTTTTGGGGGCTGCCGGCTTGGAGTCTCACCCAGCGCTGAGGGAGTTTGCAGGACCATGGCCACCCACGGATTTCCCCCCAAGGACAAGCCTCCCGCGCCAACCCCGGCCAGCGGCGGCGGCTCCTACGGTTTTGGTGGCGGGGGCGGTGGGGGCGAGCCGCCTCCCCAGGCGCCGGCGCCCCGTTCGCCCACGCCGGGCATTAATCCTGTCCTTACCCAATATTATTAGCCGGAGATATGAATGATTTACCTTTAAG
>CAZCBM010000240.1:2845-5366 GCA_964496805.1 uncultured Rhodospirillales bacterium | reverse complement strand
ATGCCGCCAGCCCTGGGGTGGCTTCAGCTTTGGCACCCCCGACCGAGGCCGTGGCATCCTCCGCCCCTTCGCCGACCTCCGCGCCCGCGCCCGCCACCCCGGTGGCTCTGCCGGAGACCTTCCGGGAGATGGTGGCCCTGTTTCGCGAACGCGGCGAGATCTGGTTGCACAGCCTGCTGTTGACCCAGGCCTATCTGGTGGACTATCGCCCCGGCTTCCTCAGCCTGCGTCTGGACCCAGCGGCCCCCGTGAGCCAATTGCGCGACATCCGTCAGCGGTTGGCCGAATGGACCGGTGTTGACTGGGACATTGTGCGGGTGGAGGAAGGCGGTGATGATCCCTTGGACATCCAGGATCGCTCGGCCATCCTGGCGGAGCGGGAGGCGGTGAAAGCGGAGCCCCTGGTGGCGGCCCTGCTAGAAGCCTTTCCTGGCGCCACCGTTCAAAACGTTGCCCCCCCTGAGCCTGAGAAGGACAGCTGAGAAATGAAGAACCTCGCCGGCATGATGAAGCAGGTCCAGCAGATGCAGACCAAGGCCGCCGAAATGCAGGAACGGCTGGCCGAGATGGAAATCGAGGGCCAGTCCGGGGCCGGCATGGTGAAGATCGTGCTCTCCGGCAAGGGGGAGGCGCGCGGCGCCAGCATCGATCCCAGCGTCATCGACGCCGATGATAAAGAGATGCTGGAGGATTTGGTGGTAGCTGCGATCAATGACGCCCGCGGCAAGCTGGACGCCGTGATGGAAGAAGAGCAGCAGAAGCTGATGGGTGGGATGAAGTTGCCCCCCGGCATGAAGTTGCCCTTCTGATCCTTGGCAGGGGTCCCAATCCTCTTTCGCCCCCCTAAGGCAGCAGGCGAGCCTGCCTGCCTGCCCCAGGATGGCCGGTATGCCATCTGCCCTATGATCGCAGCCGCTACCGGCTGGTCGATGCCCGCCGGTTGATGCCGCCGGCATCCAGCTTGCTTTTTTTGGGCTGCACGACAGCAGGGGCACCAATTTGGAATGGGTGCCTCTGCAGTAGCTTTCTGGTGGTCGCTCGGATGATCCCCTCCGTAGCGTTGCCACTTTGGGGCTCAGACTAGGCCCGGCGCCCCCGAAATGCCCCGCCGCCGCCTTTGCGGCTCCTCACCCTCAGGGCTCTCTTGCATGGACCCCGGTACCCTGAGAGGGTGCCGGTCCACCGGTGAGGATGGGGCCTGCGGCTGTTCCCCCCTTGCCCCGTCCCTTATCCTGCGCTGAGGCAAGAGCCCATGTCCTCCTGGTCTGGCGGCTACGTCACCGATATCGACTATCTCTCCAGCTATTTCCGGGAGCACACGCCGGCTCACATGGCCCTGGCGGCCCTGCTGTGCGGGTTTGAAACGCCAGACCCGGCGCAGCCCTTCACCTTTGTGGAATTGGGCTGCGCCACCGGCCTCAGCCTATTGGTGGCCGCGGCGGCCAACCCCCACGGCACTTTTGTGGGCATGGATTTCATGCCCGGCCACATCGCCCGGGCCAATGCCCTGAAGCAGGCGGCCGGGCTGGAGAATGTCCACTTCTATGAGGCAAGCTTTGAGGATTGGTTGCACGCCTGTCCCGTGCCGGCCGGCAGCGCCGATTTCATGGTCGCCCATGGGATCTACAGCTGGGTGACGGAGGACAATGTCGCCCGGGTGCGCCAGCTGTTTGGCCGATTGCTGCGCCCCGGTGGCATGGCCCAGTTGAGCTACAACTGCTATCCGGGCTGGACCATGGGGATGGTGTTGCGGCGCGTGGTGATGGAGGGGGCAGCCCTGACCCATGGCCCCAGCAACCAGCGCGCCGTGGCGGGGTTGAAGTTGGCCCGCATGGTCAATGACATGACCGACAGCAAGGCCATTTCCCAGCCGCTGCTGGAGCGCTTCGAGGGCCATGCCACCACCGAGCGCAGCTCCTACTTGGCCCATGAGCTGCTGAACGAAGCCTGGCATGTCCGCTTCAGCCCCGACGTGGTGGCGGAAATGGCGGACGAGAAGCTGACCTTCGTCGCCCATGGCGCCCTGACCGCCAACATCCCTTCCCTGAATCTCAGCCAGGAGTTGTTGGAGTTCCTGGAGGATTTGCCGTCACCCTCGGCACGGATGCTGCTGGAGGATGTGGGCGCTGGTCGGGGGTTCCGGCGGGACATCTATATCAAGGGGCCCTCCCCCATGCCGGCCTACCGCAAGCAGGCCCGTCTGGATGCGGTGAACCTGACCCTGGGCATGAGCCCTCAGACCGCCAGTTTGAAGCTGGACCTGCCCATCGGCACCGTTGAGTTGGATCAAGGCAGTTACCGCCCGATCCTGGAGGCCCTGTTGGATGGCCCCCAGAGCATCGGCAGCCTGGCGGCCATGGCCGCGGCCCGCGGGGGCAAGGCACCACCGGAGCGGATTGCCACGCTGCTGGTGGGGCCGGGCTACGCCAACCCGGATTTTGGGGTGACGGCGCCGACGGATCGCGTGCGGCGGTTTGCCGTGGAAATGGCCCGCTGGCTGGAGATCGACCCGGTCCGCATC
>CAZCBM010000240.1:0-2835 GCA_964496805.1 uncultured Rhodospirillales bacterium | reverse complement strand
GCATCAATGCTTCCGTTCCGGGGTCGGTGGGCGGGTGTGGCGCGATGGTGGATGCCTTCGAGTTGCAGGGCCTGCGCCATCTGTTAAGCGGCGTGGCCGCCGACGCCACGGCCCTGGCCAGGGCGATCTACACCGACCTCATGGATCGGGGCGAGGAGATGTCCAAGGATGGCGACGTGCTCAAAGGGGAGGCGGCGCATATGGACCACCTCTCCACCCTGATGACCGGAGTCGTCCAACGGGAGTTGCCGGTTTGGCGATCCCTGGGCATTGTGGGCTAAAGCGCGTCCCGCCTACCTTGACCACCCCGCGCCCCCACCCGGCCACCCTCGCCAGTATCGTGCCAATGGGTGGCCGGGTGGGGGTAGCCAAGTTGGAGGGGGGGGCTGGCGTGGACTCTCTCGCACCGAAACGCGCTGTAAGCGGCGCTGCAGGTCTGTCAGGCGCACCCTGACCCCCGCCGCCCCTTGAACCGCTGCCTTTGGGGGACCGCCGATGTTGTTGGATCCGATGGACTTCGAGGCCTTGTTCGGCGCTGGGGTGCAGGTCAGCCGTCTGCAGCCTGCCTTTGCCCGCGCCCTGCTGCGCCAAGTGGAGGCGGTGGACTATGTCCCCGACCAGATGATGAAGGGGGCGGCGGATGCCGCCACCCGCTCCCGCGCGCGATGGCATGTTGAACACGGCCCCCCTGATCCCGGCCTGGCCCAGATTGGCCAGCGGCTGTTGGAGGGGTGGCTGCGGCCGCTGCTGTCGCTTTATCGGTCCAGCGCTGTGGCCGATGCCCGGGTCCTGCTCTATCGTTGCCACCGCGGGTATGAGGTGGGCTGGCATGATCACCTGGACTATCCCAGTGTGCTGACCCTGCTGATCTATCTCACCTCCCAGACGCTGGAGGAAGGAGACGGCGGGCAGTTGGAGGTGGCGAAGGTGACCCGCGATGGACACAGCGGCGATGTGCTGGGGCGCGAGGTCACGGCCCGGGTACAACCCCAACAAGGCGTGGTGGCCCTGATCGATAGCCAGAGCCCGCTGTTTCAGCATCGGGTGGCGCCCTTCACCAGCGACAAGCCCCGCTTCCTGTTGACCTATTCCATCGGCAGCTTCTTCGCCGACGCGGGCACCCGGCCGGCGCTGGACCATGGCCGGCGGGATTAAGCGTCCCTTATCCTGCTCCCCCCCTGCTTCCCTGGCGGCATGCCCGTTTCCCGCAGACACCGGCGGCCAAACAGGCCACAGTGGGGCACGTCTCTCCGTCAAGGGGGGGCGAGATCTTCCACGGCCCCATGACAGGATCCGGTGAATGGTTGCCCGCGTTGTCCCGGTGGACCCGTTTGACCTGGTGGTATTTGGCGCCACCGGCGATTTGGCCAGGCGCAAACTGCTCCCTGCCCTGTATCACCGCCTGCACGACGGTCAGATGCAGCCCGGCTCCCGAATTGTCGCCATCGCCCGCAGCGAGATGTCGGCCGATGCCTTCCGCACCCTGGCGGAGGAAGCGCTGCGCGAGCATGTGCCAGCGAAAGACTTGGACCCCACCGCCCTAACCCTGTTTCTGGGCATGATGGACTATGTCGCGCTGGACGCGGCGGGGCCTGAGGGGTGGGAGGCGCTGGCCCGGCGCCTGGCCGAGGGGGCATCGCGGCCCTGTGCACACTATCTATCGGTGCCGCCGCGCTTCTTCGGCCCCATCGCCCAACAGATCCAGGCCCATGGTCTGGCCGGGGCCGGGACCCGGATCGTGGTGGAGAAGCCACTGGGCCATGATCTGGCCTCCGCCCGGGCGCTAAACCGAAGCCTGGAAGCCCATTTTCAGGAACATCAGATTTATCGGATTGACCATTATCTGGGCAAGGAGACGGTGCAGAACCTGATGGCGCTGCGCTTCGCCAATGCGCTGTTTGAACCCCTGTGGAATGGCCAGCATATTGATCATGTGCAGATCACGGTGGCGGAGACGGTCGGGGTCGAAGGCAGGGGCCTCTACTATGATGGTGTCGGGGCCATGCGGGACATGGTCCAGAACCACCTGGTCCAGTTGCTGTGCCTGATTGCCATGGAGCCGCCGGCGCGGATTGAACCGGACCTGGTGCGGGATGAGAAGCTGAAGGTGCTGCGCGCACTGGCCCCGGTCACCCGTGCAGACGATGTGGTGCGCGGACAGTATGGCGGTCTCGGGCACACCCAGAGCTATCTGAGCGATGTGGCACAGGCCGACAGTCGGACGGAGAGTTTCGTGGCGGTCAAGGCGGAAGTGGCCAACTGGCGCTGGGCGGGGGTGCCATTCTATCTGCGCACCGGCAAGCGCCTGCGCGCCCGCATGTCCGAAATCGCCATTGCCTTCAAGGGCGTGCCCCATGCGGTATTCCAGGCAACGCCGGGACAATCCACCCGCAACGTCCTGGCCATTCGCCTGCAACCGGATGAGGGCATCACCCTGGCGCTGACCATCAAGGACCCCGGTCCGGGTGGCATGAGGCTCACCGGTGCACATCTGGACATGACCTTTGCCGAGACGCTGAAGGAAAGCGGTCTGCGGATGCCCGATGCCTATGAGCGGTTGGTGATGGATGTCATCCGCGGTGACCAGACCCTGTTCATGCGCGGCGATGAGGTGGAGGCGGCGTGGGCCTGGGTGGACCCGATCATTGCCGGTTGGGAGGAGCGGGGCACCCGACCCTTGCCCTATGACCCAGGGTCCAGTGGCCCCGAAGATGCCTTGATGCTGATGCACCGGGATGGGCGGCGGTGGCGGGAGATCAGCCCATGACGGGGCCTGAAGAGATCACGGTTTACGCCTCCCGCCAGGCGTTGGCCCGGGGGGTGGCGCAGCAGGTG
>CAZCBM010000239.1:0-5408 GCA_964496805.1 uncultured Rhodospirillales bacterium | reverse complement strand
AGCCGGCGCCGGGAAGAGCCATTTGGCCGCGGTTCACGCCCGCCATGCTGCGGCGCAGCGACTGGACCCGGATCAACTGGATCCCGCGCAGCCGGCGGCCCTGGCAGCCAATCTGCCCTATCAGGCGGCCCTGATCCTGGACCCGCTGGAGCCCTGGCTTGCCCAACCGCAGCGGGAGCGGGCCCTGTTTCATCTGCTCAACGCCCTGCTGGCGCAGGATGCGACGCTGTTGATCTGTGCGCGCGCCGCACCGGGGGGGCTGACAGCGGGGCTGCCGGATCTCACCTCCCGCTTGCATGCGTTGCCGGCAATTGCGCTGCCCGCACCGGGGGCGGATTTGCGCTTGGCCATCGTGGTCAAGATCTTCAGCGATTATCAGTTGGTGCCAGACCCTGAGGCACTGGAGGCCCTGCTGAGCCTGGGGCCGCGGGATGTCTGCGGCCTTCAGACCGCCATCCACCGGCTCAATGATTTGGCCTTGACCCGTCAGGCGCGGACAGTATCCCTCAGCGACGTTCGCGATGTGTTGCAGACACCCCCCGATCACGCCGCGTGATCACGGCGCCTGATGGGGGAACTGCGGCCACGCATTCACTGTCATCCGGGGTGCCGCCGGGGGCTTGTACCCCCATGCACCGCAGCGCCGCAGGAGAGGGTTCGCCATGGACGGGACATTCACTGACTTCGCGGACCGCTCCCCGCAGGAGTTGTTCATCAACCGAGAGATTTCGTGGCTGGATTTCAACCAGCGGGTCCTCGAAGAGGCGTTCAATGAACGCCACCCCCTGTTGGAACGGCTGCGCTTCCTGTCGATCTCCGCCAACAATCTGGACGAGTTTTACATGGTCCGGGTGGCGGGCATCAAAGCCCAGGTGCATCAGGATGTGGGTGTGCTGGCGGACGACGGCACCACCGCAGGCGAGCAATTGGTGGCCATCAGCGAGGCGGTGGCCACCCTGTTGCAGGAACAGGAGCGGTGCTGGCGTGTGCTGCATCCGTTGATGCGGGAGTGTGGCATTGGGCTGATCACCCGGGATGAGTTGGATGATGCCGACCGCTCCTGGTTGAAAGATTGGTTCGCCAGCCGGATCTTTGCCGTCCTGACCCCCATCGCCATCGACCCGGCGCACCCCTTCCCCTTCATCTACAACAAGGGCGTGACCGTCGCTTTCGAGTTGAACAACCCGGATATGGGCCGGGTGATGGAGGCCTTGGT
Source organism: uncultured Rhodospirillales bacterium (assembly GCA_964496805.1). Lineage (GTDB taxonomy): Bacteria > Pseudomonadota > Alphaproteobacteria > CAZCBM01 > CAZCBM01 > CAZCBM01. The sequence goes on along the minus strand of CAZCBM010000239.1, from coordinate 4,192 downwards.
GCCGCTGCCCAGTGGGTTGCAGCGCTTTGTGCGTCTGCCAGACCGCACCGATGGGGCAGGGCCGCAGGCGCGGTTCATGCTGTTGGAAGATATCGTGGTTCTATTCTACCATCAGCTTTTTCCGGGCATGGACCTTGTCAGTCATGGGGCCTTCCGGCTGCTTCGGGACAGTGATCTGGAACTGGATGAGGAAGCCGAAGACCTGGTGCGAACCTTTGAGGTGCTGCTGAAGCGCCGCCGCAAGGGCAGTGTCATCCGCCTGTCCGCCAACGCGGAATTGTCGGAACGGATGCTGGCCAGCATCTCCCACCATCTGGATGTCCAGAACATCGACGTTCAGCGCTTCCATCGTCCCCTGGGCTTGGCCAGCCTGTCGGAGATGATCATCAAGGAGCGCGCGGACCTGCTGTTCACCCCGTACACTGCCCGCTTCCCGGAGCGAATCCGCCAGTTTGGCGGCGATTGCATGGCTGCCATCGCCCACAAGGATATCGTTGTCCACCATCCCTATGAGAGCTTTGACGTGGTGGTGCAGTTCCTGCGCCAAGCGGCCCGCGACCCCAACGTCTTGGCGATCAAGCAGACTCTCTATCGCACCAGCAATAACAGCCCCATTGTCGCCGCCCTGATCGATGCGGCGGAGTCTGGCAAGTCCGTCACCGCCATGGTGGAATTGAAGGCGCGCTTTGACGAAGAGGCCAATATTCGCTGGGCCAAAGAGCTAGAGCAGGCGGGTGTTCACGTCATTTTTGGTTTCTTGGAGCTCAAAACACACGCCAAAATCTCTATCGTTGTCCGTCGGGAGGGGGAGGAAACCCGGTCCTATGTCCATTTTGGGACCGGCAACTATCACCCCATCACGGCCAAGATTTACACCGATCTGAGCTACTTCACCTGCGATCCGGCCTTGGCGCGGGATGCGGCGGCCATGTTCAACTTTATGACTGGCTATGCACGCCCCATTGATCTGGAGAAAATCTCCATCAGCCCGGATGGGATCAAGAACACCATTCTGACCCTGATTGATGCTGAGGTGGCCCACGCCAAGGCTGGGCGGCCGGCCCAGATCTGGTTCAAGGCCAATAGTCTGGTGGACCCAGAGTTGGTGTTGGCACTCTACCGCGCCAGCCAAGCCGGGGTGGAGATCGACCTTGTGATCCGCGGCATGTGTGCCATTCGGCGCGGTGTGCCGGGGCTGTCGGAGAATATCCGGGTGAAATCAGTCATCGGCCGGTTCTTGGAACACAGCCGCATCTATTGCTTCGGCAATGGCCAGCGGATGCCCCATCGCGGGGCCCTGGTGTTCATCAGCTCCGCTGACCTGATGCCGCGCAACCTCCATCGCCGATTGGAGACCCTGGTGCCGCTGGTCAATGAGACCGTCCACATGCAGGTCCTGGACCAAATCATGGTGGCGAACCTGAAAGACACCCTGCAAAGCTGGGATCAGCAGCCAGATGGCAGCTTCCTGCGGGTGCAACCGGCGCCGGGCGAGGAGTTCAGCTGCCATGAGTATTTCATGAACAACCCCTCCCTCTCCGGGCGGGGGGATGCGTTGGGAGAGCAGCCGATCCCGCCGCGCCTGTCCTTGCCAGAGGATCAGTGATTGGTGGTTCCCCTGGACGTGCCTGCTGCTGCCCCCTATCCCAGCACCCGCGGCGGGGAGGTGGCGGTTATTGATGTCGGCTCCAACTCGGTGCGGCTGGTGGTCTACGACGGCCTCTATCGCGCACCCATCCCGCTGTATGAAGATAAGGTGATGTGCGGGTTGGGGCGTGGGCTGGGGAATACCGGTCTGCTGAGCCCGGAGGGCAAGGCCGAGGCCTATGAGACCCTGTCGCGATTCACTGCCATCACCCGCCTGCGGGGCATTGGGCGTACCTTCACCGTGGCAACGGCTGCGCTGCGGGATGCCCAGGATGGTCCTGCGTTCCGCGCGCTGCTGGAAAAAGATTTGGGCTTAGAAATCCGCGTCCTTCAGGGCGAGGAAGAGGCGGAATTGGCGGCCTTGGGGGTCGCGGCCGCCATGAAAGACGCCACTGGTCTTGTGGCCGACATTGGCGGTGGATCCCTGGATTTGGCGCTGCTGGACCGCGGCCGGATCCAGTGCACCGCCTCCCTGCGCTTGGGGCCCTATCATTTGATGCCGTTGGGGGATCGCGCCACGGATCGGGCCGTGGTGGGCCACATCGACCAAACCCTGACGGCGGTCCCGTGGCTTTCCCAGGCCCAGGGGCAGCCCCTGTACGCCGTGGGCGGAGCCTGGCGGACCATCGGCGCCATTCATCTGGACCAGTCCCACTATGCATTGAACGTGCTCAACGGCTATGGGCTGTCTGGGCAGGACATGCGCGAACTGGCCGCCGAGTTGGCCCGCCGTCAGCCCAGTATCCTGCGCAAGATGCGCGGTGTCGGCTCCAGTCGGGCGATTACTTTGCCCTTCTCCGCCATGGCGCTGTCACGGCTGATCGACATTTTCCAGGTGGAAAGCGTCATGATCAGCAGCCAGGGGCTGCGGGAAGGGGTGCTGTATCAGCGGCTGGCCGCCGAGGACCGATTGCGCAACCCTGTGCTGGACTTCACCGCCCGTCTGGCGGTTCGCAACGGCGCCAAGCAGCGCGCTGAAGTGCTGTGGCGGTTTCTGCGCCCCGTGCGGGACAGCCTTCCCCATGCCATCCGCGACACCCTGGCCCGGGCGGCCCTGGACCTCTCGGATCATGCGATGCTGGATCACCCCAGCTATCAGGCGCAGCACGCCTATGATCGGGTGCTTCGGCTGCCGACGGCGGCCCTGGGTCACCATGACCGGGCCATCCTGGGGCTGATCGTGTTCCACCGGTATGGCGGCGACAGCAAGATGAGCCGGACGCCCCTGGTGAAGGAACTGCTGAACGATGAGGAGCGGGCCTCTGCCCGCCAATATGGCGGCTGGGTGGGCTTCTGCCATGCGCTGACCGCCGGTCGTCCTGAAATCCTGGCCGAGAGCAGTATAGAGATCGCGGGGGATACGGTGATCCTGGCCCTGCATCCCTCCCTGGCACCGCTGATGAGCCGCCGTCGTCTGGCCGAAGTGAACAAACTCGCGGCCCGCCAGGGGCAAACGATGCGCGTGATGCACAGCGACTTGGAGGAAGGTCTGCGTTTGCAGCGTTTGTGATCGCGGTGCAATCGAGTCGTTAGTTAACGTCTTTGGCTTGGTCTTGTGTTTAATGTTAAGACTTAGGCGCAGGCGCTAGCAAATTGATTAAAAAAGCGTTTCTTTTCTTGCCAAGATGCGGCCTCTATGGAAGCGTACCCAGGGAGCACCGGGCAGAAGGCCCTGTGGTGCGGAGATGATGCAGGCCAGTTGACCGCCCATGACCTATGATGATCCCGATGAACTGCCCCCGGAAGGGGGGTTGGACGGGCGCGTAGTTGCGTTGGTCGTGCTCACGGTGATGACCGTGGGCACGTTGGCGGTGCTGTTCTGGATCGCCACGGCGGATATCACGTTGGAGCCTCAGCAGGAGCGGCCGCCCGTGGTCGCCGTTGCCTCTGCCACGCCAAGCCCGTCACCGGGTCCCAGCCCCAGCCCAGTGATGACGCCGGCCCTGACGCCGATCCCGGTGCCCAGCCCCAGCCCCTCTCCGACGCCTTCTCCCAGCCCCTCCCCCAGTCCGGTCCCTTCGCCGACCCTGGACCTGACCCAGTTGCCAGAGGGGCTGCCGGAGCCAACCCCATCAACGGAGGTGGAGGGGCAGGCGCTGGTGTTGGAGGCGCTGGACCTGGATGGGGATGGTCTGCCTGACATCCTGCCCGAGGAGGCTGGGACGCCCACCATCGCGGCCCCCCGCCCTTCGCCCAGCGGCGCTGCGGGTCTCGATGTGCCTCCGATGCTGGTGTTCGATCCGGATCGGGAACTCCCCGCGCTGGTGGAAACGCCGCCGCCGGTGCCCTCCCCGACGCCGACGCCTAGCCCCTCGCCGTCACCGAGCCCAACCCCTAGCCCCAGTCCGTCCCCGACGGCGACGGCTTTGGTGCCGCCGGTGAAGCCGTTGCCGTCGCCAATACAGTTGGAGCCGTCTCCGACCCCGGTGCCGAGCCCGTCGCCGTCTCCGAGCCCCAGCCCCAGCCCCTCGCCATCGCCGAGCGCGAGCCCGTCGCCGTCGCCGAGCCCCTCGCCATCGCCGAGCCCGAGCCCCTGGCCGTCGCC
>CAZCBM010000238.1:0-5436 GCA_964496805.1 uncultured Rhodospirillales bacterium | reverse complement strand
GCGGGGTCATGGTGGTCACCGGCTTACTGTTTCATGTCCTGGTGACCCACGGGCTGATGATGGTGGGCATGCATAGCCAGCAGGCCACCCTTGAGCGTGTGGCCGCCGCCCTGGCCGAGGACCATCCGCAGGCGCTTGAGGCAACCTGTCAGACCCTTGCGATCACTTGCAGGCGCGCGTCCACCCGCGCGGCCCTGTTGGAGGGCCAACGCCCCTATGTGATCCAGCGTATTCGCCGGGCCGAGCGCAGGGCTTCGGCTGGGATTCAGCAACTTCGGGTCAGTTTCACCCGTGGCGGCGGCACCGATCTGCGGACAGGTGCCCCCTATGCGGTGGTCTACCATGCGCCTTTCCGGGGACAGCCGGGCCTGCTGATGGTGGATGATTTCGCCCCCCTGCCGCTTCATGCGGCCGGGGCCACGACCTTCTTCGTGCAGATGTTCATCGCGCACACGGTCTGGATGAGCCTGGGGCTGGCGATCCTGTGGGTCCATGATCGGCGGTTTCATGGCGGGCGGCGCGGTCTGGGGGCGGAGGTGCGCTGGCTGGCTCTTCGGCTGGCTCGGCGGCTGGGGGTTAGACGGACACCGTTGGGTCCAAAACCCGCTGAACCATCTGCTCCACCTGGGTAAGGCCGCCCAACAGCCCATCGACCCCGGCTGCGGAGGGCACTGGGCGGCCCGGCAGTTGCTTCAGTCGCTCCACCATCACGGCGGGATCGCGGGCGTCCTTCAGGCGCAGCACATCCACCAGGCCCAGTTCGGCCGCGCGGGAGGCCCTGATCAACTGTTCGCGTCGTGGCTCCTCCCGCGGGATGATCATCGCCGGGCGATCGAAGCTTAGGATTTCGCAGAACGTATTGTATCCGCCCATGGCAACCACCGCCGCAGCCTGGGCCATCAGCGGCTCAGGATAGCTCTCAAACACAGTGGCTGTCACCCGCGACAGCCGTCCGGCCCGATCCATGAAGCGGCGCTGGTTTTCGCTGGTCAAGAACGGACCGGTCAGCACCAGGGCCGGCAACAGGGCTGAATCGTCGTACTCATAGGCGGCCAGAACACTGTCCAACATCTCCTCGCCGTCGCCGCCGCCCCCGGCGGTAACCAGGATGTAGGGCTCATCCGGCGGAGCCACTGTGGCGGGTAGGGTGCGAGGCACTTGGCGCTGGAGATAACCGGTGAACCGCATCTTCTCCCGGATGCGGGTGTTGTCCCCCAGTATGGCCAGGGGGTCATAGACGTGGGGCAGGCCATAGACCCAGATATCGTCGTAGAGGTCTTCCAGCGCCGGCAGGACCTGCTTGCGCTCCCATTCTTCGGCAAGTCGGTCGGGGTCATCCATGACATCCCGGATACCCACCACCAGCCGAGTCCCCAGATTCTTCAGTACGCTGAGGGTGGGGCCCATTTCCCCGCGCAGGCCCAGCGGTTCCTTGTCGACGATGAGGATATCCGGCTGAAACGCCTCAGCCGTGTGCCGGATGATGCTCTCCCGGATTGCCAGCGTATCCTGGATGTTCAAATGCATGCTGAGCGGCGTGTACTCGCCATTGCGGAGTTTCACCACGCCAGGAACGCGCACAAAGTCCACCCGTGCCCGGAAATCGAACGAGCCGATGATGGGCGACCCAGAGATGATTAGGACCGTCAGGTCCTTGCGGGCCTCCACCAGATGGTGCGCAATCTCCCGACATCGGCGCAGGTGACCCAGGCCGAAGCTGTCATGGGAGTACATCAGGATTCGGCTGCCGGAGCGGTGAGGGGGCATTGAGAACTCTTGACCAGCGTTTCGCGGCGCACTGTGCCACTGAGGTTGGGATCGCCGAAAGCATGGAATGGACTTCCTGTGACAGGTGTGATCGGTCGTGTGGCCATAGGTCCACGCTTAATGCTGGAGAAATCGACATGTCCCACCGGGGAAGACGGTTGAAAATGGGGCTGGCAACGGTGCTGGGGTTGCGTCGGCAGGGCTATTTCCTCCCCTATCGCTATGCCGATCAGGTTCCCCCGCCGGAGACGGCGGGCCCCTATCCGGCGCTGGTGCCTTGGTTTGAGGCTGCGGCCCCTGCTTTTGCTCAGGTCCTGTCCTGGATTGAGGCGCTTGCCCCAGACCTGGAGCGCATTCCCGTGGCGCCAGGGCAGCAGGGTGGGGCAGCGGACAAGGCACGCTGGGGGCAAGACTGGTTCCCGCGCCTGGATGCGGCGGCCGCCTATGCCATCACCCGGCAGCTTAAGCCGGACCGATTGATTGAGGTGGGGTCGGGACACTCCACCCGGTTTTTCGCGCGCGCAGTCCGGGACGGGGCGCTTGGGACCACGATCACGGCCATTGATCCAGCCCCCAGAGCCGACATCGCTGGCGGGGGGATCACCATCCACCGCCAGACCGTTCAATCTGCTGATCTAGCCCTCTTTGCCACCCTGGCGCCGGGGGATGTGCTGATGATCGACAGCTCCCACCTGTTGGTGCCCGGTGGAGACGTGGATCTGTTGTTGAACGGCATTCTGCCCGGCCTGCCCGCGGGTGTGTGGATCCATATCCACGACATCTTTTTGCCCAACGGGTATCCGCCCGCTTGGGGCTGGCGCGGCTATGCGGAGCAGTCCGCAGTGGCGCCCCTGATCCATGGGGGTGGCTATGCCCTGCGATGGGCCAGCCACTGGCTCAACCAACAGCGACCGGAGCCATGGCCGGCGGTGTTGGATCGGCTGCCGCTGCTCCCTGGCGCTGTGGAGACATCGCTCTGGCTTGAAAAACGCGACCAAGCCTAGAGCCCGTTTCGGTGAGATGGAGTCCACTCCAGCTCCGCGCCCCCACCCGGCCACCCGTTGGTACGATACTGCCGTGGGTGGCCGGGTGGGGGCGTGGGGCGGTCAAGATAGGTGGGACAGGCCCTAGGCCTCGGACGTCGTCTTTCGATGAAACGCCCAAGTGCTCCAGCAGCCATGGATGGTGCACCGGACCTGGCACCAAGATACGGGGGGGCACGGTTTCCCTGAGGTTCACCCGTGGAGCGCGCCCTGTGGATCGGTCATCACCAGCATGCTGTCGGTGCGGGCCAGGGCCACCAGGGCCAAGCCAGCCCTCTGCGCCTGATCGGTGGCAAGGGCGGTCGGGGCGCTGACACACACCAGGACCCGTGCCCCAACGGTTGCGGCCTTTTGCACCAGTTCCAGACTGCAACGACTGGTCATCAGGATCGCACCGCTGTCCAACCGCTCGCCATCGCGCAACCGCGAGCCAATGAGTTTGTCCAGTGCCGAATGGCGACCCACGTCCTCACGGATATGGGTCGCAGCCGAGGCGCCCACTGGCAGCCACGCGGCAGCATGGACAGCACCAGTGGCCTGATTGAGGTGCTGACCGGCCCTGAGGGTCTCCAGCGCCTGATGGATGTCCTGGAGTCGAAGGGGCGTGCCAACGGGGACGACCGGCAACGGCCGCACGGTCTCGCCGATTTCGCGCACCCCGCACAGCCCGCAGGCGGTAACGCTGGCCAGGGAGCGCTGGCGCTGGCGCAGCCACTCAGCCGCGCTGGCGGGCAGCGACAACCGGACAACAAATCCTTGGTCGGTTTGGGAAAGTTCACCCCTGCCCACCTGATCGGGCAGGGCAATGCCCTCACTGACCGTAAACCCCAGGGCAAAATCCAGGAGGTTGGCAGGGGTAGCCATCACAACGGCATGGGTGATCCCATTGTAGGCAACGGCCACCGGCACTTCGCTGGCCAAGGGGCGGGTTCGTGAGGAGAGCCCCTGTCCCGGACGCCATTCCTGCACTGTACGGGTCTGCAAGGGCGGCTGGGCGGAGGCAACAGGGGTAGGGTCGGCGAACACAGGGCGGAAACCAGACAGGGGAAGCAAACCCTTAGTCTAAAGCAGGTTCGGCGTTGGCGGAATCGCTGAATGCTGCCCAGGAGACGTGCTCTGCGATCGCCAGGCAGGCCCTCCTGGGTCACCACCAACCACGTCCTTGCGTCAGACGCCCAGGATACGGTCGCGCAGCACCAACCCGGAGGGAGACAGGTCTAGCACCCCCTGGGCGCCGGTGTCGGACATGACCAGCAGGCAGGGGTTCACCTGTTCCAAAACCTCATCAATGGTCCCGACGTCTTCCCCGACCGACATTGCCAGCCGGGCACGAGTGGTCGGCGCCTCGGCAAGCAGCGCCACCATGACACTGATGCCGAGCCCATCCAGGTGGGGGAAGGTCTCACGCAACTCGTCCAGCATGGCACGGCTCCAAGAAGGCGACGGTGACCGTTAAGATGACGGAGCCAGGGGAATAGGCAAGGCACAGATGACTCAGAACCGTTCACAGAATGGCCGCAGTTCCACTTCCCAACTCCAAGCGCTGCGGTGTTGGTTCATGACATCCCAATATGTCTGGGCGATGGCATCGGGATCCAACAGGCTGTCGGGATTGTCTGCGGGCGCCGCCCGGCCCGGTCGCTCGGGATCGGCGACCATCCCATCGATTACGAAGTGCGCCACATGCAGGCCTTGCGGGGCCAACTCACGGGCCAGGGACTGGGCAAGCCCTCGCAGGGCAAACTTACCCATCGCGAAGGGGGCAGACTGGGCATAGCCCTTGATCCCGGCGGAGGCCCCGGTGAATAGGATCGCGCCGGTTCCCCGCGGCAGCATCCGCCGCGCCGCCTGTTGCGCCACCAAAAAGGCGCCAAAGGCTGTCACTCGCAGGGCTTCCGCCACCGCGTTGGGATCAAGCTCCACCAGGGGCCCGCGTTGCCGGGCCGACGGGTTGTAAAGCACGGCATCGGGTGTGCCGGGGCCATCATCCAACTGCTCGAACCAAGTCGCCACGGTTTGCGGATCACTGGCATCCCCCGTCAGGCTCAGGGCCCCCGTCTGGGCCGCGAGGTCGTGATGAGAGGCGGCGCGGCGGGACGCCAGCGCCAGGGACCACCCCTCCCGATGCAATCGACGGGCGAAGGCGGCGGAGATGCCGGTGCCGGCACCGACGATCAGAGCACTGGGCATGGTGGGAGTTCCTCTTTTGCGGACGTGTTGCTTGGAGTCGGTCAGAGGCCAGAGCGCTTTCCCGTCCGCCTGGCCCATCCTTGCCCCGCCAGGGTCAGTTGGGCTGACCATCGACGGCAGAATCATTGCGACGGGAGGCCAGCCATTCAACCCAGAAGAGAAGAGGGATGGCGATGACCCTCTTGCCAGGCGCAGGCCTTCCACCGCCAAAAACCGACTCCGGTGCGGACTGCACCGACACTGCACCGAGACTGGAATGGCAATGCGCCGACCAAAGAGACATTGATCGCTTCGACGGCTCGCGCAACTGCTTCAGACAAAATGCTCATAACTGGCCCACGCCCCCTCAGCGCGTGCGGCAGGCGGCAGGGCGTCAATGGCGCGGACCATCTGGCGGCTTGTGGCGGTTGCGCGCCGGGCGTCCCAGGTCTGGAGG
>CAZCBM010000237.1:0-5462 GCA_964496805.1 uncultured Rhodospirillales bacterium | reverse complement strand
CAGTCCCCCTCAGGCCCGGCGCAGGGCGGCCAGGGGCAGGGTGAGCAGGAACAGCCCCAAGGCCGCCACCACGATGCTGGGGCCAGTGGGGGTGTCCGTCTGCCAGCTCAGAGCCAGCCCCCCGAGGACGGCCCCCATGCCCAGCAGGGCTGCGGCCGCCGCCATCACCTCCGGCGAGCGCGCAAGGGAGCGGGCGGCAGCGGCCGGGATGATCAGCAGGGCGGTGATCAGCAGGATGCCCACAATCTTCATGGCCACCGCGATCAGACAGGCCATCATCAGGATGTGGGCCAACCGCAGGGCCTCCACCTTGACCCCCTCGGCCCGCGCCAGGTCCGGGTCCACGGTCAGCGCCAGCAATTGGCGCCAGAGGACAGCAAGACCCGTTAACACCACCGCCAGGGTGACGCCCAGCACGCTCACATCCTGCCAACTGACCGCCAGCACGTCACCGAACAGGTAGGCTGTGGGATCCCAGCGCATCCCCTCGAAAAGGCTCACCAACACCAGCCCCAACGCCAAGGCCGAGTGTGCCAGCAGCCCCAGCAGGGTGTCCGTGGCCAAGGAGCCCAGACGCTGAAGGGCCAGCAGCAGCAGGGCCACGCCCAGGCAGATGATCCCAACACCCAACGTCAGGTTGACCTGCAGCATCAGGCCCAGCCCCACACCCAACAGGGCGGAATGGGCCATGGTATCGCCGAAATAGACCATGCGCCGCCACACGATCAGGCACCCCAATGGCCCCGCCATGGCGGCCAACAGCAGGCCCGCCGCCAAGGCGCGCCACATGAACTCAGGCCATTCCAGCATCAGGCGGCATCGTGGGGTTGGCTGTGGACCAGGTGTAGCCCGCCATCGGGCTCATGACTGTGGTCATGCTGGTGATGATAGACACGGTAGACATCCGCGGCCCGCGGCCCGAACAGCCGTTGAAACTCGGCATTGCTGGTGACGTGGGCCGGGGTGCCGCTGCAACAGACATGGCCGTTGAGGCAGATCACCCGATCGGTGCGGGCCATCACAAGGTGCAGGTCATGGCTGACCATGAGCACGCCGCAGGCCAATTCCGTCTTCAGATCCCCGATGAGGCGATAGAGCGAAGCCTCCCCGGCATAATCCACGCCCTGCACCGGCTCATCCAGAACCAGCACCTGGGGGCGGGCCAGGATCGTACGGGCCAGCAGCACACGCTGCAACTCGCCACCGGAGAGCGTCGTCACCGGTGCGGCGTAGAGTTTGGCCACACCGGTGCGGGCCAGTGCGGCTTCCACCTGCGCCCGCGGATAGCGGCGGGTCAGGGTCATGAGGCGATGCACCGGCAGGGGCAGGGTGCTGTCCAGGGCCAGCCTTTGTGGCATGTAGCCAATGCTGAGCCGGCGTTGGCGGGTGACCGTTCCTGCATCCGGGCGAAAGAGGCCCACCAGTGTTTTCACCAAGGTGGATTTGCCGCCCCCATTGGGCCCAACGATGGTCACGGCTTCCCCGGGCGCCAGCGACAGGCTGACATCGCGAATCAACCAGCGCCCCCCCCGTCGGATGCCCAGCCCTGTGGCGCGGATCAGCGGTTCGGTCATGGGGGGCGTCATGGTGTTGGTCGTGGTGCCGTTCGGGGTGTCGGACAGGGTGCCGGTCATGGTGTGGGGGCCTGTTCAGCCCAACAGGGGTCACACAGCCCCGTAATCTCCACCACCAGCCCGTCCGGGCGAAAACCCTGGTCGCCGGCCATCGCCTGGACGGCGTCCTGCGTGGCCCCGTTCACCACTTCGTCCACCCGTTGGCATCCACGGCAGATAAGGAAGTGGGACAGGGTGCAGGCGTCCGGTGTGCGGCAGAGGACAAAGGCGCTCAACGTGGCAATCTTGTGGGCGAGGCCAATACCCATCAGAAAATCCAGGGCACGATAGACCTGCATGGGGACAGGCTTACGCTCGCCCCACTCCAGGCGCTCCATCAGGTCGTAGGCGCTGACTGGTCCCTGGGCGCTGGCGAGGCTCTCCAGGACTTGGCGGCGCATGGGCGTCAGGCGACCGCCGCGCGCGGTGGCGCGATGCTCGGCTGTACGGATCAGATGGGGGAGCGTGGCGGTGGATGGCATGGCAGCGGGCGATTGGCGAGCAATTGACATACAAAGTGAGATATCATAACAGCCTTCGGATGCAAGGTTTGCCGGGACCGTACCTCCTGGCACCGCGCTCGGCGCGGGCTTCCCCCCTTTCATTGAGAGTGACTGTGATGAGATATCAACGCGTGTTGACCCTTGGTGTGGCTGCGGCGGCGCTGCTCAGTGTCCCTGCCCTGGCCGAGCCGGCCGTGGTGGTGAGCATCAAGCCGGTGCATGGCTTGGTGACCCGGTTGATGGAGGGGGTGGGCGAACCGACGCTGCTGATTGACGGGGCGACCTCCCCCCATGCCTTTACCCTGCGGCCGTCCCAGGCGGCGGCGCTGGCGGAAGCGGACTTGGTTGTTTGGGTGGGGCCGGCGCTGGAGTCGTCTTTGCAAACCCCTGTTGCAAACCTGGGAACTGATGCCCGCGTGATCACCGCCGTGGCGCTTGATGGGCTGACCGTGCTGCCCGCGCGCGAGGGGGGGCTCTGGGAAGGCCATCACCACCACGATCATGGTCACGACGATGACGGCCACGATGACCATGGCCACGACGACCACGGCCACGACGACCACGGCCACGACGACCACGGCCACGACGACCACGGCCACGATGAGCACGCTCATGATGATCATGGCCATGACGACCACGGCCATGACGATGACGGGCACGATGAGCATGGCCACGACGACCATGCCCACGGGGCAATCGATGCCCATGTCTGGCTGGACATCGGCAATGCTCAGGTGATCGCCGGTGCCGTTGCCGATGAACTGATCGCGCTGGACCCCGCCAACGCCGACACGTACGAGGCAAACCTGGAGGCGCTGGACGCCGATCTTGAGGCGCTGGACGAGGCGCTGGAGGCACGCTTTGAGCCGGTGGCCGACCGTCCCTTCCTGGTCTTCCACGACGCCTACCAGTATCTGGAAGCCGCCTATGGGCTGAGCAGTGCCGGGTCTGTGGCCATTTCTCCGGAGGTGCGTCCAGGGGCGCGCCGAGTGGGGGAGATTCAGGCCCGAATCCAGGACGCCGGTGTCGTCTGCATCTTTCGCGAGCCTCAGTTTGACCCGTCTTTGATCTCAGTGATCATTGAGGGGACGGATGTGAAGGTGGGAGAGATGGATCCGCTGGGCGGCTTTATCGATGCCGGTGCCACACACTATCAGCAGACCCTCCAGGCACTGGCCACAAATGTCAGCACCTGCTTGTCCACCGATTGAGGGTGATGCGGGCGGAGCGGGCTGGGCCATACTGATCGGAAATTGCCCTACAGCAGTGGACACCGATATGGGATCGGTGCCGCTGCTGTCGCGCCTTGCAGGTCGCCCGGATGATCCCGCTCCGTAGCGTTGTTCCGTTGCCGTCCAACGCTCTGAACACTCCGGGCGCTTGCGGCGCCGACCAATACAAAAGGGGGAGCCGTGAGGCTCCCCCTTTTTATCTGTGATCGGCTGTTGCTAGATCCGGCGTCCCACCGAAACGCGCCCTAGCGGATCTTGACGCTATCGTTGGGGGTGACGGTGATCTCGCCCTTGTCCTTGATGTAATCAGCAACGACGTCCCAAATGTCCGGGCCCTCGGTGCCCTCGTTCACCGAAGCCCAGCCGGTGACCACATAGCTCTTGTCGGCCTCAATGGGCTCGCCGGTGCGCAGAAGGGTCATGTCGCCGAAGCGGCTGCCCATTTCTGCATTGACGTCGATGCTGTAGCCCATGCCGCCCACGCGGACCATGTCCCCGCCCTGCTGATAGTAGGGGTCGGTGTTGAACAGGTTGTCGCCCACATCTTCCAGCACGGTTTTCAGGGTCTCGCCGGTCATTTCCATCCGATAGGCGGCCGGATAGGTCATGGCGGTGTGGCTGTAGAGGAAGTCCCGGGTGATGGGCTGGCCCACCGGCAACGAGGTGCCCCAGCGGAAGCCCGGGGACAGGGCGATCTCGGCCTCGCGCTGCTCCAGCAGGGCATCACAGATCACGTCATCCATGGTGCCGTTGAAGTTGCCGCGCCGATACAGCACACCGTCGGCGGTGCCCAATTCCTCATTCAGGTGGTCGATGAACGGCGCCCGCACTTCCTGGATCAGGGAGGCCATTTCCGCATCGGGCTCGATCACGTCGGCGAAAATGGGCAGCAACTTGTGGCGCACATCGGTGACGCCGTTGCTGTCCACTGCCACGTCCAAGCGGGTCAGGAATTTGCCATTGGAGCCGGAGCCGATCAGCAGCGTGTTGCCCACCTTCAGCGGGGCCGGCAGCGCATCGTGGGTGTGGCCGGTGAGGATGATGTCGATGCCCTCAACCTGTTCGGCGACCTTCACATCGACGTCGAAGCCGTTGTGGCTCAGCAGCACAACCACCTGCGCGCCTGCGTCACGGGCGGCCTGAACCTTCTCGCGGATCACATCCTCACGGATACCGAAGCTCCAGTTGGGGATCATGTACCGGGGGTTGGCAATGGGCGTATAGGGGAACGCTTGGCCGATGACGGCGACATTGACGCCGCCACGCTCAAAGAACTTGGTGCTCTCGAACACCGGCTCATCCCATTCCGCATCGAAAATGTTGGCGGCCAGGAACGGCACATCGGACATCTCGATCAGTTCCAACACCCGCTCTTCGCCCAGCGTGTGTTCCCAATGGCTGCTCATGGCATCGGGCTTCAGCAGGTTCATGATGCGGACCATGTCCTCCCCGCGAGTCTGCAGGGCCGACCAACTGCCGTGCCACGTGTCGCCACCGTCCAGCAGCAGCGTCTGCTCCGGGCGCTCAGCGCGGATGGCTTTCACCAGGGTGGCGATCCGGTCCATCCCGCCCACGCGACCATAGGCCTGGGCCAGGGCGTTGAAGTCCTCGCTGGTGAGCATATAGGCTTCTGGGCTGCCCGGGGTGATGCCATAGTGATTCAGGAGGTCCTTGCCGGTCAGGTGCGGCGGGCGGCCATTGGCCGACCCTACACCAAGGTTGATGCTGGGCTCCCGGAAATACAGCGGCGTCAACTGGGCGTGAATGTCGGTTAGGTGCAGCAGGGTCAATTGGCCGGTGGGCTCGAAACGCAGGATGTCATCCTGGCTGAGCGCCTGCTGAGCGGCGGCCCGGGTGATGCTGCCCTGGGCGGCCATCAGCCCTGCCGTGGCGGCTGCCATGGTGAGAAATTCGCGGCGATTGAGCATGGCGCGGTAAACCTCTTCTTTGTTTGGGGTGTTTCCTCGGGAGGGGTGGACCGGTCTCGATCGCCGACCCAGACTTATCGTGTTCGTGCGATATACAGAGCGCCCGGCCGTGGCTCAAGCGCAGACATCACGCAGGCGGGCCCGCATCGGCGGACACCCTGCCCCGGCAAAGACCCAGCGCCGCCT
>CAZCBM010000236.1:0-5478 GCA_964496805.1 uncultured Rhodospirillales bacterium | reverse complement strand
GGCACCGCCGCCAGCACCGCCACCGCCCGCAGCCAGAACAGTGATGGTGAACGAGCACCCTGCAACATTGGCTGGGATCGCCACCTGACCGCCCGTGGTTGGGCTGGACGTGTTGATCGAGGAAAAGGAAGAGGGCGAACAGGATACAGGGGTTGACGTCGCCGTGGGTGCTGGTTCTCCGCCAGTGCCGGCAGAGGCCTCATCCAAGGTTGAAGAGACACTGGAGAACAACGTATCGACGCTATCGCCAATACGCGTGACGGCCGCCAGACCTCCCAGCGCCACCAGACCAACAACCAGTCAATAATTCAGACCGGTGGCCCCGCGGTCCTGTCCGCGAGGGCCAGCTTCCTTATCATCCCCGAGCCACCACATGAGCCGCCTCCTAGCATGCTGAGATAAGCGGGCTGTAACAAGGCGAGAGAGGGGGGACAAGCGAAAACGAGGGGACAAGCTAAGCGGAACGCACGCCAAGCGAGAGGCTCGGCCCGCCTCTCACCCTCACGTATCCAGGAAACTGCGCAGCTTGCGCGACCGGGAGGGGTGCTTGAGTTTGCGCAGGGCCTTGGCTTCGATCTGGCGGATACGCTCGCGGGTGACGCTGAACTGCTGGCCCACTTCCTCCAGCGTGTGGTCGGTATTCATGCCGATGCCAAAGCGCATGCGCAGCACCCGCTCCTCCCGCGGGGTGAGGCTGGCCAGCACGCGGGTGGTGGTCTCCCGCAGATTGGCGTGAATGGCCGCGTCCAGTGGGATCACGGCATTCTTGTCCTCGATGAAGTCGCCCAGGTTGCTGTCTTCCTCGTCCCCGATGGGGGTTTCGAGGCTGATCGGCTCCTTGGCGATCTTCAGCACCTTGCGAACCTTGTCCAGCGGCATGCCCAGCCGCTCGGCCAGTTCCTCCGGCTGCGGTTCCCGGCCGATCTCATGCAGCATCTGGCGGCTGGTGCGGACGATCTTGTTGATCGTCTCTATCATATGCACCGGGATCCGAATGGTCCGCGCCTGGTCCGCAATGGACCGGGTGATGGCCTGACGAATCCACCAAGTGGCATAGGTTGAAAACTTATAGCCACGGCGGTATTCAAATTTGTCCACCGCCTTCATCAGGCCGATATTGCCTTCTTGAATGAGGTCCAGGAATTGGAGCCCGCGGTTGGTGTATTTTTTCGCAATGGAGATGACCAAGCGCAGGTTGGCTTCCACCATTTCTTTTTTCGCCCGCGCGGCTTCCCGCTCACCCTTGCGCACCACCTTCACAATGCGCTTGCCTTCACTGACCGACATCCCGGACAAGGCCGAAATATCGCGGAACTCTTCCCGGATTTTCTCGACATCGTCCGCGCCGCGTTCGGCAAACAGCTTCCAACCCTTACCTGGCAACTGTCCAACCTTCGACAGCCAGTCGGGATCGTTCTCAAAGTTGGAATAGTGCTGGAGAAATTCCTCGCGTGCCACCTTATACTTTTCGGCAGCGCGCAGCAGCTTGCCCTGGACCGAATTCAGGCGCTTGTCCAGGCCATAGAGCTGCTCCACCAGTTCCTCGATGCGGGCGTTGTTGAGGCGGATATTCTTCATCCCCTCCACAAGCTGCGCTTTCAGCTTACGGATCTTGGTGTCCACGGAGCTGGAGATCGGCTGGCCGCCGGCCAGGAGCGCGGCGCGATCAGCCTGAATTTCCAACAATTTCCCATAGGCGCGCTCGATGCCTTCAAAGGTCTCCAGGACCTGGGGCATCAACTGCTCTTCCATGGCAGATAGGCTGATGGTGGGCTCATCGTCATCATCGGCGCCCGCGGGCAGACCCAAGCCCTCGTCATCGCTGTCGTCGCTGCCGAACCCCTCGCCTTCGCCGTCTTCTTCCTCTTCGCCCTCGGCGGCATCAACATCCACCTCGGCATCTTCCTCGTCCTCGTCACCGGCATCAGGCTGGGCGTAGGTGGCCTCCAGGTCGATGATTTCCCGCAGCAGGATTTCGTTGTCCCGCAGCGCCTGGAACCAGGTGAGCAGGGCCTGAATGGTCAACTGACTCTCACAGATGCCATTGATCATCACCTCGCGCCCGGCCTCGATGCGCTTGGCGATGGCGATCTCGCCCTCCCGGGAGAGCAATTCCACCGAGCCCATTTCCCGCAGGTACATGCGGACCGGGTCATCGGTTCGTCCGGCCTCGTCGGAAATGTTGCCTTTGGTGGTTTCCGCCTCTTCTTCCTGTTCGGCGGGTTCGTCGTCATCCCCGGAGGCATCGTCTTCCGATTCAACCACGTTGATCCCCATCTCGGAGATCATGGCCATGGTGTCCTCCACCTGTTCGGAGGAGAACTCATCGGCAGACATCGCCACGTTCAGCTCATCATAAGTGATGAAGCCACGGGTCTTGCCCTTCTGGATGATGCGCTTGATGCCTTCGCCCAGACTGTCCAGCAGGGGCTTGTCACCGCCGTCCTCGCTGGTGGAGGAGGAACGCTGAGGTTTGGTCTTGGTGTCCGTTGCCATGGATGCTGTCGTGCCCCGAAGCCAAGCGGTTAAAAGGTGGCGGGCCGAGGGGACAATGGCAGCACCTGCTCACACCAACGGGCGCGCACGGGCCCACACCCCGGCAATGTTGTCATGTGGCATCCCCTGCCCCGGCGAACAACGGGCAATAGCGCAGATTTCCAAATTTTGCCTGAAAGAGTTCGGACAAAGTCGTCGCAGTGCAGCACCCCAAGCGGGCGAACGGTGGGGTTTGTTTGCGCTGTATCGGGGCGCGGGCCGGCCGTCATTTGCGCTGGGCCAGCCATGCTTCCAATTCGGCGATGAAGGCGCCTGTGTCTCCGCCTTCCACCTTGGCCTCGTCCACCGCCACCGTTGGGCGGCTGGAGACCCTGGCGCGGATGGCCGCGCATACCTGCTCAAACCCTCCTGGGTCGGGGGCGGACAGAAAGTGATCCAGCCGCGCCCGCAGGTCTGCGGAGACCTCTTGCCCGCCGAGGCCCGCCAAGGTGGTGGCCACGCCCGCCAGCGCCTCGGCCTCACTGGCGCCGGGGCGCGCGAATGCTCCATGCAGATAGGTTTTCTCGGTCAGGAAGGACTCCGGCCTTAGTCCCTGCTGGCTCAGGTGAGCGCAAAGCGCTTGCGTGGTCTCGGCCTCCGGGGGCGCCTGGACCAGGGCGGTGAGGCAAGCCTTTAGGTCGGGATCCTTGGGGCGAAGCTGCCCCAGATCCTCGCCCAGATGATCCAGCAGCCGCGGGTGGTTCACCACCGCCGCCATCACCACGCGCACCTGCTGATCGCTGCGCGGTGGCACCGGAGGGGCCGATATTGACGGCGGTGACAGGGTCGCGCGCCCTGGCGGCGCCTGGCGCCAAGCCCGTTGGGCTGGGCGGAGGGCGGCAAACAGGCGCTCCCGCAGATCTTTGCGGTACCAGGTTCTGGTTGAGCCATCGGTGATCTGATCCGCTTGACCCATCAATTGGTTCTCCAGGGCTGCTTTGGCCTCCGGCGAGGTGGGCAGCCCCTCGGCGGTGGCCTGCCGCCAGATCACCTCCACGGGGCTCAAGGCGCCCTCCAACGCCTGCGCAAAGGCCGCGGCGCCCCCCGCCCTCACTAAGCTGTCCGGATCCTGCCCCTGGGGCAGAAAGGCGAAGGCCACTTGGCGATCTGGCGCCAAGGCGGGCAGCAGACGCTCCAAGGCCCGGCCGGCCGCGCGCCGCCCGGCCGCGTCGCCATCAAAACACAGCACCGGCGGCGGATCGCCGGGCCGCACCAACGCCCATACCTCGCGCGCCTGCTCCTCCGTGAAGGCTGTGCCCAGCGGGGCCAGAGCGGCGCCGAACCCTGCCTGCGCCAGGGCGATCACATCGGTGTAGCCCTCCACCACGATGGGGCGATGCCCCTCCCGCACGCATAGGCGAGCCTGCGCCAGGCCATAGAGCAGGCGCTTCTTGTGAAACAGCGGGGTGTCGCTGGAGTTCAGATATTTCGGCGCATCCGACGGCGCGCCGGGCAGCACCCGTCCACCAAAGGCTATGATCCGCCCGCGGCGGTCCGTGATGGGAAACACCACCCTGTCCCGGAAGAAGCTGTAGAGGCTGCCATCCCGGTCGGAGCGGTTGGCCAAACCGGCCTCCACCATCTGCGCCGGGCTGACGCCCTGGTCGGCCAGATGCGCCACCAGCAGCCCGCGGTCAGCCGGGGCATACCCCAGATGAAAGCGCGCGATGCTCTCGGCGGTGATGCCGCGGCCATGGAGGTAGCGCTTGGCGGCATCCCCGGTGGGGCGGTCCAGGTGTGCGGCGAACCAGTCTGCGGCCAGATGCACCGCCTCCTGAAGATCTCGGGCTTGCCGTGCTTCCTCCCGCGCTTCCCGGCTGGGTTGGGGGACATGGAGCCCAGCCTCCCCGGCAAGGCTCTCGATGGCCTCCACAAACGACAGGTTGTCATGCTGCATGCGGTAGCCGATGACATCGCCATGGGCGCCGCAGCCGAAGCAGTGATAAAACCCCTTCGCGTCATTGATGTAGAAGCTGGGGGTCTTTTCCTTGTGGAAGGGGCAGCAGGCTTTGAACTCCGCGCCGGCGCGGGTGAGTTTGAGCGTTCGTCCGATCACCTCCGAAAGGCGCAGCCGGTCGCGCAACTCATCCAGGAAGCGTTTGTCAAAAGCCATGGGCGGGGCGCGGCGCTTGGGGGGCAAAGGGGCAGGGGCAGCCCTGTGGCGCTGACCCTATCCTTGGGCGCCCCCTTTGGAAAGGGCGCCCGCGCGGGCGCGCCCCCCCCCGGTGCCAAGCGATCCTCAAAAGAGTCTCGGTGGCCGCGATCAGCAGGGATCCAGCTCGGTGTCCCAATAAAGGAAGTCGCGCCAGTGCTCGTGCAAAAAATTGGGCGGGAAGCCCCGCCCATTCTCCTGCAATTGCCACATGTCAGGCTGCGCAGGCTCCCTGAGCGGCAGCATCCCGCAGGCGCGGGTGCTGCGGTTGCCCTTGCGCAGATTGCAAGGCTCGCAAGAGGTGACGATGTTCTGCCACGTGGTCCGGCCACCGCGGGAGCGGGGGATCACATGATCAAAGGTCAGGTCCTCGCTGCGAAACTTGTTGCCGCAATATTGGCAGGTAAACTTGTCCCGCAGAAAGACGTTGAAGCGGGTAAAGGCCGGCTTTGCCCGCGGCTGCACATATTCCTTCAGCGCGATGACGCTGGGCAGCGGCATTTCAAAGCTGGCGGAGCGGATGCGCCGGTCGTAGTTGGAGATGATGTTTACCCGGTCCAGGAAGACGGACTTCACCGCCTCCTGCCAGCCCACCAGGGACAGCGGGAAATAACTCAGCGGCCTGAAGTCCGCATTCAACACCAGGGCTGGACAACTGTCCAAACTGGCTGCCATGGGCTCAATCCCTCCGTTGCCGATCCCGTACCCACCAGGGCGCGGCGCGGGAAGGGTGTCCCCGCCCTGACCCTGGCTGTCGGATCCGCGCCAGGGTCAGGGCGGGGACACCCTTC
>CAZCBM010000235.1:0-5523 GCA_964496805.1 uncultured Rhodospirillales bacterium | reverse complement strand
CCCATTGGTACGATACTGGCGTGGGTGGCCGGGTGGGGGCGCGGGGTGGTCAAGGGAGGTGGGACGCGATCAGGGCGCCGCACCGATAGGGGCGACCTCGGGCCAAGAAAGACGTGGCCGTCGAGGACCACTCACCGTCGCGGCGGCAAGAACAGCAGGATCAGGAAGACGATCGTGCCCACAATGGGGATCAGCGACAACCAGCCGAACAGCCGGCCGTTACCGGTGCTGACCGAGCGCAGCGAGGACAGGCGATGGAAGAAGAAGATGAACACGGCCGAGGTGAAAAGGATCGCCAGCAACCCAGTGAGGGCCGCCTGCGCCATATCTGCAAACAGGTCATATAGGGCGGCAAGCTTGGCCTCGTCGTCTGCCAGGGAGTTGATCTGGTTCAGTTGTGGCTCAAACTGCTCCAGTTGACTGACGATCATTGCGCTGAACAGAACATTCACCAGCACGATCAAGGCGATGAGGTTGACCACGCAGAGGCCCAGATAGGCGCCACGGCCCAGACCGTTGCTGGTGGTGCTGACGGAGATCACCCCCCCGACCCCGATCAGGATGGACAGGGCCAGGATAACCAGGCTGATCATGTTCAGCGTGCTTTCCAGCTGGCTGATCAGTTCCAGGAACTCCGGTGGTGGCATCATGACGCTCTCCTTTGACGCAGCGCAACATTGGGATGGCCGGTCTATGCCGCGAACCGGTCCTGTGGGCCAGACTGCCAACGCCCGTGGCCCAAAGACCAGCAACCGAGTGAGGCCCCGGTGTCACCATAACCCAGCACGCACCGCATCCTGATCCACCTGACACCCGCGCACCACCCCTTGCGGCGCAAGGGGATGTTCGGTACCGCTTACGCATCCATGGGACGCGCGCAGCGGGGGGACCACAGCATGGCACAGGATAGAAAGCAGGCTCAACAACGGGGGAAGGAGCGGGGCGCGACGGCTTTGTCCTACGGCCTAGTTCTGGGTCTTGTGGCCTTCGGTGGTATCGCGGCAGTCACCCGCATCGGGGAAAGCGTCGACACACTCTTCGGCACCACCTCCAGCACCCTGGTCAGCGGTGTGGATCAGCCTCCCTCGGAGGAGCCCGAGCCGGTGACATCCCCCGAGGAGGAAGGATTTTCTTTCACAAGCCACCTCTTCAGCACCTGTCTAAAGGCGGGCCCCATCGGACCCACCCAACAGGAATGCCGCGACACCTATGTGGCCCAGGGTGCCAGCTGGGCGGCGGATGATGCCAACTACACCGTCAATGGCGGCTATCAGTTGTGGACCGTGCCGGAAACAGCGACCTACCAGATCCGCGCCGTCGGGGCACAGGGGGGCGCCAACGGCGGTAACGGTGCATTGGTGGAGGCCACCTTCAGCCTGACCCAGGGAGAACACCTGCTGATGGTGGTGGGCCAGGTCGGCCTTAGCCAAGATCACGACAATGACAACCAGCTCTATGGGGGTGGGGGTGGCGCCAGTACCGTGGCGCTGGGCAATGACCGAACCTCCGCTGAGCCGCTGCTGGTGGCCGCCGGCGGCCATGGCGACAATGAGGGCTACAACGGCCCGGGCGGACTGGCCACCCAGGGAACCACAGGCAATGGGGCGGGGTCGGGAGACAGCAAGGGCGGCTGTAGTGGCGGCTTCTATACAAGCGGTGGCTGTGGATCGGCAGGCCAGGGCTTTCGCCAAGGCTCCGAGGGCGGCCAATCCAGCGGCACGAGCCCAGCTCACGGTGGCTTCGGCGGGGCCAGTGGTACCTACTGGAACGGATCCGGCGCCGGTGGCGGGTATGATGGTGGCTCCGGCACCAATAGCCCCACCTCCGCGCCCAGTGGCGTACAGGCGACCAGCTACATCTCCCCCAGCCGGATCACGGAGATCAACCGCAACTCATCGGCCGGTGCGGGCGCGGGGACCATTCGCATTCAAAGGCTGAACTGACCAAGGCCCCTTTACCAGGCAGTGCGGATCCGGGACGGTGGCCTGCCCGTGGCTGCTGGACCTGTGAGCGATCCGGCTTGCGCTGCGGCCCCGGCCGTGCAAAATTCCATGGCGTTTCGCTGGTTGCTTGCTGGGGGTAGGCCATGTCCAGACTGTTTTCTCGTTCCCGCCGGGGGGCCACGGCCCTGACCTATGGCTTGGTGGTCGGGCTCGTGGGGATTGGCTCCCTGTCGGCTGTCACCAATGTGGGCGACAGCGTGTTGAGCCTGTTTGGAACCGTCAGTGATGACATGCTGCTGGTACCCGACACCGATATCCAGGTGGCGATAGAGGGCACGCCAGACGCTATGGACGTCAGCGACACCTCAAATGTCAGTTCGCCAGTCTCCATTACGTTGACCAATCAGGGCAGGAATGCAACGAGCGCCCTGACTGTTTTCCTGTCCAATACGACGGACTTCCGGATCGTCAGTGACAGTTGCAACGGCAAGCCGCTGGAAAGGGATCGATCCTGCACGGTGACCCTTCAGGCTACCCGGGACACCAATGGCACCTATGGCGGGGATCTGACGATCGCAGAAGTCGGCCTGAGTGTCGCGCTTGCTGGAACGGCGACGAATATCCAGCTTTTCGGCTTCACGTCCCACACCTTCGACACCTGCGGGCAATCGGATTCCTATGGCCCCACCCTGGCCGAGTGCCGATCGGCCTATTCACCGGCCTGGGCGGACGATGATCAGTACTTCAATCAAGCCAACTTCCAGGGATATCAGTTGTGGACGGTCCCGGAGACCGGAACCTATCGGATCACGGCAGCCGGCGCCCGCGGCGGCCGGGGAGAACAGTACCGCTCGCCTGGCCAATATGGGCGCGGTCGGATCATCAGGGGTGATGTCAGCCTGTCCATCGGCGAAAAACTGATCATCGCCGTGGGCCAAGTGGGGCAAGACGGCAGCTATAATGGCTCCTATGAGGGTTCCGGCGGCGGCGGCGGCACCTGGGTGGCCAAGGGGGAATCCTCCGGCAGCGCAACACTCCTCCTGGTGGCTGCCGGGGGCGGTGGCTCTCCTGCCGGGCATTGGGGCTATTCTGGCGCGGGCAACAGCGGCTACTACGGCGTGGACGGCCGCACCGACAATAATGGCGACACCTCTCGCAGCGCCGGTGGCAGTGGCTATTACGGCAACGGTGCCAGCTACTCGCAGGCTGGCATTACCCCCTATAACTCCGGCGATTATGCTCAGCCGTTCACCAACGGTCTACGGGGTGGGGTGGAGACCCAATGTGGCTATGGCGGCGCCTGGGGCGGCTTTGGCGGCGGCGGGACCTCCCATTGCCACAATGGCGCTGGTGGTGGTGGCTACACGGGGGGCGCTGGTGGCAACTGGGCCAGTTGGGCAGGCGAAGGGGGCGGCAGTTTCCTGGGCAATGACATGACCAACCAGAGCAACAATGTCGGCCTGAACAACGGCAACGGCTACGTCACCATCGAACTGCAATAGGCGCGTTCAGAAGGATCATTGGCCGCTTTGCCCCCGGCCTTATCCCTGCCGCGTGGGTGCACAGAACGGCCTGCAATGGCCTTCGCTTCCTTGATGTGTCCTCGCTGTGCCTTGCCCCGTTGGAGCGGGGGAGCATGCAGCGATCCCCGTCAGCGCCTGCGGCGGCGCCTTTCTGGGCCGAGCGCGAAGGCGGTTAACCCTGAACCCCTGGGGGGGGCGAGGGCCTCTGGGGTGGGGGTCTCTGGGGTAAGGGTCTGCACCTTGGGAGCATCCGATATCAGCCGTGCCAGGGCATCGGCCGCCCCCTCCAGGTCCGCCGGGTCCAGGCTCGGTGCCGTCACCTCCCCCAGCAATGCCCCTTTAAAGGCATCGCGGGACCGGCGATAGGCCGGGTCATAGTGCTGCGCGATCAACTCCTCAGCCAGTTGCTGTAATTGCCCTGCCTGCGCCAGAGCCTGCCACGTGGCCACCTGCTGGCGCCCCCGCAGGCGAACCATGTATCCCAAGACCTCCTGCAAGCGGGCCGGATCGGCAATGATGTCGGCATAGCGTCGCACTGAATAGGCTGCTCGCGCCGCCACCGGTGCCCCGATCCGCACCCGCGGCGCTTGCTGCATGGCCGACCACAGCGACGGCGGCAGGGTCCGGCGACCGATCTTGGGACTTTCAGCCTCCACCACCACCGGGTGGCGCGGATCGCAGGCTTGGAAGGCTGCCAAAAGCCTGGATTCAAACATCTTTTGGGGAGGCTGCGGCGCCTCGGCAAAACCTCCGAACAGGGAGCCGCGATGGTTGGCCAAGCCCTCCAGGTCCACGGTTTGAACGCTGCGGGCGGACAGCGCCGCCAGAACATCTGTCTTCGCGGTCCCTGTGTACCCGTCCAGGATCACCAACGGCCACCGCCAGGGTCCGTCGTATAGGGCGGCCACCACCGCCCGCCGATAGGCCTGCCACCCCCCCTCCAGCAGCCACACCCGCCAGCCGATCTGGCTCAAGATGGTGGCCATGGCCCCACTGCGCTGGCCGCCGCGCCAACAATAGACCAGGGGCTGATACCCGGCGGGGCGGTCAGATAGGGTGGTCTCCAGATGGCTGGCGATGTTTCGCGCGATCAGGGCAGCACCGATTTTCCGCGCGCGAAACCGGCTCTCCCGCACATAGATCGTGCCGACCCTGGCCCGTTGCTCGTTGTCCAGCACAGGCAGGTTGAGGGCACCGGGGATATGATCCTCGGCATATTCGTCCGGGGAGCGGACGTCGATGATGTCATCCACCGGGGGCCGGTCCAGGGGGGAGGTGCAGCGATCAATTGGGCTCATGCCCTCCACGATAAGCGCTGGAGCGGACAGGGGCCACTGTTCTGATCAGGCGCCGACAGCGGGCTGCTCATCTGCCGCTGGCTGTGCTGGTGGCAGCCCGGGCTTGGCTGCCCCGGGACTGGCACCCTTGGACTGACAAGAAGCGTTGACAGCGCCCCGTCAGCGGTGCTGACACCTTGCCAAACCTCTCCCATTGGCTGTTGTCCAGGCCGGTCTGCTGATGCCCCTGCGCCCCCTGCTGCTGTTGGGCAGCCTGACCCTTTTGGCCCTGGCAGCGCTGCTGCCGCTGGGGGTCATGACCGATGATGAGGTGCTCTATGCCCTCACCGCCCATCATATGGCGACGGATGGCACCCGCCTGATCGACCTGGGCGGCGTTCGCCTTGCCGACGGCGCGTTGGCCTCAGCCTCCGGGCTGCCCATGACCCATGCGCAGCCTGACGGACGGTTGCTCAGCCAATATCCGCCGCTGACCGAGGTGCTGGTCTGGCCCCTGCAACGGCTGCTGGGGTTCAATGGCCTGATCGTCCTGAACAGTCTCAGCTTTGTGGTGGTGTTGGCGTTGACTTGGCTGCTGGCCCTGCGCTGGACGGGGAGCCGGAGGACCGCCGCCACGGCGGCGCTGGTGGTGGGACTGGCAAGTTTCCTACCCCAGTTTGCCCTGGCCGTGTGGCCCCATATGCTGGGCCTGGCCTTGCTGATGGCCGCCCTGACCCTGGGGGATAGTGCCCGGCTGAGCCCCTGCCGCCGGCGACCGTG
>CAZCBM010000234.1:0-5525 GCA_964496805.1 uncultured Rhodospirillales bacterium | reverse complement strand
CCTGGCCGCCGGCGGTCTTGCCGCCAGCGCCGCCTTGGCGGCCATCCTGGTCCTGCGCGCACCGACGCCCAGCCCGGCACCGCTGGGCCTGCAAGCCGACGCGCTGGTGGCGCAGTTGGCAGGGGAAGCCGGCGATGGCTTTGTGGCCATCTATGAACCCGGTCTGCAACGCATCAGCCTCAGCCGGACCGGCGGCCAGACCCCTGATGACCGGGTCCCGCAGTTGTGGTTGATCGCCGGAGATGAGGCGCCAAGACCGCTGGGCCTTCTCAGTCCTGAAGGACAAGCTGCGCTGCGGGCAGCCCTGGAGCAGGCGCTGGCCCGCGACCTGCAAGAAGGCGCGACCCTTGCCATCAGCCTTGAACCCCCGGGCGGCTCACCGGAGGCAGGACCGACCGGTCCCGTGATCGCCGCGGGCACGGTGCAACGGCTGCTCACCCAAGAAAACGCCCCCTGAGGTGCAACTGGCTGCCCCCTCCTCCCGTCTGTCTGGTTAGAGCGTTCGTCAATCGGCCCAGTCTCTCCCGTCCCCCGCCATCGCCCCTTATCCCAAGGGGGCTTTTCGGGGGAATGGGGTGAGGATGAGCCACCCGCTGCGCGAACAGCTCCCCCCCGTCGTCGAAGGCGGGCTGACCTGCAACACCAAAGACCGGGAGACACCCCCATGAGAGCCCTCGTCCTGAGCACCGCCCTCGCCCTGGCCACCCTCACCACCGCCGCCCAGGCGCGCAATCCAGAGGTTGGCGGCGCGCCCATGTACGCCAGCCGAACCATCGTCGCCAATGCCGTTAACTCCAACGATCATCTCACCTTGGTTGCTGCCGTGCAGGCCGCCGGACTGGTGGAAACCTTGCAAAGTGACGGGCCGTTCACCGTCTTTGCCCCCACCGATGCAGCCTTCCAACGCCTTCCAGCCGGCACCGTGGAGACTCTGCTGCTGCCCGAAAACAAGGATACACTGACCAAGGTTCTGACCTGTCATGTGGTGGCCAAAGAAGTCTTCTCCGCCGCGTTGGCCGGCATGATCGCCAATGAAGGGGGCAGTCATCCGTTCACCACAGTTGGCGGCTGCACCTTTGAAGCCCGCATGGACGGACAGAACATCGTGATCGAGGATGGCCAGGGCCGCATCTCGACGGTGACCATTGCCGATGTGGACCAGTCCAACGGCGTCATCCATGTGGTGGACACCGTTCTTCTGCCGGCCGGTTGATCCCGTCAGCCGCCCCTCACTCACAACGATGGGGAGCCCTCGGGCTCCTCATTTTTTTTGTCGGCACCCTGCCCGCACAATGTCGCAGCCCTTGGGTTGGCCTTGCAAACACATGGGCCTCTATATATGTTTTCCTATATATTTATTGCCAAGCAGGAGGCCCCATGCCGCTCGATCCCGTTGAGACCGTCGACACCTCGGTCCATCCGCAAGTGACATCCTATTTCGACGAGCCCACCAACACAGTGAGCTACCTGGTCAAGGATCCCGCCAGCACGGCCTGCGCCATCATCGACAGCGTGCTGGACTTCGACTACGCCGCCGGGCGCACCGACACCCGCTCTGCCGATGCCATCATCGCCGATGTGCGCGCCCAAGGCCTGAGCGTCGAATGGTTGATCGAGACCCACGCCCATGCAGACCATCTGTCCGCAGCCCCCTATATTCAGGAGCGCGTGGGCGGCAAACTGGGGATCGGCGAAAAGATCATCGAGGTGCAGGAGATCTTCGGCAAGGTGTTCAACGCTGGCACCGAGTTCCAACGGGACGGCAGCCAGTTTGACCGCCTGTTCACCGACGGCGACACCTACCAAGTGGGGACGATGACCGCCCTGGCCATCGCCACCCCCGGCCACACGCCGGCCTGCATGGCCCATATCATGGGGGATGCGTGCTTCGTTGGCGACACGCTGTTCATGCCCGATGGCGGCACCGCGCGCTGTGACTTTCCCGGCGGCGATGCCCGAATCCTGTTCCGCTCCATCAAGCGAATCCTGTCCCTGCCCCCTGAGACCCGGATCTTTGCCTGCCACGACTACGGCCCCAATGGCCGTGCGTTCGCCTGGGAGACCACGGTGGCAGAGCAGCGGGAGAAGAACATCCACGTCCGCGACGGCATCAGCGAGGACGCATTTGTGGAGATGCGTGAGACCCGCGATGCCACGCTGGACATGCCCCGTTTGATCCTGCCGTCGGTGCAAGTGAACATCCGCGGCGGAAAGATGCCGCCAGCGGAGGACAACGGCACCGTCTACCTGAAAGTCCCGCTGAACACAGTCTAAGCAGCCGCTGCGGTGCCTCAGACAATCCGGCCTGGGGTCGGCTGCCAGACTGTCTTGGATCAGCGTAAGGAATGACCAGCGCCGGGAATGACTGACGCCGGGAACACACCGGCCCAACCTCACTGGCTCTTTCGGGATCGTCGCCTGAAAGGGCCTGCGCCCCCCACCCTTTCGGAGTTCCTGCCCATGGATCCCGCCTGGATCAACGGCCTCATCGGTGGCCTGCTCATTGGCTTGGCCTCGGCCGTCTATCTTCTGGCCAATGGCCGCATCGCCGGCATGACTGGCATCCTGGTCAACGTCATGACCTGGAAACAGGGCGACGCGGCCCCTTTGTCGGCGGCGTTTCTGTTGGCCGCCTTCGGCGCGGCCGCTGGCTTTGCCTGGGTCCTGGGCGCACCGCCCATGGCCATCACAACGGAACTCTGGGCGCTCGTCCTCAGTGGCTTGGTGGTGGGGGTCGGCGTGACCTTCGGCAATGGCTGCACCTCCGGTCATGGCGTCTGCGGCATGTCCCGCTTTTCGCTTCGATCCATCGTCGCCACCGTCACCTTCATGGCCGGAACCGCCGTCTCTGTTACCATCATTCGCCACGTTCTGGAGTTGGGTCTGTAATGTTTGCGCGTGTCCTGTTTGCAGCCCTGGCAGGGGCCATCTTTGGCGTGGGCATGAGCCTGTCCGGCATGACCGATCCCGCCCGTGTTCTGGGTTTCTTCGATGTACTGGGATCCTGGGATCCCACCCTCGCCTTCGTGATGGGCGGAGCCATGCTGCCCATGCTGGTGGCATGGCAGATTCGCCGCCGCCTTCAGAAAAGCCTGTTGGGCAGTGATCTGCCTGAACCGGCGTCCCCCACCATCGACGCCCGTCTGGTGGGTGGCTCTGCCGTGTTTGGCCTCGGTTGGGGCATCGTCGGCTTGTGCCCGGGCGCGGTCATTCCCGCGGCCGCCACCGGGGGATGGCCGGTTCTGGTGTTCCTGGCCGCCATGCTAGTGGGCATTGTGGCCACCCGCATCGTGATCAGCAGCGCCAAGGCAGCCCCCGCGGCCGCCAGTTGATCCCCAAGCGCGGCTGAGCGCTGATCGCCTCGGGTCTCCCCCTGGGCCTTCCCCTGGGGCGCTGCTGCCGCGCGCCCCCCACTACCCCAGACACCTCCCGGCCCTGTGGCAGCGCCCTGCCAGCAGTCGGGGGCGGTTGGCCAGACCCAATAACAACGATCACTGAACCACAATAATCACGGGACGAGGAAACACTAATGGATCATCGCCGCCTGACGGAGACGCTCAGCGTTGCCGGGCAAATTCATGTGGATGACCTTGCAGCCATCGCTCAGGCGGGCTTCCGAACCCTCATCTGCAACCGTCCCGACGGTGAAGGCAGTGATCAGCCCACCTTCCCGGAGATCGAGCGCGCCGCCCGGGACCATGGCCTTGAGGCCATCTATCTGCCCGTGACCAGCGGCAAGGTCACCGACGAGGATGCCCAGGCCTTCAAGGCCGCCCTGGATCGCGTGCCCGGCCCCGTGTTCGCCTATTGCCGCAGCGGTACCCGTTCCACCACCCTTTGGGCTTTGTCCCAGGCCAGCCAGCGCAGCGCGGCCGAGATCCTGGAGACCGCTCGCGCCGCCGGATACGACATGAGCGGGGTTGTGCGACGGATCGTCAATGGCGGCCGCACCCCCACCGACCGCGCCGATGTCCATCATGATGTTGTCGTGGTGGGTGGCGGCGCGGCCGGTATTGCCGTCACAGCCAGCATGCTCCAGCGCGATCCTGACCTGGATGTGGCCATCATCGACCCCGCTGACGTCCACTACTACCAGCCGGGTTGGACCCTGGTGGGAGGCGGCGTGTTCGACGCGCGCACCACCGTGCGCACCATGGCGGAATTGATCCCCCGCGGTGCCCATTGGATCAAAGCGGCCGTCGCCGCCTTCGAACCGGACGCCAACGCCATCGTCCTGGATGGCTGCCGCATCGTCACCTACAAGTATTTGGTCGTATGCCCCGGCCTGAAGGTGAATTGGCGCGGCATTGAGGGGTTGGAAGAGACCCTGGGGGAGAACGGCGTTACGTCCAACTATCGCTATGATCTGGCACCTTACACTTGGCACTTGGTGCAATCCCTGAAGAAAGGACGGGCGCTGTTCACGCAGCCGCCGATGCCGATCAAATGCGCCGGAGCCCCACAGAAGGCCCTCTATCTGTCCGCTGATCATTGGCGTCGCACCGGCGTCCTGGACCAGATTGAGATTGAGTTCCACAATGCCGGCGCCGTGCTGTTTGGCGTGAAGGAGTATGTGCCCGCGCTGATGGAGTATATCGAACGGTACAAGGCCAAGCTGTGCTTCAACGAGACGCTGGTGGCCGTTGATGGCCCCGCCCGCAAAGCATGGTTTGACTGCAAGACCGAGGCCGGAGACACGGTCCGTCGGGAGCAGACCTTCGATATGATCCACGTGGTGCCGCCGCAGACCGCGCCGGACTTTGTTCGGGCATCCCCCTTGGTGGATGCTGCGGGGTGGGTGGATGTGGATCAGACCACCCTGCGCCATAAGAAGTTTGCAAACATCTACAGCCTGGGTGACGTGATGAACGCACCCAACGCCAAGACAGCAGCCGCTGCGCGCAAACAGGCGCCCACTGTGGCGCAGAACCTGTTGGCTGACCTGGGCCGCAAGGTGTCCCGCGGCGGCTACGACGGCTATGGTTCCTGCCCGCTGACCGTGGAGCGCGGGAAGATCATCCTGGCGGAGTTCGGCTATGGTGGCAGGCTGCTGCCCAGCTTCCCCAAGGCACTGCTGGATGGGACCCGCCCGTCCCGCCTGGCCTGGCTGCTGAAGGAGAAGATCCTGCCCCCTGTCTATTGGAAGGCGATGCTGCGGGGGCATGAATGGATGGCCAAGCCAGAACCGATCCCGGCCGCCACCCCCACCCCACCCGCGTCCTGAGGCTGCCCTGAATGAACACGCCCCCCACCCGTGGCAGCAAGGCCGCTGGCCCTGCTTGGTCTCGCATGATCACTGAGCGGCTCCCGATCCTGGACTGGGGGCGCCACTACACCCGGGAGGCAGCGGCCAATGATGGCCTCGCCGCCCTGATCGTCACCATCATGCTGATCCCTCAGTCGCTGGCTTATGCCCTATTGGCTGGCCTGCCGCCGGAAGTGGGCCTGTATGCCAGTATTCTGCCCCTCGTAGCCTATGCGCTGTTCGGCACCAGCCGCGCGCTGGCGGTGGGGCCGGTGGCGGT
>CAZCBM010000233.1:0-5584 GCA_964496805.1 uncultured Rhodospirillales bacterium | reverse complement strand
CTAGGGAGGTGCCCAGCGAGCCCAGCACCTGGGCCCCCCCCTGCTCGGCATAAAAAGAGAGAACCGCCGCCGGATCAGCGGCATAGGGGAGCCACAGCAGCCGCTCCATCATCTCCTCCTGCGGACCGCGCAGCACCACCACATCGCTTTCGATCACACAGGGAAGGGAGAGGACAGCCCGGCGAAACTGCGCCACCTCCTCCAGCACTGCCCGTGCCTGCCCCCCTGGCCCCAGCAGGTTTCCGAGATAGAGAAGCCGGTCGCCCACATCGATGACCTCCGCCAGGTGCAAATGGGCGCGCCGGAGGGCATCCACCTGCCCCATGACGGCGCCCAGCGCCCACAGGGTGCGGGGCTGTCCCAGATCCTGAGCTGTGGCGGGGGAGACAGCAGACGGGGCAGCAGGGACGGACATGACGGGCTCACCAGGGGCAGTTCAAGGGGCGAGAGTGTGGGAGACATCAAACGTGGTGCACCGACAATGGGTCGCGCCCGGCCTGGGCGGCCCAGCCGACACCCGACAGCAACGCCCAAAAGCTGAAGCCCGCCCACAGCGGTGGGTACCAAGAAGCTCCTGTTAAACCGAGAGCGTAGGGCCCTGAAGTGCCGACGCCACGAAGGGGATCATCCGAGCGACCGCCAGGAAGCGACACCAGAGGCACCGATCCAGATCGGTGCCCACTGCTGTAAGTGTTCCCACTCAATACCCCATCGCCTCAGAACAGCGAAGCAAGGGCACAGAAAAACCCGCGCCGGGTTCGACGCGGGTTTGATACTGCGAAACGCGCTGGGGCGCCAGGAGGGAGCCAGACTGTGGGCGCTCCCCAGCGGTCGTTCCGGACCCTTAGGCGGCCTTCAGCAGGACGGCCTCAAGGCGCTCGGTAGCCTCATTCTCGTTAATGTGCTCGATGGCGGCCAATTCGCGGGCCAGACGCTCCAGCGCAGACTGATAAATCTGCCGCTCTGAGAAGGACTGTTCGCTGTCACGGGCGCCACGGCGCAGGTCGCGCAGCACTTCGGCGATGGAGACCGGGTCGCCGGAATTGATCTTCTGGCCGTATTCCTGGGCACGGCGGGACCACATGGTACGACGGATCTTGGCTTTGCCTTCCAGGATGGTCAAGGCGGCCTGCATCCGTTCCTTGCTGCTGAGGCGGCGCAAGCCGGAACTGCGCGCCTTCGCGACGGGCACCTTCAACCGCATTCTGTCCTTGTCAAAAGACACGCAGACCAGCGAAACCGTCTCGGCACCAACGGTTATGTCTTCCAGACCATCAACAATGCCAACCCCGTGGGCGGGGTACACAACGAAATCACCTGCGGCGAATTGCAAATCGTCAGCCATATTGAGCGATACCTCTTAGCGGCCATCGCGCACAGGCAAACCAGATCGCCGGCGCCCTGCCCTCCCCATCGTCAGGAAAGACCAAGACACTGAACGCTGATCCGGTACTCCCTGTGTGGATGGCCCGTGGGTTAGGGCAAGCCCGGCATGCGGGCAAGAATGCGTGAGATAGCTCCCTCTCTCACAGCCACTGAAGGTACCACAGAATTGGCTGATCGACAACACCTTCATGACCAAGTGTTAACCCTTCAGTGCCGCATTTTCGCCTTGTTAAACCCTGTGGCATTTGTCGGTCAAGGCGGCGCTCTGGCACGGTCCTTGCCCGGTTTCTGCCCCTAAAGCGTAGACCCCGAAGGCACGACGGCACGGAGGGAATCATCCGCTCAATCGGTGTCCGCTGACGGCGTTACCCGGCAAGGGGGGCGGCGCAGACCCTCAACGCCCGATGGACAGCGCCTCACGGTTTTCGGGGATGATCTCCGGCCCAGGAGCCTGCTATCCTCAGGTCCATCATGACCTTCCCATCCCCCTTCGATGCTCCAGACGCCGCCGAAGCCCCTTCGTCGGCCCGTTTTTCCCCCAACCTGATCACCGCGCAGGTGGATGGCGGCCGGCTGGTGGACAACTTGGTCCATTTCTTGCGGTTGCTGCGGCGGTTGGGCTTTCAATTGCCCATCGACAAACCGGGGGAGATCATCGCCGCGCTGAAAGTCAGCGGCATCATTGATCCCTGGGCATTCTATTGGGCGCTGCAAAGCCTTTGCGTCACCCGCCGACCGGAGAGGGTGTTGTTCGATCAGGCCTTCTTCGCCTTCTGGAAAGACCCCGATGTGCTGGCCCAGATGCTGCATCTGATGTTGCCGTCCGCGCCCGGCCAACCCCAGAAGCAGCGGCCCATGCCCCGGCGCCTGCAGGAGGCCCTGACCGGCCCGCCCCCGCAGCGCAAAGCGGCTGAGGCGCCGCCTGAAATCATTATGGACGCCTCCGAAACCTGGTCCAACCAGGCCGTCTCGCAGTCCAAAGATTTCGAGGACATGAGCACCGCGGAACTGGCCTCTGCGAAGGCCGCGCTGGCCCGCTTGCGGCTGCCGCGGGACTGGCAGCGCACCCGGCGCCACCGGCCCGATGCCCGCGGCCAACGCCTGGACCTGCGGTCCATGCTGCGCCGTGCCGGCCAACAGGGCGGAGAGGTGGCGGCACCGGCCTTCAGCAAACCCCGGCGCATCAGGCCCCCGCTGGTGATCCTGTGCGATGTCTCCGGCAGCATGGACACCTATGCCCGGATGCTGCTGCACTTTGCCCATGCGGTGAGCCGCCAGCGGGACCGGGTGGAGACCTTTGTCTTTGCCACACAGCTAAGCCGGATCACCCCTTGGATCCTGGACCGAGACGTGGACCAGGCCTTGGCGAAGGTCAGCCGCGGGGTGGGGGACTGGTCGGGCGGCACCCGCCTGGGGGAGGCGCTGGGCGCCTTCCTGCGCGACCATGCACGGCACGTTCTGCAGGGCAACGCCACGGTCCTGCTGGTCACCGACGGCCTGGACCGGGAAGCCGGCCACGGGGTCGGGGAGGCGCTGGACCGGCTGCGCCGGCGCTGCCGCCAAGTGCTGTGGATCAACCCCTTGCTGCGCTACGACGCTTATGCGCCGCAGGCGGCAGGGGCACGCCAACTGGCCCAGCATGTGGATGCCAGCTACGCCTGCCATTCCCTGGACAGCCTTCAGGATCTGACCCTGGCCCTGGCGGGTCAGCCGCTTCGGCCGCGGGGCGGCGCGGCCAAGAGCGCCGAGGACAGCCCCGCCCCCGCCCTTGACCCTGCACGATGGGAGACACCGGCATGAGCGCCTGGGACGTGGACGACCTAAAGGACGTCCTGGGGGATCACGGAACGCATCCG
The DNA here is from genome assembly GCA_964496805.1 of uncultured Rhodospirillales bacterium. Classification (GTDB taxonomy): domain Bacteria; phylum Pseudomonadota; class Alphaproteobacteria; order CAZCBM01; family CAZCBM01; genus CAZCBM01. The sequence goes on along the minus strand of CAZCBM010000233.1, from coordinate 2,342 downwards.
CGCAATTTCAGACTGCTGGAGCCCTTCGATTGTTCTGCAAACGGAGACAATCCGTTGTGCGGCGACCAAGTCCATCTGCGCCTGACGCTGGGGTCTGATGGGGTGGTAACCGACCTCGCCTTCCAGGGCCGGGGCTGCGCCATCTCCCGCGCTTCGGCTTCCCTCATGACCTTGGCCGCCAAGGGGCTGACCCGGGATCAGGCGCTGGACCTGGTAGACAGGGTTCACCGGGCCAGCCTGGGCGAGGATGTGCCGGAGATCGCCTCTGGGCCCTTGGTCGATCCTTGGGAGACGGCGGGGCCGTTGACGGCCATCCGCTTCAATCCCCTCCGGGTGAAATGCGTCACCCTCGCCTGGCATACCCTGCGCGCGGCGCTGGAGGGGCAGGACGGCGCCTCAACAGAGTGAAGCATCGGCAGAGTGAAGCATCGGCCGGGTCGGCATAGGGGACCTGAGGCGACCGTGGTCTTGCAGCGGCGGATCACGCAGAAAGACTGGGAGCTGGAGGCCCTTGTGAGCGGCGATCGAGCGCTGTTGAACTCCGCCGTGGGCGTCTGCTTTGCCGCTGCCTCCCCTGGCGCAGCGGGGGTTCGGGACGTCCCCGTGACCTGCCCCGACTGTTCGCTGCTGGCTCAACTTTTGACAGACCCACCGAGAACGTAGTTTACTCACCGGCCAACCAGAGGATCAACATTTCAGCACACACCCTACTTTGCGCCCTATGCTTCACGACTTCGAAACGAGGTGTTGGTTTCCTTAATAACAACCATGACCTCCCTGACCGAGAAGGTCACCATGATTGACCCTGCAGCCCCCCCTGGCGCCAACATCCCTACCGACCCCACGGACACTGGCAACCGCCAATCCCGGCGCTTGCTAGGGGCGGTGGCCGTGCTGATGGTGGCCTTTGCGGTGTCTGCCCTGATGGTGATCCGGAGCCATAGCCAGCAGCAGTGGGCCCACACCCAGGCCGTGTCCACCGAGCGATTGCTCAGCCAATTGTCCCTTCAAAACCGCCTAAAGACCCAGATGGTCGAGATGGTGGTCTGGAGCCGTCACGAGCAATATCGCGAGACCTACGACACCATGACGGAGGCCTTTCTAGGGTCCCTGGGGAAGCTAAACCAAGGGCTGGAGGCCGGAGAGTTACAGTCGCTGGTCACAGGTCTGATGGAGACCGAGATCAAGCTGCGGCTGCGGCAGACGGACATCATGGATCTGGCGCTGAGCCGCCAATCTGAAATCGCCCGCGCCCGCCTGAGCGAAGCGGCCTATCGTGCCTTGCGGCAACAGGCCAAGGACACCTTTGACCTGCTGCACTGGGAGTTAATTGATCTTAGCCTCCGGAACTATCGGCAGGCCTATCAAACACTGCTCATCTGGACCGTTCTGGCATTCGCCCTTGGTTTGGCCATTGTTGCCGTTGTTCTGACCCTGCATCGCCGATCCACCCGTCAGACCTTTGCCTTGGCCCAGGCCCATGCCGATCTACAGCAGGTTCGGGCAGACCTGGAAGTGCGGGTGGAGGACCGTACACGGGAGTTGCAGGTTGCCCTGACGCAGGCCCGGGCCAGCGATGAAGCCAAGAGCGCCTTCCTGGCCAACATGAGCCATGAGGTGCGCACCCCGCTCAACGGCATATTGGGCTTTGCCAGCCTGATGCAGGCGGAACCTGGCCTGTCCGGCGGCAATCAGGAGCGCCTGGAATTGATCCTCTCCTCCGGGCGCGCCTTGCAAGCCTTGCTGGACGATGTTCTGGACCTGAGCCGGATCGAGTCCGGTCGCCTGACCCTGGAAAACAAGCCCTTCGACCTGACGGTCTTGCTGGAGGATCTGGCGAGCCGGATGCGCATGAAAGCCAGCGCCAAAGGGCTGGATCTGCTGTTGGAGTTCGGGTTCGACGTCCCCGATCGGGTGGTGGGGGATGCCAAGCGCCTGAACCAAGTCCTGTCCAACCTGTTATCCAATGCCATCAAATTCACCACCTCCGGAGACATCCGGCTCAGCGTGGAAGTGGTCGAAGACAGCCTGGGGGCGGAGGAGATTGCCTTCACTGTCATCGACACGGGTTGCGGCTTCGACATGGCCGAAAAGGATCGACTGTTCCGTCGATTCGAGCGATCGGATGAAGCCCTGACCAACACGGTCGCCGGCTCCGGCCTGGGTTTGCCCATCAGTTTGGATCTGGCCACCCTGATGGGGGGTAGCCTGGATTGCCAATCTGAGAAGGGGAAAGGGTCCACCTTCACGCTGCAGGTGCCGCTGCCGGAGGTGACCCCCTGTGCTGCCACCGGCAGCGGCACCTGCACCTCGCTGTGCGGCAGCGGCGGCTTCCTGTGCGA
>CAZCBM010000232.1:1180-5719 GCA_964496805.1 uncultured Rhodospirillales bacterium | reverse complement strand
TCGATGGAGAGCAGCGCCAGGCCGTGCTCCTTGCGGCGGGCGCGGGCCAGGGCGGTCAGCGCCTGGTCCCACTCGTCGGAGGCCTCATAGGCGGGGTCGATCAGCACCAATCCCCGCTTCTCCGGCGGTGGCACCAGCCCCACCAGGCGCTCATAGCCATCGGCGGGCAGGACGGAGACTTTGAACGGCGCACGGCGCAAGCTGCCCAACTGCTCCGTGAGGCGGGCCGCCGTGGGGCCATGCAACTCGCACAGGGTCAGGCGGTCGCCCGATCGCAGGGCGCTCTGAGCCAGGGCTGGGGATCCGGGGTACCAGTGGAGATCTTGCGCTGGGTTGGCTGCCGCGATGGCGTCCAGGTACCAGCCCAAAGCTTCCGGCAGGGCGGAGCCTCGTAGCGGCCAGAGGCGGGCGATGCCCTGGCGCCATTCCGGGCTGCGCTGCGCTTCCTCCCCGGTCAGCGCATACAGGCCTGCACCGGCATGAACATCCATGACCCACAGGGGCTTCGCCTTGGCGGTGAGGTGGCGCAGGATCGCCACCAGGGCCAAATGCTTCAACACATCGCCCACATTGCCCGCGTGAAAGGCGTGGCGGTAGTTCACGAGTAGTTGGAGAGCGCGGGCACCGCCTCGACAATTTCAGCGGTTGCTTCCTCGCCAAGCGTGTCCTCAATGGCCTCAACAAAGGCGCGGATGGCCAACTCGATGGCCTCCTCCTCCAGGCCGGCGGTGGCCAGCAGGGTGGCCGCCTCGGCCATGTCATCATGCTCGCCCAACTGGTCGTCGATGTCGCTGTCGTCGCTGGCAGCGCCCTCGTCGGCATAGGCCTCCGCCTCCTCAAAGGCGTCGAACAGGGGTTGGGCCGTGGCCTCGTCCGCCTCCTCCCGGATGACATGCAGCAGGATAGAGACGGCACGTTCCGCCAGGGCCTGGCTGATGCCCGCACGGTTTTTGACGGCGGCAATGACTTCATCCATGGATCTCACTCCATCCGGACAGGAGACAGAAACGGAGGACCTGACAGACCTCCTTCGCGTCGACTAAACAAGGTTTGCTCAGTAAGACAGCCCTAAAGCCGCCGATCAAGACAGGAGATCACCCCCATGGACCAGCTTTTTGTCGGGACGGCCCTGGATGTGGGCAAACAACATCTGAACCTGGCGATGGCCAATCGCCACGGCCTGGTGGCTGGCGCCACAGGGACCGGCAAAACCGTCACCTTGCAAATCCTGACCGAGGGGTTTTCGGCCGCGGGTGTGCCCGTCTTTTGCGCTGATGTGAAGGGAGATCTGTCCGGCATGGCGGCCGAAGGCGGGGGGGAGGACTTCTTGGTCAAGCGCGCCCGGACCATCGGCTTTGAGGGCTACGGTCCGGAGAGGCTGCCGGTGACCTTTTGGGACATCTTCGGCCAGAAGGGTCACCCGGTGCGCACCACCATCAGTGAGTTCGGACCGGTGCTGCTGGCCCGTCTGCTGCGATGCAACGACACGCAGGAGGGGATCCTTCAGATCGCCTTTGCCCTGGCGGATGAACTGGGCCTGCTGCTGTTGGACATGAAGGATCTGGAGGCCGTTCTTCAGACCATGCGGACCGAGCGCAAGCAGTTGGAACACCGCTATGGCTTGATCAGTCCCAACAGTTTGGGCGCCGTGCAACGCCGGGTGTTTGCGCTCAAGCAGGCTGGTGGCGGCACCCTGTTCGGCGAACCCGCCCTGGACCTGGCGGACCTGATGCGCGTGCTGCCCACCGGTCAGGGGGTGGTGAATGTGCTGCATGCCGTGGAGTTGATCCGGCAGCCCAAGCTCTACGCCACCTTCCTGTTGTGGCTGTTGTCGGAACTGTTTGAGACCCTGCCGGAGGTGGGGGACCCGGACCGACCCTGCCTGGTGCTGTTCTTCGATGAGGCGCATTTGCTGTTCAACGATGCCCCCAAGGTGCTGATCGAAAAGGTGGAACAGGTGGTGCGGCTGATCCGGTCCAAGGGGGTGGGGGTCTTCTTTGTGACGCAGAGCCCAACGGATGTGCCCTCCAGTGTCCTGGGGCAGTTGGGCAACCGCATCCAACATGCGCTGCGGGCCTTCACACCGGCGGATCAGCGTGCCGTCAAGACTGCTGCTGATACCTTCCGCCCCAATCCAGCCTTGGACACCCGACAGGTCATCACGGAGTTGGGGGTGGGCGAGGCCCTGGTCTCCCTGCTGGATCAGAAGGGCCGGCCCGGCATCGTCCAACGGACCCTGATTCGTCCCCCGTCCTCCCGCCTGGGGCCGCTGACGCCGGACGAGCGCGCCCAGGTCCGCAGCCGCAGCATTGTCGGCACACGCTATGACACGCCGCTGGACCGCAAGTCGGCCTTTGAAGAACTCAAGGTACGCGCGGAAAAGCGCGCCTGGGAGACAGCGAAGCGGGAGGCAGCGGAGAAGGCGGCAAAAGAGGCACAGCGGCAGCAGAAGCGGCGGGATGGGCGACGCACCAGCTTTCTGTCCAAGGTGGCCACCAATGTTTCCAGTACCCTGGCCCGGCAATTGGGACGGTCCTTGGTGCGGGGCATCCTGGGTTCGCTGCGCTGAACGGGGGCCACGACCCCAGCACCGTCGGTGTCGGCGGGATCGCTTGGCGCGGTCTGCGGTGCGGCACGCGTCATGCTGAAGGGGGCGAGGCGTTCCCGCGAACCACGCAACCGCCGGAGCGGTGGCCTTTGGCCTTGACCTGTGCGGGCACCTGGGGAACACCGCGCAGGCGTGGTCGGTTCGTTGGCGCTGGTCGATAGGCCAGACAAACGGCTCTGGACGGGCTCAGAAGACCGCGCTTGAGGGAGGCGTCTTATGGTCGTGCTGTTTATCCTGGGGGCTCTACTGGCCATGGTCATGGCAGCCCTGCTGCCCGTGGGCCTGGAACTGAGCGGCATCGCCCGGCCTGATGGGCTGGAGGGGGTCCATGTGGACCTGTGGCGGGGGCTGCGGGATGCGTTGTCCCCGGCAGCGACCGACCCGTTGAGCCTTTCGCTCCGGGGGGGCGTCCTGGGCTGGGCCAATCCGGCCCTGTTTGCCTTCCTTCCGCTCTTGGTCCTGTTCATCGTGCCGTTGATGGGGGGCCATGTTCTGGCCCGTGGGCAGGGCCTGACGGTGGGGGAACGCTTTGGGCCGATGGTGTTGTTGACGGTCATGGGGGGGGTCTTGGGGGCCAGTCTTGCCGCCGGCCTGATCTATGGGGTGCCCCTGGCGGTTGCCGCGATCCCGGCACTGGCGCCGTGGACCGAGTTGGCATTGTTGGGCGTGGTGGCGCTGCTCTGGCTCTTGTTCTTCGGGCTGCTGCGTGCGCTCCACCGCAGCCTTCGACCCGCCACGGCGGAACCGCCCACTGGCCCTAGCTTTGGGTTGCAGATCCTGTGGTTGCTGACCGCCCTGCTGTGCCTGCTGGCGGCCTTGTCCGCCCCGATTCCTTTGGCGGCTTGGCTGCGCGTGCTGGCGGCCTTCGGCGTTCTGGTGGTGATTGCCAGCCTGTTTCTGGTGGGCGGCACCGCCAGCAGCAAGGGGCTGAAGATCCTGGCGGCCTTGCTGGCGCTGCTGAGCTTCGGGGGGGGGGCCGCTGCGGCGGGCTATTCGGTCTGGACGGAAGCGCCCTGGACTGCGGCTGCCCCACCCTCCGGAGCGGAAGCCGTGTCGGATGGCGCCGTGCAGGCGGAAGGGACGCCCGAGTTGCCGCAGGCCGGGGAGGCTGAACCCTCACCCTCACCCTCCGCCCCCGAACCCACGACCACTGAAACCACTGAAACCACTGGAACCACCGAAACCCCCGGGACTGGAACGGCGGGTCCGGACGAGTCGGCGCCGCCCTTCGTGCCCGCAGGGGCCTTGTCCCTGCCGGTGGGCCTAGCCCCCTACGGCATGGAAGGAGCCACCACAACGCCCACCCCAGCCACCCTGGTGGTTCCCTTTGCCGAGGCCGCAGCGCTGGATCTCAGCAGCCGCCGGCAAGTGAGTTGGCCGTTGGCGGACGGTGCCGCTTCCCTGGTTGTGGCGACGGACTCCGAGTTGGGTCTTGCTGAAGGCGCTCAGCGCGTTCGCCTGGAGGGAACCTTTGTGGACTCCGACGGGGCCCAGGCGGCGGTGCCCTGGTCTGCCATCGCCCAATCCCTGCCGCCCACCGACGACCCGTCCACGCCGCTGGAAGACCGGTTGGTGGCGCTGTTGCTCTCCGGGCAGAAAGTGGCTCAGACGCCGGCCGGTTTGTCTGTGCGTTGCCTGGAAGATGGGGCTTGCCGGACGGCGCTGCGGCGCGGTGACGTGGTGTGGGATGTTCAGGTTCGCACGGACGCGGCCACGGAACCCTTCGATCAGGGACGTCTGGTGCTGGCCGTCCTGCCCGTGGTGGAAGAGGCCTCGGCGCTGGTGGTGTTTGATGTTGCCGCGCAGGCGCCCTCAACACCAGCCGACGACGCACCTACCGCGCCGTCTTCCCCTGGCCCTGCCGCTGCGCCCTCTGCCCTGCCAACGGACTCCGCTTCACCCGCGCCTCAGCGGCAGGCCACACCGCCCTT
>CAZCBM010000232.1:0-1170 GCA_964496805.1 uncultured Rhodospirillales bacterium | reverse complement strand
GCCTGAGCGCCGGGGGCCGGTCGGCGTTTGGGTCCGCGTGTCATGACAACCGGATGATCCGCTGAGACGCGGGCCGTCCTCGCCCCAATGGGCAGGCCAAAGGCCGGGGGGCACCCGTGTGAGGCGCCCTATGAGGCCAATCGGTATCCGTTGTGCAGGTGGTTTCCCTGGACTTGAGCCAGCCGGCCAGGAATAGTCCCGGCGCAATCGTTCCGCGCGCCGTCGCGGAGGCTGGATGCTGTGCTGTCCATGCCCCCTCCTTCCCCCGCGCCCCGACAGGGAGCCACCGACCATGTCCGATCGTCGCCGGCTGCGCCTCACTGGTGGTCTGCTGCTGCTGCTGTTCATCGCGGCTCTGATCCAGGTGTTCTTCCTCCGTCCGGTGGAGGGTGACCTGCGCGAGCGGGTGTCCGGCGCCCTGATGGAGGCGGAATTGGACTGGGCCCGTGTGGCCGAAGTCGACGGCCGCCTCGTGCGCTTGGGCGGGGAGGCGCCGACGCCTGAGGCTGTGGAACAAGCGCTGGAGACAGCGCGTGGCGTGTTTGGTGTGCGCCATGTGACCTTTGAAGGGACCATGATCACCGCCGCCGAGGAGCCGGCCCCCACGACGTCTCCGTCTCCGTCCCCGTCGCCGGCCATCACGCCCACAGAACCGACGCCCCCGCCGAGTGCGACCGCAACCCCTGTCGAAACAGCGAGCCCAGCGGCGACGGCGACCCCTGCCGTGCCCCAGGAGCCCGCCCCGCTGCCGGCGCCCTCCCCGGCGGCCTCTCCCAGCGCGGCGCCCGTGGCACCGGTGCCCAGTGACGAGCCGCGATCGACCCCCGAGACGGTGCCGACCGATCCTTCTCAGGAGCTGCCGACCGCGTCGCCCGTCCCGGCAACGCCCACCCCTGCGACTCCCACGCCAGCGACCCCGACAGCGACCCCGGCAGAGACCCCTGGGCCACAGGCGCCTGAGCCCACGGAGCCCCCGCTCCCAGTTCCTGGTCCTGACGCTATCGAGGATCCGGCGCCGGTTCCGGCAGAAACGGCGACTCCCGACCCGACACCGTCGCCGGTGCCCCGCGAGACCGTGAGCCCCGATCCCGCGGCCCCCAGCCTGGCACCCGTCCAAACGCCCTTGGCGCAGCCCCCGACGCCGACGCCCCTGGTGCAGCCCAGCCCCAT
>CAZCBM010000231.1:0-5751 GCA_964496805.1 uncultured Rhodospirillales bacterium | reverse complement strand
CTGTGGAACAGGTGCAGACGCTTACCCTCCGCCCCCAACACCAGCGTGTCCACGGCCACGCGGTCCCCGGCATGGACCTCCCCCAGATGGCGCAGGTAGGTCTCGGCCGTGAAGTAGCTGGAGCCTGACGCCACATAGGCACCGTCGGCCCCGATCCAGGCCAAGAGCCCATCGGTGGCTTGGCTGAACAGGCTCAGATAGTGGCTCTCGTTCATGTGGCCATTATAGTCGGTCCACGGGACCGGGATTTGCTGGTGGACAAAACGCAGGGGCGCTGCGCTCTGCTGCGACGCGGGGGAGGACAGGGCCCGTGAAGGGTGCGGCGGTTGGCGCAGGGTTTCGGCATGGGCCCGGATGATCCGGCCGGCGGCATGATCCTGTTGGGCCAGGGCGCGCAGAAAGGCCACCAGGGCGGTGTCTCGCTTGGCTTCCAACTGATCCAGGCTGAGATGCCCAGATTGCGCGTCGGACTGTTCTGCGATGCGCTCCACCAAGTCCGGTGTGTAGGGTGGCACGTCCATCAACTTGGTCCAGGGCCACGCCAGGGCCGGTCCAAACTGGGCCAGGAAGGGCCGCATGCCGGCCTCACCACCGCCGATGCGATAGGTCTCAAACAGGCCCATCTGGGCCCAACGCAGGCCAAAACCCAGGCGGATGGCCTCGTCGATCTCAGATGTGGTGGCAACCTCCTCGTGGACCAGCCACAGGGCCTCCCGCCAAACGGCCTCCAACAGGCGGTCGGCAATATGGGCGTCGATCTCCTTACCGATGACCAGGGGCGCCATGCCCACGTCCCGCAGCAGCGTTTGGGCGCGGCTCACCAGCGCCGGATCGGTCGCCGGGGAGGCCACGACCTCCACCAGGGGCAGAAGATAGACGGGCACGAACGGGTGGGTGACCATGACCCGCCGGGCCTCTTCTGGGGTCATCCCTTCCTGAAGGTGTGATGGCGTGAAGCCGGAGGTGGAGGAGCCAACGATGGTGTCGGCGTCGGCGTGGCGGACGACGTCCATCAGCACGCGTTGTTTCAGGTCCCGTTGCTCCGGCACGCTTTCCTGCACCCAGGCCGCGCCGGTCACGGCGTCCGCCAGACTGGGGGCCAGCGTTAGGCGCCCTTCGGCTGGCATGGGCGCATCATAGAGGGCGGGCAGGGCCGTGCGCGCCTGTCGTAGCACACGGGTCAGCTTTGCCTGTGCTCGCGGGTCCGGGTCATACAGGGCCACATCATGCCCGTTCAGGAGGAATCGAGCGGCCCAGCCGCCGCCGATCACACCGCCACCGATAAGGGCCACCTTCATGGCTGAGGATCCTGTTTCAGCAGACCGAGGCGTTCGCGCACCGCCTGGGGGCCGATCACCCGGGCCCCCATCCGCTCAATGATGCCCACCGCCCGTTCCACCAAGTGGGCGTTCGTGGCCAAGACCCCCTTGTCCAGGTAGAGGTTGTCCTCCAGCCCCACGCGAACATTGCCGCCAGCCAGGACAGCGGCGGCCACATAGGGCATTTGATGGCGCCCCAGGCTGAAAGCCGACCATGTCCACCCGGGGGGAATGTTCGCCACCATGGCCAGCAGGGTGGGGAGATCGTCCGGCGCGCCCCAGGGGATGCCCATACACAACTGCACCAGGGCGGGGCTGTCCACCACCCCCTCTTCCGCCAAGCGCCGGGCCAGCCAGAGATGGCCCGTGTCAAACGCCTCGATCTCCGGACGGATCCCCAAGGCGGTGATCCCTTGGCCCATGGCCCGCAGCATGCCGGGGGTGTTGGTCATCACATAGTCGGCCTCGGCGAAGTTCATGGTGCCACAGTCCAGGGTGGCAATCTCCGGCCGACACTGCACCAGATGGGCCATCCGCTCCGTGGCGCCGACCATGTCGGTGCCGGGGGCCAAGGGCAGCGGCTGCTCTGCCCCGCCGAACACCAGGTCGCCGCCCATGCCGGAGGTCAGGTTCAGGACCATGTCCACATCGGCTGACCGGATGCGATCGGTGAGTTCCCGATACAGCGCCGGATCCCGGGAAGGGGCACCGGTGTGGGGGTCGCGGACGTGACAATGAACGATGGCTGCGCCTTCCCGGGCTGCCTCCACACAGGCCTCAGCGATCTCCGCCGGGCTGCGCGGGACATGGGGGCTGCGGTCCTGGGTTTGGCCACTGCCGGTGACGGCAGCGGTGACAAAGACCTCGCGGGCGGGGCAAAGCGGCATCGGGACCTCTACAGGGGTTCCGGGGGACGGAGGGCCACCGGGCTATCGGCGGCTGGCCTACCCTCGCCGGGCAAGCCGTTTTGCGTCAACCTGAGAAAGAGCCCGCCCCCTGGCCGCGATCAGTCCGCCATGCCCGTCCGTAATGCCAGTCTGTGATGTCAGTCCGCGACTTCAGGCTGTGATGGTCGGTCCAGCCAAATCAGTCTGCTGCCGCCCGCCGCAGGCCGTAGTTCGTGCGGAGGGCATCGTCACCGGCATAGACCCGGCGTAGGGTCGCCGTCAGGTCGTCATCCAGCAGGGCATCGGCGCTGGGCAGCACGCCATCGGCCTTCCACCGCTGAAACAGGGCTGAGACTGGGGCGTCGGCGGCGGGGTCGTCCACCCGATCAATATTCTGGGTCGCGTTGATAGGGCGCTTGAAATAGCGGTCTGCCACGGCGCGGGTCAGCAGCAACGCGGCCTTCCCGTGCAGGCGCTTGATGTCCCACACATGGGTGTAGCGCATCGGCGCCGCGCTCAGCGCCTGGGGCAGAAAATGCCCCTCCAACTGGCTGGGCTCCACCCCGGCCAGGTAGGTGTGGACGAACTGCCGGAACGTCATGCTCTCCGCTGGCTCACCCGTGGCGGCGGTCACCAACTCATGCAGGACGAACTGCCGCTCCAGGCGCATGACATATTGATTGAGGAAGCCGGAGATTGCCCTGTCCACCGGATCGCGCAGGATTAAGACGCGGTTGGGCGTTGCCTCCAGCACATCCAGGCGCCTGACTTTGTGGAAATCCCCCATGAAGGTCAGCAGGTCTTCATACTCCTGCGCCCGGTGGGCGTGTCGGCTTTCGTGGGCGAAGACCTGCTTCCAGGCCGAGCAGGCGTTCTTGCGGATATAGGCATAGGCCACCCGCACGCCGCGCACGCTGATGCGGAAATGGGGCTGCAGCTTCGTGTCCAGGCGCTGAAGGGACGCTGGAGCCGCGTCACCGGGCTGCTGGTCCGGGCTGGAAGCGTCCGAAAGGGGCGTGTCCTGTGGCGGGGCGGCCTCGGCTTGGGGAACCTGCACGGGTGGGGAATCCTTCAACGCGACAACACTCGCCGCATGTTAGTCAGGGAGATGTTCATAATTCCTTTCCGTTGCTTGACCTGATCCATTGCTTGCCCTGGTGGCGATCCAACCGCTACATCGCCCCAACGGTGCATGAGGTCGGTCTGTCTGGTCGGTTCCGCTCTGGTCCCCGTCTGTCCGCTGGGCAGCGTTGCGGTGGGCCAAAGGGCGGGGGAGGGTGGCAACAAGGGCTGGCGCCATGCCCCCCTATTCTGCGCGCGCAGGGAGCCCGGCCGCCCATGACCCCTGATCTGATCGTTCCCGTCATCTTGTCCGGGGGCTCCGGCACCCGCCTCTGGCCCTTGTCCCGCAAGGCCTACCCCAAGCAGTTGCTGCCCTTGGCGGGGGAGCGGTCGATGTTGATCCAGACCGCGGAGCGGGTGGCCGATCCATCCCGGTTCGCCCCGCTCATGGTGATCTGCAACGAGGCGCATCGGTTCATCATTGCCGAGCAGTTTCGCGATTGCGCCACCCTGGCCGAGGCCCCCCGCCTGGGTCGACTTGTGATTGAGCCGGTGGGACGCAACACCGCGCCAGCGGCCACCGCGGCGGCCCTGCTGGCACAGCAGTCCCATGGGGATCAGGCGTTGATCCTGATCCTGCCAGCGGATCACCTGATCCAGGATACGGAGGCCTTCACCGCGGCCATTGCTGCCGGTGCCGTGGCGGCCCGCGACGGGGCCATTGTCACCTTTGGGATGGCGCCGGATCATCCTGCCACCGGCTATGGCTATATCCGACAGGGGGCGCCGTGGGATGCGGCTGCCCCTGGGGTCTATCGCTCCACCGAGTTCCTGGAAAAGCCAGATGCCGAGACTGCCGCGCGCTATATCGCTGAAGGGGGCGTCCACTGGAATGCCGGGATCTTCCTGGTCCGCGCCGACGTCTGGCTAACGGAATGCGCGGCCCATGAGCCGGGGGCCGTACAGCCTGTGCGTGAGGCGGTGGCGGCGGCGGCAGCCGATCTGGATTTCCTGCGCTTGGCGGCCGAGCCGTTCGGCAGGGCCGCCAACATCTCCATTGACTATGCTGTGATGGAGCGCACCCAGCGAGCGGCCGTGATTCCGGCGGAAATGGGGTGGTCGGACATCGGTACCTATGGCGAGCTGTGGCGGGTCAGTGCCAAGGATGCGGACGGCAACGCCCTGCAAGGGGATGTGGTGGCCCATGACACACGGGACAGCTACATCCGCAGCGACCGCGGGCTGGTGACCACTTTGGGGGTGGACAATCTTGTTGTCGTCGCCACCAGCGATGCCACCCTGATCGCCCACAAGGACCGGGCGCAGGATGTGGGCACGCTGGTCAAGCAGTTGGAGGCACAGGGCCGACAGGAAGTCACCTTGCACCGCCTTGTCCACCGCCCCTGGGGCACCTATAAGGGGATCGACGAAGGCGAGCGGTTCCAGGTCAAGCGCATTGTCGTGAAGCCAGGCCAGCGCCTGTCCCTCCAGAAGCATTTTCACCGTGCTGAGCATTGGGTGGTGGTCAGTGGCACAGCGATCGTTCAGCGCGATGAAGAAGAAATTCTATTGACCGAGAACCAATCCGTCTATTTGCCACTGGGCTGTGTTCATCGGTTGAAAAACCCCGGCAAGATCCCATTGCACCTGATCGAGGTGCAGTCCGGCAGCTATCTGGGGGAGGATGACATTGTTCGCCTGCAGGACGACTATGCCCGCAAGGCCAAGCCGGCGGGGGCGCAGGACTAGAGCCTGTCCCACCTACCTTGACCGCCCCACGCCCCCACCCGGCCACCCACGGCAGTATCGTACCAATGGGTGGCCGGGTGGGGGCGCGGGGCTGGAGTGGACTCTATCTCACCGAAACGGGCTCTAACAGGCTGAAGTAAAAGGCCGGGGGGACACGTCCCCCCAGACCCCTCAGACACACATTTTGCGCACCCTGCTAAAGCCCGCATCCACTGCGGCCGCATCGGCTACGCTGAAGCGGATGTCACGCGCGCCTCAGGCCGACATGCCTGACGCTGGGGCGGCTGGTTTGGGGCGTCGGCTGCGCCAGGGCTGGCGCCGGAAATAGGCCGTGACATAGGCCACCAGGATCAGCAGCCCAAAGCCAGCAAAGTTGACCACCAGCATCATCAGGGGGGTGCGGCCGCGATCCTCCTCCCCCACCCCGTGGGCCAGGTTCACCGCAGACCATTCATCGATCACCACCCCCAGCACGCGGGAGATGATCAGACCCACGATGAAGACGGCCAGGGTTTGCTGACCCACCGTGGTGATGACTTTCATCGGGTGGCGCATCCAGCCGGTGAACCGCAGGCGGCGCCCGCCCTCGCCGGCCGCCACCCAGGCCAGATAGGCCACGGCCAGGAAATGCAGGACCCTCAGGGCGCCCAGTTCGGTCTTGCTGGAAATGGGGAAGACCGCGCGATAAAGGTCCCCAATGCTGAGCGAGGTGCTGTCCAGCAGGCCAAGCGCCG
>CAZCBM010000230.1:0-5796 GCA_964496805.1 uncultured Rhodospirillales bacterium | reverse complement strand
GCCATCGTCGATCAGTTGGCCAACGGCCGGCTCCATCTCCCGGCGTGGCGCCTGCTGCGCCACCGGCGGCTCCATATGGTGCTGGTCTTCCTGGCGACGGGCACGATGGGTCCCGGTGATCCGCTCGAAAATGGTGGGGGTGCGGCGGGCGGGGGTCTGGTCGTATCCCTCGCTGCCATCCAGTTCAGCCGTCGGCGGGGCCACCGGGCTCGGGGCGCTGGCCACCAGGGTTGGCGTCACCTGCGGCTTGGGCCCAGGGTTGGCCGGCTTGGGGGCGATGAACACCTCATCGGCGCCGATCAGCGTGTCGTCCTCGAACCCCAGATCATCGGCCTCGGTCTCATGCGGCGCCTTGGTGGTTGCGGAAGCGGCCGGGGCTGGGGCGGCGGCCTCCATGCGCTTTGCAGCGGACTGGGGCTTGGGTGCCGCGGGGCGCACACGATCCGGCGTGAAGCTGGCCGGGTCAACCGCCTTGGCCTTGGGGGCAACCTTGGGTTCGGCCACCTGGACGGGCTGGGCCGTGGCGCGGGGCATGGCTTGGCCGGCGTCGATGCCCGTGGCCACGACACTGACGCGCATGCGGCCTTCCATGGTCTCGTCCAGGGCAGAGCCGAAGATGATGTTGGCTTCCGGATCCACCTGTTCGCGGATCTTGCTGGCAGCCTCGTCCACCTCGTACAGCGTGATATCCATGCCGCCGGTGATGTTGATCAGCACACCGCGGGCACCCTGCAGGCTGACATCGTCCAGCAGCGGGTTGGAAATGGCGGCCGCTGCGGCTTCCTTGGCGCGGTTCTCGCCTTCGGCCTCCCCGGTCCCCATCATCGCCTTGCCCATTTCGGCCATGACGCTGCGGATGTCGTTGAAGTCCAAGTTCACCATGCCCGGGTTGATCATCAGGTCGGTCACGCCCCGCACGCCGCTGTACAGGACATTGTCAGCCATCTTGAAGGCGTCGGCAAAGCTGGTCTTCTCGTTGGCCACCCGGAACAGGTTCTGGTTGGGGATCACGATCAGCGTGTCCACATAGTCCTGGAGCTGTTGGATACCGGCTTCTGCCATCCGCATCCGGTTGGCGCCCTCAAAGCTGAAGGGCTTGGTGACGACACCCACCGTCAGCATGCCGGCATCGCGGGCAGCGCGGGCGATGACCGGGGCGGCGCCGGTGCCGGTGCCGCCACCCATGCCAGCGGTGATGAACACCATGTTGGCCCCGTCCAGCAGGTCCATGACTTCCTGCTGGCTTTCTTCAGCAGCGGCACGACCGATGTCCGGGCGGGCGCCAGCGCCCAAGCCACGGGTGATGCTGGTGCCCAGCTGGATGCGGTGCTCGGCCAGGCTCTGTTCCATGGCCTGGGCGTCAGTGTTGGCCACGGCGAACTCACACCCGGTGAGGTTGCTGGCGATCATGTTGTTGACCGCGTTGCCGCCCGCGCCACCAACCCCGATCACGAAAATCCTGGGGGTCAGAACGGGGGCGCCGGGGAGGCCGACATTCAGGGTGCTGGTCATTGGGTTTCTCCGTAACCTCGTGTGCGATCAAGTCTTTAGAGTTGGCCGGGAGCTGATTGGTGTCGCGGGACCCGTTTGCCTTGAGCGAGAAGCCTGGGGTGTTTGGCTGCGCTTAACGCTGGTTACGATTTCGCCCCCAAAGCCTTAACGCCGGGTGAACAAGATCGGTTTTTCCCGGTCTATCGGGCAAATTTCCTTAAAATACAGGCCGGGCAGCCGGCACAGATTGCCGGGGTACCCGGCAGAAGCTGCCCCATGGGAGGGCCGGGCAGTGTCGATGCCGCGCGCAGAGGGCCGGCCGTCGGGCTGAAGGGATCAGGTGTGCAGTGGGCTGATCCTGTCCAACCCGCGCCGTTCTCCCTCCCGTGGTCTGGCCGTTGCGGCTGTTCACATGGGCGAAAAAGGGAACACAGCCCCCGTCGGCCGTGGGAACGCTCGGCGACCCATCCCGATCCCATTGGGGGAAGGTGGATCTGGCCAATCGGCACGGAAGCACCATTGCCGATGACGCTGGGAGCATCGTCGGCTGGTGATCAGATCAGGGAGGGGATCGGGTCAGAAATGGGTCTGCACCCATCCGGCCATGCGCCCCACGAGACCGCGGCGCCCGGTGGCCAAGCCCCCCGGCATCAGCGGAGGGTGGGGTGGGCGGCCCAAGGCGTAGTGAATCAGCCCCACCACGCCCGCCATGGCGGGGCTGTCTAAATCCCGCGGCAAGGGCGAGTTCCCCAGGCTTGGCCGACCGATACTGGCGGTCTTGCCCAGCACCTGGGTGGCCAGATCCAGGGTTCCCGGCAACTGGCAGGCGCCACCGGTTAGAACCACCCGTCGCCCCCCCACGCGCCGCAGACCATGGCTGTCCAGCACATCGCGCACATACTCGAATGTCTCCTCCAGGCGCGGTCGGATGATCCCGTTGAGATGCGTCCGTGGCATGGCTCGGTTGGCCAACTGATCCCGCCCCAAGGCCGGAATGTCGATCAGATCGCGATCATCCGTGCCGGTCTCCAGGGCCGAGCCGCTGAGCACCTTCAGGCGTTCTGCGGCCTCAATGGGGGTGGAGAGCCCCCGGGCCACATCATTGGTCACATGCTGGCCCCCCACGGACAGGCCATGGATCAGGATCGGCTGCCCCTCCTCGAACGCGACAACATTGGTGGTGGCCCCACCCATGTCGATCAGCGTGGCCCCAAGCTGGCGCTCATCCTCCGTCAGCACGGCCAACGCCGAGGCCAGACCGGCCGCACACATGCCCTCCACGGCCAGATGCAGCCGGGCCAGACAGCCCTCAACATTGCGCACCGCCCCCTCCGTGGCGCGAATGGCCTGAAGGTGGACACTCAGATTGTCCCCCACCATCCCGGTGGGGTCGGTGATGCCCGCCAGCCCGTCCAGCGTGTATCCGGCGGGGCTTAGATGCACCAGGCTCTGCCCTGGGTAGAGCGCGTTGTGGGCTGCCCGCTGCAGCAGGCGCTTGAGCGCATCCCCCATCACCTCAGAGCCGTTGAGGGCGAAGGTCTCTGTCACCGGGATCACATGAACCGACGGGCCGTTGAGGCTGGCCACCACCCGCTCCACAGTGGCATGAGCCCGGCGCTCCGCTGCCTGAACCGCCTCTGTAATGGCCTGGGCTGCGGCGGCCATGTCCGTCAGTGTGCCCGCCTTGACCCCCTGGCTGGCCTGGTGGCCTATACCCAGGACCTCCACATCATCGGCGCCTGAGGCGCGGGCGATGACGCAGCATACCTTGGTGGTGCCGATGTCGATGGCGGCCACGGCACCGCGGCGGCCACGGGGCAGCGGGTTGGGGCTCAGATCCAGGCTGGCAACAGACATGGGGCGGGGGGTCCTCAGCAAGGGATCAGGTGCGTTGGCTTTCGGTCAGGTCCGGCTTCTGCGGCACCTGCAGGCGATGGTCCGGGGTGCGGACGATGACCTTGTCCGGAACACGCAGGTCGATGGCCTCAATATCCCGGACCAGCAGGTCGGTCTCAGTGGCCAGGCGCTCCAACATCGCCATGGTCCGGGCGACGCCGGCTTCGGGCAGTTCGATGACCACACCGGTCTTCAGCAGCAGGCTCCAGCGGCGCCCATCGGTCCAGCGGGCCGCCTGCACCTGGGCCGTGATGGCCTGGTGACGGGTGAGCAGCCCGATCATGTGAATTGCCGTCCCCGGCAAGCGGGCGTTGGCCAGGGCCGCGATGCTGGTGGCATCAGCCGCTGGCGCCTCGGCCCCGATGACCTGGGGCAGGTCCAGGAAGCGTTCCAAATCAGCCGGATCGGCGGTGATGGGATGCCCCTTGGCATCCACCAGCATCAATTGCGCCTGGTTTTGCCACAGCGCCACCGGCTGGCGCTCCGCCAACTCGATCACGATCCGGTCCGGCAGCACCCGCCGCACCGTGGCCTGCTCAATCCAAGGGTACTGATCTTCCAGGTCCCGACGGATGGAGGCAAGGTCGACGCTGAAGATGGGTTGATCGATGTGGGCGCTCATGAGGAAGTCCAGCACCGCCTGGTTGGCGTGCTGCCGCCCCACGAAATCAATGCTCGCCACCCGATAGCCCATGGACGCGCTGGACCGGGTCATGGCCTCGGTGGCCAGGCGGCGCAGCAGGTCGGCCCCGCCGCCCACCACCAACCAACCAGCCAGCAGCAGGCCACCCGCCAGCATCAGCGGCTTGCGGGACGCCAGCAGGCGATCACGGAGGCCCAGACGAGGCCGGACATGCCGGGCGGTTGCAGATCTCATCGGGCAGCCTCCACCATGCGCGCCACCAACGCGTCAAAGCTCACCCCTGCCGCCGCCGCCTGTTCCGGCGCCAGGCTGAGGGGGGTTAATCCAGGCTGGGTGTTGATTTCCAGGAACACCAGCCCGTCACTGCCGGGCAGCGTGTCATCCCAGCGGAAATCGCTGCGGGTCAGGCCCCGGCACCCCAAGGCGTCGTGGACCTGGCAGGCAATGGCCTTCGCACGATCCGCCACCGCGTCCGGCACTGGTGCCGGCACCAGATGCTGGGTCACGCCATCGGTGTATTTGGCGTGGTAATCATAGAACCCTTCTGTGGTCCGCAACTCAGTGATCCCGAAGGCTTCCGCCCGCTGGCCGGGGTCGCTGAACACGGCCACCGTCAACTCCCGCCCGGGCACAAAGCGCTCCAGCATCACCTCCTGATCCTCGGCATTGATTGCCGCCAGGTCCCGGGTGGTGTGGACGATGGTCACCCCGCAACTGGAACCAGAATTGGGGGGCTTGACCACGAAGGGCAGAGGCAGCGGCGGCTCGGCCCGGGCAACGGACAGCAGGCCTCGCCATTCCGCAGCCACGGGGACACCCAGCGGCGCAACCAAGGCCTTGGTCATGGGCTTGTCCATGGCCACGGCCGATGCAAGCCGGCCCGAGTGGGTCACAGGAATACCCAGGATCTCCAAAAGCGACTGAACGCACCCGTCCTCGCCGCCGATGCCATGCAGGGCGTTGAACACCACGTCCGGCGGCGGGCTGAGCGCTGCTTGCAGGCTTGCGAGATCGCGGGAGACATCCACCAGGCGCACGGCATACCCCAGCCGCTCGCAGGCCTCGGCCGCCGCCTCGCCGGAGACCAGGGACACCTCACGCTCCGGCGACCACCCGCCAAACAGCACGGTGACGCTCTTGCGTGCAGAAGGGGAAGGGCCATCGGCCATGCTGAAGGGTATCCCTGACGGGGGTGAGCGGGCAGGAGAGCGAAACAGCCCCGGCGCACCCGGTCACAGACAGGGCGGCGCGGAGGGGACGGGTCGCTTTGCCCGCAACTTTGCGGCCAGGGAGGTTTCGCTTTGATTACCAGCCGGTGCCAGAAGGGACAGAAGGGGGGGAGCTACGCTTCTTGACCTCAGAGCCCATCGGCAGGACTGGACGGCTGATGCGCGGCAGAGAGGCGGGGGGCAGAAGGGCGCGGACTGGCCTGAGCCGTCCCAGTGATCATGCGCCGCAGGGTACCATCCCTGTCCAGGACCTGGTGCTTGACGGCGGCCAGCACATGCACGACCAGCAACAGGATCAAGGCATTCGCCAAAAGACCATGCAGCCCCTCCCCAAGCGCGTGCAGCGTCTCCTGACGCTCAAAGGCTGGCACGGTGAACAGGCCAAACACCGCAACGTCTCGGCCCCCGAACAGGCTCATGGCCAATCCGGACAGGGGCAGAGCCAGCACCGTCACCAGCAGACCCCAGTGAACCGTTTTGGCCGCACGGGCCTGCCACCGGGACATCACAGCGGTGGGGGACGGAAAGCCCTGGACC
>CAZCBM010000229.1:0-5835 GCA_964496805.1 uncultured Rhodospirillales bacterium | reverse complement strand
CCCCCTGCGGCGGCGCTGCCGGGATCCTCCCCGTCGATGGCGGCGGGGACGGTCCAGGCCCTGGTGCTGCCCCCCCCTGCTGGGCTGCCCCCGGGGCTGACGGCGGTGCAAACCCCCCAAGGGCTGTTGGCGCTCGCTCTGGGGTTCAGCGTTGATGCCGGTACGGAACTGACCCTGAGGGTGCCCGACGCGACAGGCCGTCCCCCCAGCGCCGTGGCGGCCGCCGGCGGCCGTCCCAGCCCGGCCGTCACCGCAACCTTGGCCCATCTGGAGGCCACCGCGCCAGAAACTGCCGCTGCGATGCGCCGCGCCATCCCAGATCCTGCGTCACCCGGCAGTCGCGCCGACGTGGCCGCCGCGCTGAGCCAACCGCTGGCGCAACTGGCGCCTTTGCTGGCCCCCTTGGCGCAGGCCGATGATGCCCTGGCGCGTCTTTTTGGGGCGATGCTGGGGGAGCAGGCGGCCTCTGCGCGGGTGGCAACGGACGGCCAGGGGCAAGAATGGCGGGCCTTCACCGTGCCCGTCCAGGATCAGGGGCAGGTCAGCCGGGCAGAGATCTTCGTGGCCCAGGCCGCCCCGCAGCGGGTGGAGGGCGAGGAACCAGAAGCAGAGGAGACCGCCGGCGGGAAAGCCAAGGCCCGGGCACGGGGTCAACGCTTTGTGGTGGAGGTCAGCCCCAGCCAGATGGGACCGGTGCAGGTGGATGGGCTTCTGAGCGCTGGGCGCCTGGATCTGATCCTGCGGACAGAGCGGCCCCATGACCCTGCCCTGTTCCGTGACCTCACCCCCTCCCTGCTGGCCTTGCTGGAGGGCTTCGGCATGACCGGCAGCCTCACCGTGCGTACCGAGGGGGCGGATTGGGTCCGGCTGATGCGGGATCGGACCACGGGAAGCAGTATTGTGGCCTGAAGCGTAGGGGGCGGTGCTCCCTGCGCTCGGGTATCGTGGTCGCTCGGATGATCCCCTCCGTGGCGTTGTGCCTTTGAGGGGCCACGGTATAGCCCGGTGCTCAGGCCACCTCGAACGCCAAGTCGCGGGGTACGCAGTCTGCGCCGTTGATGGGCACACGATCCTGGGGGCAGGCGCTCATCACCACCAGGCAGTCGTGCTCTGCCAGCAGGTCCACATGGTCACCCGGACGGGCCACCGGTGGCTGCCAGTGCAGGGTGCCATCGGCATCCCAGGGAATGTTCATCCACAGGTTCAGCGGCTGCGGCACCTCTGGCACCGCCACGCCGATGGCCATCAGCGCCAGGCGCAGATTATCCGCGCAACTGTCATGATAGGTGTCAATGCCCAGATTGATATACCGGTAGAGATCGCAGGCAGCCATCAGGGTGTCATGGACCCCTGGGCTGGTGTCGCTGGTCAGGGTCATCAGGGGTCGACGGCGATTGGTGTGGAGGTGATCCCCCACCCGGGGGACCATCCGGCTCAGTACCTGGCGGGTATGCTCAAAGCTGACGAACTCTGCCGGATTGTCGGCGCGGAAGGCCCATGTATCGCAGACCTGGGTGCCGTGGGTATTGATGATCCGAATGGTCTGCCCGGCCTGCAACCGCACGGCCTTGCCCTCCCGCGCCGGCAGGGTGTACCGCACCCCTGGCTTGGCGGTCCCATCCGCACTGATGGGGCTGGTGAGCGTCCCGTTGGTGCCGCAAGCGGATTGGTTATCGTGGGGGTGGTGCATCGGGCAGGGCTCCTTTTGGCGGGCAAGGGGGGAGGCGGTGTGGACCCACGGCCAAGGTGCGGTCACGCAGCGCTGGCTTCAGGGGCGGGAAAGCGCGCCTTGAACGTGAAGGCATAGGCGCTGGGGCCGTAGCGATCCAGGTGCCACAGTTTGGCAAACCCCTCCTCCACTGTCGGTCGGTGCCCCAAGGGCACCCACCACAGCGCCTGATGTGCCCCCTGGAAGCGCGCAAACCAGGACCGGCGTTGGGCCATCACCGGCGTATGCGCCGACTGATAGGTGAAGGTGAACAGGCTGTCGGCATCTTCCCAGACGCTCATGTTGATCAACAAAAGCGGGTCGGTTGTGGGCTGAATGGCGGTGGCGTCCCCAGCCTCGTCCTGCAGGCGCCAGACAAACCCCGGCGCCGCATCGGCCACGGCGTTAATGCGATCAATGGCGTCAAAGAAGGGTTGCACCTGGGGATCACCTTTGGGGGCGAGCATGGTGCCGACGTTGATCTGTGCCAGATGGAACAGGCTCATGGAGGACCTCCGCAGAAATCACTGTCCAGACGCTATCGCACCCATCCGGCCCACGCCAGCACGCTCGCGTGACTCGTGAGCCCATTCCGGCTATTGGTGCCCCTGGCGTCGGCCTGAGGAGGAGCCCCCACCCCGTGTCATCATCTGTGTTCAAGGCCTTGATCTGGCTGCTGCTGGGTCTGGTTGTGTCCGGCTGCGCGTCGGCGCCGATCTACACCCCCGTGCCGGAGCGGCTGGCGGCCCAGGCCCAGCCCATCGGCTTTGAGCGTGTCCGCTATTATGGTGACGAGGCGCCTGCCGATCTTGAACGGTTGCTGGATGACAAGTTGATGCAATCCTCGCTGCGCTTTGCCGAACAGGCAACCAGTGGGGACGGCCGCATCGTGTTGGATTTTCTGGCGATCAGTGGCGGTGGCAGTGATGGAGCCTTCGGGGCGGGCTTCATGAAGGGCTGGACTGAGCATGGAACGCGCCCGGAGTTTGAGATCGTAACCGGGATCTCCACCGGGGCACTGATCGCGCCGTTTGCGTTCTTGGGTTCCGACTGGGATGACGCGTTGGAGGCGGCCTATACCAGCATCACCCCGGAGCGTATTTTTGCCGTTCAACTCTACAGCGGCATCTTCGGTGATGCCTTGGGCTTGTTGGACTCCAGCCCGTTGCGGCGGACCATTGCGGATTTCCTCACCCCGGAGATGTTCGCCGCCATCGCCCGGGAGCATCAACGGGGGCGCCGGCTGGTGATCCAAACCACCAACCTGGACAGCCAGCGGCCGGTGTTGTGGAGCATCGGGGATCTGGCCGTGATCGGCACGCCGGAGGCGTTGGACCTGGCGCGGGATGTGCTGTTGGCCTCTGCGTCCATTCCTGGGGCCTTCCCACCGGTGAAGATACCCGTGACCATCGGTGGCCGCCGCTATGACGAGTTGCATGTGGATGGCGGCGTCACCAGCCAAGTCAGCTTCCTGCCTGGTCAGGTTCGCCTCAATACGCTGCCAGAGCTTCCGATCACCGTTGAGTTGCGGCTATTTGTCATTCGCAATGGCAAGGTCGTTCCTGAGTACAAGAGCCAGGAGGGATTGGTTTCCATTGTCTCCCGCTCCGTAAGCACGCTGATCAAGAACCACTCGATTGGCGACATCTCGCGCCTTTACATGTTCTGTGCGCGTAATGACGTGCAGTTTTTTCTGGCCGCGATCCCCAGCGACTTTGATGAGATCAGCCAGGAGCAGTTCGACTCCGATTACATGAAGGCCCTGTTCGCTGTGGGATATGAAGCGGCGCGGGACGGGTATCCCTGGCATCGCCAACCCCCGGGCTTTGAGCTTGATCCGGCTGTGGGGCCGAACCAGACTGTTTTGGCGCCGCGTGGGGCCGTCCAGGCCACACCGATGCCCCCTGAGGTGACTCAGGGTCCCACCGTCGTTCGAGATGATGCCCCGCAGCCCGGAGGCTGAGGAATGACCACGGCTCCGCCGCCCAAACCTGCTGCTGCTTCTCCACCGGGCCCTCGGGCCAAGGCTCCGGTCCGCTCCCGCGTCAGCATATGGCCGGTGCACCCCAATGCCGGCGCCGGGGAGTTGACCTTCGGCATGAAGCGCTCCCGTGTGACGGGGTTGATGGGGGAACAGCCCGATGGCACCGACGGCGTCCACGATTTCTATCTGGAGGCAGGGGTCAAGCTGGGCTTTGACGACGAAGACCGGCTGGAGTTGATCACGCTGATGGCGCCGGCCCAACCCACCTTCAAGGACAAGCTCCTGTTGGGAGAGCCCTATCGGGACTTGGTGGCGTGGTTAACGCCCTTGGATAAGGCGGTGGACGAGGGCTTCGGCGACGCGGCAACCTTCCACACCTTGGGGATCACCTTGCATCGCGGCCTGCCGGACCTGGAACAGGAAATGCTGGGCGAGGAGGAAGACCCGTTCCTGCCCATTGGGGCCGTGGTGCCGCCGTTGCCCAATCGGGTGGATGCCGTCAGCGTGTTCAGCCGCGACTATGTCGGGGGGCTGGGGCAAATGCTGGCGCATATCCAGCTTTGGGCCCCGGAGTAAGCGGTTCAGAGCCAGGCGCGCCCCGGGGAAGGCCCCCCGGGGGATCTCATGGGCAAACCCCCTTGGCTTCAGCCATACCCGGCCCCCAGCGGCGGGCGCCCCCCCCCGCTGGGGGTCTGTCTTTGGCGCACGGTCCCGAAGAGACACCGCCACGGACGGAATCATCCGAGCGACCGCCAGGAAGCGACACCAGAGGCACCGACTCCACATCTGTGGCCGCTACTGTAGGACCAACACGTCTTCTGCCGCCTTTCCTGTCCCAGCGAGCCATTCCGGCTTTCGTGATCTGCCGGTAGCCTTCGGAGCTTGGAAACAAGATGACCGACTGAGCGGCTGGGGACCCTCCCCCGTCGCGCCGACCCTGGAGGCCCGAGCCATGACCGATCTCTCCCTGCAACAGGCTGCTGAAAACGCGCTGGACAATCGTGATCCGGCCCGCACCTTGCTGCTGGCCTCCCATGTGGCCGAAGCGGTCCAGGATTTTGCCCGCCACACCAAGCCGGAAATCTATCAGGCCGTGCGTCGGGCCGCGCGTATTCACGAGGTCATGGGCGAAGAGGGGGTGCGCGATCGGCTCGTCGCTGATCCTGACGGCGCCCGGCGGCTGATGACCGAGGCCTCCGCTGGCCTGCGGCTGGTGGCCGACGCGGCGGAGCAGAGCGGCGGCGGCACCCAAGGCCCCAACCCGGTTCAGGCTCAGGCCAACCCGTTGGCCATGATCGCCGGGCTGTCCCGCAGTGCCTCCGAGGCTGTGGCCACTCAACTGGCGCTCAATACAGAGATCCCCGCGGCCAACCGCACCATCGGGTTCATTCCCGCCAATGATCCGGAGGCGGCCACTCGCTCGGACCAGCTACTGCATGTGGACCCGCGGGAGGCAGCCCTGTTCGCTGCTCACCTGCAGGGCGTGTTGGCCAATCAGCTCAAGCGGGACGCAGCGCAGCAGGGCATTCAGTGCAAGGATCTGGACCGAACCATCACCGGCTTGCGCGGCATGGCCGGCATGGTGGTGGTGGGCCTGGGGCAGGAGACCGTCACCGGCATGACCGGGGAGCAGGCCTCCAGCCTGTTGGCCCATTCGCTTGCCCGGGTGGACAAAGCCCTGGCTGAGACTGAAGAGCATGGGTTCCAGGCGTCCGGCGATCTGGCCCGTTTGATCCGTGAAGAGATTGCCAGCTATGGCCCCACCGCGGACCCGATCCCGCTAAGCAACTTCAAGGAAGTGGCCAAGGCCCGTCTGGCGGCGGCCGAGAGCTTGGGCGAAACCGCTGCACCGGCCACCCAGGTGGCGGCACCGGCCGAAGACGCACAAGCGGCCAATGACAGCGGCGTGACGGAGATCAGTGCGGCCAGCTTCCGCACCGATGCGGATGGCCGGGGACCGCTTGTGGACATGACGGCTGCTCAGGACCGCGCCGCGCCTGCACCGGCGCTGCGACTGCGCTAAAGAGCGCGTCCCACCTACCTTGACCACCCCACGCCCCCACCCGGCCACCCACGGGAGTATCATCGCAATGGGTGGCCGGGTGGGGGCGCGGGGCTGGCGTGGACTCTATCTCACCGAAAC
>CAZCBM010000228.1:0-5849 GCA_964496805.1 uncultured Rhodospirillales bacterium | reverse complement strand
CCCCCGCAAGGATGGCGCTGCGGTGGTGCTCTGAGCCTGTGGGTCGAGGCAGGCGCGCGGTTGACGCTGCACCACTGGTCTGGTGGACGTATCAAAGGGCCTGATGTCCCTGATCAGCCAGGGTGATTGGGTCTTGACACCATCAGCCCTGGGACAGATTGTCCGGCGTCCTTCAGCGCGCCGGTGCTACCCGGCGCCCCTGACCGTCTTGTTCCTCCCACTCTGGCCTTTCGTGCAATGGATTTCGTTGCGGTATCAATCGACAGTGTTCCTTGGGAATATGTTGTCGAGCAACTCATTAATGCTCTCACCCTGGGCTCGATTTACGGTCTGATCGCCATCGGATATACGATGGTCTACGGTATTATCGGGATGATCAACTTTGCCCATGGTGAAGTCTTCATGGTGGGCAGTTTTGCCAGCCTGATCTTGATCCTTGGACTGCAAGCGGCCGGGATAGATATTTTGGCTGTCGTGTTGATCCTGGCCATCCTGGTGGCAATGACGACAGCGGCTGCTTATGGGTTCATGATTGAGCGGGTGGCTTACAGGCCATTGAGGGGCTCATTCCGGCTGGCGCCCCTGATCACCGCCATCGGCGCGTCGATCTTCCTGCAGAACTATGTGCAGTTGAACCAGCAGGCCCGGCCCAAGCCTATCCCCAGCCAGATCGAAGGCGGCTTCCGTCTTGGGGGGACCGAGGTTCCGCCGCCCGCCGACGCCGCGGCGGACGCCGTGGCCACCATCGATGGTGGGATCTACATCAGCTATATCAACCTGCTGGTGATGATCGTCACCGTCGTGATCTTGGGCATCTTCTATTATGTGATCACCCAGACCAGCCTGGGGCGGGCGCAGCGATCCTGTGAGCAGGACCGAAAGATGGCCTCCCTGGTGGGGGTCAACGTGGACCGAACCATCGCGCTGACCTTTGTCATGGGCGGCTCGCTGGCGGCGGTGGCCGGGATGATGTTCGTGCTGAAATACG
The DNA here is from genome assembly GCA_964496805.1 of uncultured Rhodospirillales bacterium. GTDB lineage: Bacteria > Pseudomonadota > Alphaproteobacteria > CAZCBM01 > CAZCBM01 > CAZCBM01. The sequence goes on along the minus strand of CAZCBM010000228.1, from coordinate 4,861 downwards.
GCGTCATCGATTTCTACATCGGCTTCCTGGCCGGGGTTAAGGCGTTCACGGCGGCCGTGCTGGGCGGCATTGGCTCCCTGCCCGGGGCCATGTTGGGCGGCCTGCTATTGGGGATGATCGAAGTGTTCTGGGGCGGCTTCATCAACCAGGAATACAAGGATGTGGCCGCCTTCAGCATTCTGGCCATCGTCCTGATCTTCATGCCCGAAGGTCTGCTGGGCAAGCCTGAGGTGGAGAAGGTCTGATGGCTGACACCACTGCAACCCCCATGCCCGACAAGCCGACCCTTGATATCGATCTGACGGGCGCGTGGCGGCGCATCCTGGGCATGATTGTGCTGGTGTTCATCGCCACCGCGTTGATCACGGGACTGCGCAGCGATTTGGTCACGGGACAGGGACTTGTCCTGGAACTCCGGTGGGAGCGGCCGCTGTTCATCATCTTGATGATTTTGGCCATCCGGGGACCGCTGGAGGTACTGGTCTGGTCCACTGCGGGTCGGGCCGAAAAGCCCCGCAGTGGACTGGCCACCGTGCTGGCCATCCTGGGTGTGGCGTTCGTCACGGTGGCCATTGCGGCCTATTACGCCAAGGATAGCGTTTCCCAGGCGGAGCGCGAGGCCACGGCCGGTATCGCCACGGCGATCATGCCGCCCTTGCTGAAGGACTTTGCTGAGCCAGATGCCACGGGCCCGGCGGCGGTGGAGGCTGCGCTGGCGGCTGCCGTTGCCGATGCCGAGGCTGGGGACGATCAGGCGCGGTTGGATGGCTTGCAGGGGGTCACCCGCCTGGTGGAGATTGCCCGTCTGAGAAGCGTGGATGGGCCAACCCCGCAGGTCACCCTCGATAGCCTCGGCCCCACCTATGGTGCCGTGGGACAGCAGGTCCTGCGCTCCCTGGGGTTGCTCAGCGATGGCGAGCGCCTGGAGGTGGTTCTGGGGTCCGCCAAGATCACCAGGTTGGTGGATGATATTGCGGTGGGCCTCACGGTGCGCGGGGTCTACACGGCGGAGCAAGCACGTCCGATCGTTGAGGCGGCGCTGGAACGTGCCCGGCTGTCGGATGCCGAGCGGGCCGAGTTGGACAGCGCCGCCCTCGCCGCGACGCTGGCCGATGCTCAGGTTACGGACCGGGAGGAGATTGCGGTCCTGTTGGCCGATGACCTGCCGGCGGCAGCCTTGGAAAACCGGGTGCTGGGCGCTTTGGGCGGTCAACTGAGCCAAGTGGTGAACCGCTCGGCGGATGCGCAGGCGGCCACCATCCATCGCCCCATCGCCAGTTTCCTGATGACCCCGTCGCTGGAGTGGATCGCCCTGGCACTGGCGTTGGTGTCGGCTGTGGGGGTCCCGGCGCTGTTCTGGGCGGTCCTCGCCCGCCCGCGGGATCGGGCATCCAGCCAAAGCCAAGGGCGCAAGCTGCCCCCGGTCCTGCCCATCCTGGACCGGTATGGGGTCATCGCTTTCCTGATCTTGGGGGCGCTGTTCCCGATCCTGTTCTTCAATGACCGCTACTACATGGACACGGCCACCAGCATCGTCATCTATGTGATGCTGGGCTGGGGTCTGAACATTGTGGTGGGCATGGCGGGTCTGTTGGACCTGGGCTACGTCGCCTTCTATGCCGTGGGGGCCTACACCTTTGCCCTGATTTCCACCACTCTGGTGGGCATCGGAGAGCGGGTGCAGGAGGCGGTCGAAAGCGGGGCCCTGACCCTGGACAGCCTCAGCGCGCTGGACAGCTTTGCCTATGGGTTCATCGACCAGCCGGGCTGGTTGTTCTTCATGGTGCTGCCCATGGCCGGCATTTTGGCCGGTCTGTGGGGGATCATGCTGGGCTTCCCGGTTCTGCGTTTGCGCGGCGACTACTTGGCTATCGTCACCCTGGCCTTTGGGGAGATCATCCGGGTGGTGCTGCTGAACTGGACCGCACTGGCCAACGGCCCGGATGGCGTGAACCGTATTCCGCGTCCCAGTTTCTTCGGCTTCGAGTTCTCCCGGTCAGCGCCCAATGATGAGGACCTGACGTTTGCGCAGTGGGTTTCCACCAGCTTCAATGATCTGCAACTGTCCGTCGGTGGATGGTTCGGTGATCTCTCGGGCTTTAGCCATGCCAGCCACCACCGCATCGTGTTCTTGTACGTTCTGATTTTCATCCTGGCGCTGCTCACCTACTGGGCAACCACTCGGCTGCGCCGCCTGCCCGTGGGCCGCGCCTGGGAAGCGCTGCGGGAAGATGAGATCGCCTGCCGATCCTTGGGGATGAATACCCGGAACGTGAAACTGACGGCGTTCAGCATTGGCGCGATGTTCGGCGGTTTCGCCGGTGCGTTCTTCGCCACCCGTCAGGGCTTCATCAGCCCGGAGAGCTTCACCTTCCTGGAAAGTGCCATCATTCTGGCGGTTGTGGTGTTGGGCGGACTGGGCAGCCAGTTCGGTATCATCATCGCAGCGCTGGTGATCATCGGCGGTTTTGAGGTGCTGCGCGACCTGGACGAATACCGCATGTTGATCCTGGGCGCCCTGATGACGTCCATCATGGTTTGGAAGCCTCAGGGCCTGCTGGCCACCCGCTTGCCCACCGTCCGGCGGCGCCACCATCGCCCTCCGGCGTCTCCCGCCTCCTCCTCCCCTCCATCGGCCCGAACCGGTGAGGCCGTGGCATGAGCCAGTCCCCTCTGCAAAAGACCCCCGACACCGCCGGACAGCCGTGGATGGATGACCCGCTGCTGCATGTGGAACATATGACCATGCGCTTCGGCGGACTGGTGGCTGTGGATGACCTCAGTTTCCGGGCGGCCCGCCGGCAGATCACGGCCATCATCGGTCCCAACGGCGCTGGCAAAACCACGGTCTTTAACTGCATCACCGGGTTCTACAAGCCCACCAGCGGGGCCATCACCTTGCGGCCGGAGGACGCGGACTCGCTGCAGTTGGAACGCCTATTCGACTACGAGATCAACAAGGTCGCCCGGGTGGCCCGAACCTTCCAGAACATCCGTCTGTTCGGTCGTCTGACCGTGCTGGAGAACCTGGTTACCGCCCAACATAATGTCCTGATGAAGCGCACTGGCTTCATCATCGGCGCAGTGCTGGGCCTGTCGGGCTATCGCCGCGCTGAGAAGGAGGCGCTGGAGTTGGCAATGCATTGGCTGGAACGGGTGGGCTTGGCCGATCGCGCCGACGACGCTGCCGCCGATCTGCCCTATGGTGACCAGCGACGGTTGGAGATTGCCCGCGCCATGTGCACCCGGCCGCGTCTGTTGTGCCTGGATGAGCCCGCCGCCGGCTTGAACCCAAAGGAATCGCTGGAGTTGAACCAGTTGCTGATCGACATCCGCGACCGGGACGGCGTGGCGACCCTGCTGATCGAACATGACATGAGCGTTGTGATGGAGATCAGCGATCATGTGGTGGTGTTGGATTACGGCCGGAAGATCTCCGATGGCACGGCCGAGCATGTGCGCAACGACCCTGAAGTGATCCGCGCGTATCTGGGGGTGGACGAGGACGCCGACGATCCCGACGCCCAGGCCCTGGTGGAGGAGGCAGTGGAATGAGCCAGGACTCTGCTCCTCAGACCCCGTTGCTGGACATTCGCGGTGTGGAAACCTTCTATGGCAAGATCCAGGCCCTTCGGGGCGTGGACCTGCAGGTCCACGCCGGAGAGATCGTCAGCCTGATCGGCGCCAATGGCGCGGGCAAATCCACCCTGATGATGACCATCTGCGGCAGCCCCCAGGCACGCCATGGTCAGATCCTGTACGAGGGCCGGGACATCACCCGATTGCCCACCCACGAGATCATGCGCCTTTCCATCAGCCAAAGCCCGGAAGGGCGGCGGGTCTTCCCGCGAATGAGCGTGATGGAGAACCTTCAGATGGGGGCTCATGTGGTGGATGGGCGCCATTTCGCCCACGATGTGGAGCGGGTGTTCACCCTGTTTCCCCGGTTGAAGGAGCGTCGCAATCAGCGGGCCGGAACCATGAGCGGGGGCGAGCAGCAGATGTTGGCCATCGCCAGGGCGCTGATGGGCCGACCCCGCCTGCTGCTGCTGGATGAACCCTCCCTCGGCCTGGCACCGTTGATTGTGAAGGGTATTTTCCAGGCGATCGAGGCACTGAACCGCGAAGACAAGGTGACCGTTTTCCTGGTGGAGCAGAACGCCTTCTATGCCCTGCGTCTGGCCCATCGTGGGTATGTCATGGTCAATGGGCGCATCCAGATGAGTGGGCCTGGCAAAGAACTGCTGGCCAATCCGGAGATTCGCGCAGCCTACCTGGAAGGCGGGGCACACTGAGATGAACGAACTCGACCTGTCCGACCTCCTGCCAGACGCTGCGGCCACACCGGAGCCGTCCCCGGAGCCCACGGCAACGCCGGAGCCGTCCCCGGAGCCCACGGCAACGCCCGAACCATCTCCAGAGCCCACGGCGACGCCGGAGCCGTCGCTGGAGCCCACGGCAACGCCGGAGCCGTCTCCAGAGCCCACGGCAACGCCTGAACCGTCCCCGGAGCCCACGACCACACCGGAGCCGTCCCTGGAACCCACGGCAACGCTGGAGCCGTCCCCGGAGCCCACGGCCACACCGGAGCCGTCTCCAGAGTCCACGGCAACGCCGGAGCCGTCTCACAGCGCCTCTGGCAGGTAGCCCTGCTCCTGGAACTCGGTGATGGATGTGGCCCCGTGGCGTTTCGAGAGCTTCTTCCCGTCTGGGCCCAGCACCAGGGGCACGTGGCAGTACGTCGGCGTCTCCCACCCCATCGCCTCGTAAATGTGCTGCTGCTTGGGGGTGTTGTTGAGGTGGTCATCGCCGCGGATCACGTGGGTGACGCCCATGTCGTGGTCATCCACGACCACCGCCA
>CAZCBM010000227.1:0-5880 GCA_964496805.1 uncultured Rhodospirillales bacterium | reverse complement strand
TCCGGCGGAGAGCCACTCCCCGGCACTGCCGGCAAGTCGCCCGCCGGCGCGCTCACCGGCACAGTTCCGTCACGCACAGCATCTTCCAGCCGGGACCCGCCCGTGTTGCCTGCCAAGATGGCCAGGGTCAAACTGGTGAGCATGAAAAGGCCAGCCAAAATGGTGGTGGCACGGGTCAGGAGGTTGCCCTGCCCACGGGCAGTCATCAAGCTGCCGGGGCCGCCCCCGATACCCAGGGCCCCACCTTCAGATCGTTGCATCAGGATGACGCCCACCATGAGGGACGCGACGATCAGGTGAATGACCAGAATGACGGTTTCCACGACGGAAAATCCTTAAAACCAAGGGGCGGCGAGGGGCGGGTACAGGGGGAAGGCGGGGTCGAGACGGACGCGGGGCCAGGATAGCTCCGGCGCAGATGCGGCAGACCAACACCGTAACGCCAGAAATCGAAAGCCAACAACGGGGCATCAAGGGTCACATGAGAAGTTTCTGACATCAGACGACCTTGGGCCGATCCATACCGCAGACCACCATTGCCTACGCCGTGACCAGTCGCCGCAACATGTTCGATTAAGACACATGCTGCCGATCAAGCGGCCGTTCGGCTGCGATCGGCAACGCTAAGGATCGTCGCCAAGGCATCCGGCTGTAAGCCCGCACGGCCGATCAGCAGGCCATCCACGCCCTCGATGGCCAACAGGTCTGCCGCCGTCGCCGCATTGGCCGATCCGCCATACAAAACAGGCACGGATTGCCCCGGCAGATGATCCCGCAAGCTGCGCCCGATCAACCTATGCATGGCAGCAATCTGCGCGGCTGTGGCTGGTTCATCCGCCCCGATGGCCCAGACGGGCTCATAGGCCACCACCAACGACGGCGTGGGCTGCGGCAATCGCACCCAGGCGGCAAGGAGCGGCGCCAACTGCTGTGCCACCGCTTCCCCAGCGGCGACCTCTCCTGCGGCGCGGGCGGCCTTGTCCTCCCCAATGCACACCACCGGCACCAGGCCCGCGCGGGCAGCGCCCAGTGCCTTCTCCACCACCAGACCGTCATTCTCCCCATGATCGCGGCGACGCTCGGAATGCCCCACCAACACATGGGTGCATCCCAGATCCGCCAGCAGCGTTGGGCTGACCTCCCCCGTGAACGGTCCCTCTTCCTCGAAATGGCATGTTTGAGCGCCCAACTGGACGTGATTGGCCAAGCCGACATCCGCCAGCATGCCTGACAGAACAGGGATCAGGGGCAGCGGTGGACAAACCACTAGGTCGGCCGCTGGCGCTGGCCCATCGGCATACAAGGCCCGCAGATGCTGTGACCATTGCCGGGACAGGGCACGGTCGCCATACATCTTCCAGTTGGCGATAATCAAAGCAGAGGCAGGGGAAACACTCAAAGCACGCAGGTCTCAGTCAGGGGGGAGGCCCGTGGGGCGCACAGCCGGACCGACAAATCGGACAACGCCCTTACACGCTGGCGTGAGACCAAACAACAGGACAGAACGTCCGGCAACGCTGGACAAGCCCCCTGCGCCGCGCTTAACCATCCGCCCTGACCGTCGGCATCCCGCCGATCCGCCCCAGCTTTTCGGGAGACTTTTCCACCATGATGCAAATGCTGCGAGAGCGCGTGGGCAAGTGGGTGGTCCGCATCATTATGGTTCTGCTGATCCTGGGCTTCGCTGCCTGGGACCTCAGCGGCTACATGACCGGCCGCATCGGCAACCCGTTTGAGGTCGCCGCCGTGCGCGCCGGCGATGTCACCGTCAGCCTGCGGGATGTTGAAGTCGCCTTCGTCGACAGCATCGCTGGGCGAATCTCCCTCTCCGACGCCATCGAGGCCGGGGAACTGGATCAGTTGCTGGAAGAAAAGCGCCTGGAAGTCCTGATGGATGCCGAGGCACAGGCCAGAACCCTCGCCCCCACCCCCGACACCGTGGCCGAGATGATCCTGGCTGACCCGCGGTTCCGGGATGAGCAAGGCAACTTCAATGGTGAAGCGTTGCGGGGCTACCTCCAGCAGCAGCGTATCAGTGAGGCGACGTTCCTGCGTCAGGAGAGCCGGCGCATGGGCCAAGCCCAGGTGCAATTGATCACGCTGGCCACACCGCTTGTCCCGGATGCCATCGCCAAACGGGTCGCTGTCTACCAGCAGGAGGCGCGGGATGCGGAACTCATCCGTTTGGCGCCGGACCCGGCCCTGGATGACCTCCTGCCGGAGGACGGGGCCTTGGAGGCCTTTCACGAGGCCCGCGCCGCGCTCTACCGGGCACCGGCTCAACGGGTGTTCACCGTGTTGCGCCTGACCCGGGACGATGTCTTGGAGCGCATTGCCGTGAGCGATGAGGTGCTGGAGCGGCGCTATGACCGGCAGCGGGAAGATCTGCGCCTGCCAGCCACCCGCGACGTGGACCAGTGGCTGTTCGACAGCCAGGATGAGGCCAATGTGGCCATGGCCGCCCTGGAGGCGGGCGCCCCGTTTGAGGAGTTGGGCACCGCCACCGGCGCCACAGACGCGTTCATGGTCAGCCTGAGCGATTTGACCCAGGATGGCTTACCGCCGGGCCTGAATAGCGAACCGGAAGTGGTTTTCGATGCCGCGGTGGGGGACGTGCTGGGCCCCTATCCGTCGGAATTGGGCTTTCATGTTGTGCGTGTCAGCGCCCGCACATCCAGCCGCATTCCCCCCTTTGAAGAGGTCAAGGAGCAACTGCGCGACGCCTACCGCCAGGAGGAGGTGGACGACCGCCTGCTGGACTTGGTGGATGCCATTGAGGATGGCCTGGGGGCAGGCGACCCTCTGTCCAAAGTGGCCGAAGATCTGGACCTAGCCCTGTTGACCACCCCGCCCGTGGACCAATCCGGCCAGACCTCGCCGGGCCAGTTCTTTCCCCTGAGCCTATCCTCCGATGCTATCCGCGCGCTGATCCTGCAGGAGGGGTTCGCGTTGACCATCGACGCCCCGGACAGTGGCCTGAAGGCGCAGTCTGACGGAGGCGGCCTTTGGATCCGCTTGGACGAAATCCAGGAACCCCGGGTGCTCAGCTTCGAGGAGGCCAGGGCCCAGGCGCTGCAGGATTGGCAAGATGACAAGCGGGAGATCGACTTGGCTGAGCGCGCTCGCCGCGTCGGTCAGGCGCTTGAACTGGGTCAGACCGCTCAGGACGCCGCCGCGCTGGACAGCTTTGCCACGGTGGAGACCGTCGCCGCCGTGTTGCGCGATGGGCGCCAGGCTGGCCCACTGAGCCCGAGCCTTGTCACCCCTCTGTTTGAGGCGGAATTGCGCGAGGTGGTGACCAGCGTCGCGCCCTCAGGTGCCCAGTTGGCGCGCCTGACGGCCATCACCCGTCCGCAGTTGGACAGCGTGGAGCCCGGCGCCCTGAAGGAGCAGCTTGAGGGCATCACCAACGCGGCCCTGAACGCCGCGCTGTTCAAGGAACTGGCGGAGCGCCATCAGGTGAGTGTCAACCGCCAGGCCGTGATCCAGTATCTCACCGAAGAGTCAGAGATGGCGAGATACACCCAATGAGCCCCTCCCAGGCATCATCACCGCCGCCGAGCCTGCCGGCCGCGTCCGGCGCGCTGAGCCCTGATTTCGACACCTTCCGCCACCACTACGCCGCGGACCGCAGCCAAATCGTCGCCATACGGGTGGTGGCCGATTTGGAAACCCCGGTCAGTGCGTTCCTGAAGCTGGCAGACGGTCAGCGCCACGCCTTCCTTCTGGAAAGTGTGGAGGGCGGCGACAGGCTGGGCCGGTACAGTTTCCTGGGCTTTGCGCCGGACCTCCTCTGGCGTTGTCAGGATGGCCAGGCGGCCCTCAACCGCCAACCTGCCCTGGACCCTGAGGCCTTTGAGCCCGTGGAGGGCTCAGCGCTGGACAGCCTGCGCCATGAGATTGCCGCCGCCGACGCGGCCCAGCCCGACAACCTGCCGCCCATGACCAGCGGCCTGGTGGGCTATCTGGGCTATGACATGGTGCGCCTGATGGAACGGTTGCCGGAGACGCTGAGCCGGGACCTTCCCGTGCCCGATGCCCTGCTGATCCGGCCGACAATCGTCTGCGCCTTCGATGCCGTGGCCCACACGCTGACAATCATGCACACGGTGCGCCCGCAGCCGGGCATCTCCGCCGACGCCGCATGGACCTTGGCCCAACAGCGCCTGGCCGGGTTGCTGGCGGACCTGGAGCGCAGTGTGCCCTATCGCCGGGGCGCGCCCGCTGCCGCCGCGGCCCCCACGCTGGCCCCAGAGGCGGCGTCCAACACCGGGCACGACCGCTATCTGGAGATGGTCCGTACCGCGAAGGACTACATTGTTGCAGGCGACATCTTCCAGGTGGTGCCCTCCCACCGGTTGTCGCTGCCTCTGACCGCCGAGCCGTTCGCGGTCTATCGGGCGCTGCGGCGACTGAACCCTTCGCCATTCCTGTTCTATCTCACCTTCGGTGATCATCAGGTGGTGGGTTCCAGCCCGGAAATCCTGGTGCGGGTGCGCGATGGGGAGGTCACCATCCGCCCCTTGGCCGGGACGCGCCCACGGGGAACGGACGAGCAGCAGGATCGGGATCTGGCCGAGCAACTGCTGGCCGACCCGAAGGAGCGCGCAGAGCACTTGATGCTGCTGGACCTGGGCCGCAACGATGTGGGACGGGTGGCGGAAACGGGCAGCGTGCGGGTGGCGGAGCAGTTCATCATCGAACGCTACAGCCATGTCATGCATATCTCGTCCACGGTGGTGGGGCGCCTGAACCAGCAGAAGCATGACGCCCTGGATGCCCTGATTGGTGGCTTTCCCGCAGGGACCGTCAGCGGTGCCCCGAAGATCCGCGCCATGGAAATCCTGGAAGAGTTGGAAACCTCCCGCCGCCAAATCTATGGCGGTTGCGTGGGCTATTTCGCGCCCGACGGAACCATGGACACCTGCATCTCCTTACGGACCGCCGTGATCTGTGAGGGCAAGGTCCACATCCAGGCGGGCGCCGGCGTCGTCTATGACAGCGATCCCGAAGCCGAGTGGCAGGAAACGCTCAAGAAGGCCGGGGCGCTGGTGCGCGCGGTCGAGGTGGCCAGCGGACACTGACGGCAACAGCCGGGGGGAGGGAACAGCGTGCTGCATCGCCGTATCGCAGAGGGGGGGGCATCCAGCGGACGGGCAGCAGACAGCCTGTTGTGGTTGCTGATTGCACCGCTGCTGCTGGTTACGCTGGCCAGTCTGGTGCTGATCCCCTGGCTGGTACCCCTGCCGGCGGGGGATGACCTAAGGGCCCATGTCCTTTGGCACCACACTTTTGGGGAGCAAGTCTGGTCACAGGGTATCCTGTCCCCCTGGCTGGGGGCTCTGGACAAGGGGTTGGGGCAGCCGACCCTGCTTCTGTATCCACCGCTGACACCGATCCTAAGCGCGGTGGCGGGTCCAGCAGAGGCACCGGAAGCGTGGGCGTTCCGCGCCCAGGTGGTGATGCAATGGGTCTGGGCGGCCTCTGTAGGCACGGCGTGGATCTGGCTCCGTGGCATGGGGGCAAGGCGCAATGTGGCCGTCGCAGGCGCCTTGCTCTATGCTGTCCTGCCCTATCACAGCTTCGTCGATGTCTTTCAGCGCTTCGCCCTGGCGGAGGTGGCCGGCATGGCGCTGCTGCCTCTGGTGGCGCACTTTGCCTTGCGCTTCTGGGCCATGCCAATGCAGGGCGATCCGCGGGCGCGCTGGCCCATAATGGCGGGGCTGGCGGCCAGCCTCGGCGTGCTGTTCATGACCCATCTGCCCACCAGTCTGCTGACCCTGGGGGCCCTGACCTGCCTCGCGGTGGCGCAGTGCCTACACGGCAAGGCCCGCGCCCTGCCCGCGTTCCGCGTGGCAATCACCGCCGCCTTCGCCCTGG
>CAZCBM010000226.1:0-5885 GCA_964496805.1 uncultured Rhodospirillales bacterium | reverse complement strand
CGCCGGTGGCCGCAAACGATGCCGAGCCTTCTGCTGCCGCAGCGGCCCCTGCCTCTGGCGTACACTTGGCCAAACCGGCACCGCTTCCTCAGACGGCCACCGGCAGGCAGACCGCCTATGCCGCCCCGCCGCCAGCGACCGGCCATCGCCTGCTGGCCATTCCGCTGTTGATCGCCGCCAACACGGTGGTGTTCCTGACGGCCCTGATCACCGGCACCTACGACAACCCGGATGTCCTGAACCAGGAGATGCCGTCCCTTGTGGCGGCGACGGAAACCACCACAGCGCGGTTGCGGGATCTGGGCATGCTGACCTACCCCTCGGTGTTGCTCACCGGGGAGTATTGGCGGCTGGTGTCGGCCAGTTTTCTGCACATCAACACCCTGCATTTCCTGCTGAACATGGTGGGGTTCATGGTCCTGGGGGGCACGGTGGAGCGGCGCATCGGTTGGGCACGGACGCTGGTCGTGGTGCTGGTGGCCGGTGTCGGGGCCATGGCCTTCGGGCTCGCCCAAACCCACTATGTCACGGCCTTGTCTGACCTGTTGATCGACCCCGACAATCCACCGGCGCAGCTACGCTCCCTGCTGCGCACGTGGGACCTGGGGGTGGATGCCCCCCTGGGGGCCCTGCCCCCGCTGGTGCTCACCCGCCTGCCTTCCATCGACTTTCTGGGCGCCTCAGGGGGCGTGATGGGGCTCATTGGCGCCATGGTCCCGCTGGCGGTGATGGATCTGAAGGAGGGGCGCAGGAAACTGGCGCGACAGCAATTGACCTTCATTGCCATCATCCTGGGGATCCAGACCCTGTTTGACTTGACCTATCTGGAGGGCTCCAGCCCCCTGCATCTGTCCGGTGCCCTGATCGGGCTTGCTGTGGCTGCGGTGCTGGTCCGCGGGCGGGCGCTGCGGCTGGCTCCCCGGGCGGGCTTGCTGGCAGCGGCCATGGCTGCCGGCACCCTCTTGATGTTTGGCCCCCGGCTGTGAGACCCTCTCCCTAGATCCCCAGGAGACCTGCCCGATGCTTTTTGCCATCCACTGCCTGGATAAGCCCGGCGCTCAGCAGACCCGTATGGAGAACCGCGCGGATCACCTGACCTACATTAAGACGGTCCAGGAGCAGATGTTCGCCGCCGGCCCCTTGCTGGATGGGGACGGCGAGATGATCGGCAGCCTGCTGATCATCGACTTCCCTGATCTGGCCAGCGCCCAGGCCTTCGCGGACGCCGACCCCTATGCCCGGGCCGGCCTGTTCCAGGCGGTGTCCGTGGCCGCCTACAAGAAGCTCCTGCCATGATCCTGCGCACAGGCCTGGGCCTGATCGCCGCCCTGCTGCTGGCCGCCTGCACCACCACGGGCCAAGTGCTGGGCGGCACAACCACCGCAGAGGGGGTCAGCACACCGCCTGAAGGGCTGATCCTGCAATATGCCGTCACCAGTTTCACCAATGGGGAGCAACGGCGCGGCGCGCTGCAGGTGGTGGGCATCCGCAACGACACGGTCAGCCTGCGCCAGATGGTGGGGCCGCAGGTCACCGAGCGGTTGGACTTCTATCGCGGCTTGGTGCCGCTGGGGGTATCCAGTGCAGAGGAGGATCTGCCGCCCCTGCCCGCCGGCGACCAGCCCAGCGATCGCCATTTCAGCCTGGCGCTGGACACACGGCAATTGGAAGCCCTTTGGCCGCTGGACCAGGGCAAGCAAGTGCGGGTGAGCGATGTGCCCTCCGCGCTGCCGGTGCGCTTCTCCGCCAGCGAGCCAGAGAGCTTGGCCACCCGTCCGGCCACCCTGGATATTCGGGTGGGTGGCGCCACCACCGTGGATGTCCAGGACCGCCCCCTTGAGGTGGTGGTGGTGGACATCGATCGCACCCCGGCGGAGGGGGACACCAACCGCCTGAAGGTCTGGTACAGCCGCGACCTGGGGGTGGCCCTGCAGACCGCCCTGGCCCGGGTGGTGGACGGCGAGGAGGAATTGCAGGAGGTGTTGACCGTGCGGCGTCTCATCCTGCCCATCGTGGCCCAGTGAGATCTAACCCAAGACCTGACCCAAGACCCGAACCTAGCCCCCCAACAAGACCTCCGGCGCGCCCCCCAGAAACAGCCACCGTCCGCGGACCCGAAGCGATCCAGCCCGCCGCCCCCGTGGGCATCGGCCCCCCTGGCAACGCAACGGGCGGGAAGCATCTGAGCAACCCCCAAAACGCCGCGGCAGGGGGACCGATGACAGATCGGTGCCCCACGCCGACAGCAGCCCCATGGGAGCCCCAACATGCGCGTCCTTCTCAGTCTGCTCTGCCTGTTGACGCTGACCTTGCCCGCCGCCGCCCAGGCTTGGCGCCCGCCCCCTGATCGGCTGGTCTATGTCATGGCCAGCCGCACCACCAGCGCCGATGGCCGCGCGGTGGCGGAAAGCCAGGGTCAGCAAGTGGTGCGCGTGGAGGATGGTCTCATCACCCTGATGGCCGCCGGGGAGGGGACCCTCACCCGTGTGGCCACCACGCTGGACCGGGGCCTGATCCCACGGCGGGTGGAGATCCGCAGCGGCGATCAAATCCAAAGCGTGCGCTATTTGTATGCCCGCGACACCCTGCATGGGCTATGGCCGTTGGAAACCGGCAAGCGGGTGGTGCTGGATGTGGTGGAGGATTTGGGCCTGGGGATGATCCGCATCGATTATCGCCTGACCATCGAAACGGGGGAGACCGACCAGGTGGAGATCGAGGGACGCTCCTTCGAGGCCCGGCGGCTGATCATCACCCGCGAACAAGAAGGGCAGATCGTGGCGGAGGCCGAGCAATGGTATGCGCCGGCGCTGTCAACGGTCCTGAAGTCGGAGGTGATCTTCCGCCCCCCAAACGGTCCCGAGACCCAGTCCACCACCCAGGTGAGCCGGATCGGCCTGCGCCCAGAATAGCGCCCCGCCGCGCCCCATGGGCCTCGGCCGACCCGCCTAGGGCGCCCGCGCGCCGGCGCGCCCTTCAGACGAGACAACCGAGCGCGCGAATTTTCGCCACCAACAGGCGCGTGCCACCGTCCGTCCCAATATTGATATTTAATTGTCATTCTATAAGTCCCTGTATTCGACAGGCATATTAGTCTCTCTTCCTGATAAATATGGCATTCCTTCATATATATGAAGCGGTATTAAAAAAGAAGATGCTCTAGGTGAATAGAATCCGCCATACAATCCTACAGCCTCCACCATCTTGTGCACAGAAAGGAATTATAAATTATAGTCGTAGTATTCCGGATTGTTCCGAAGACTATCTACACTGGCAGCTCCAAAGGCTGTTGTCCATACACAAAGCATTCGGGAAAACATTCTCCATTGGCGATAAGGAATCGCTCCAATCGCCGATTTAGGATCCTTGAGCCCGGAAGCTCCTGGAAAGGCAAAGGCCAGATCGACATCCAGAAGTGGCGCGAACCGCTGAATGTGGACAGATTGCGAGTCCCAAGTCAGCGGACCTGAAATTTGAGAAGCAATACAGGGTTGGTGCTCCGGCAAGCCAGAAATGCAAATGCCAGGCGGAACAACCAGTCGTTTGCTATCTGTTGACCTTTCCCAGTAGAGGCGGCTGATCCAGGGGCCTTTGCTCTCCAGCCGTGCCCAGCAAGGCCGGTCTGGGTGAGCCAGCATCATAGCAATGGCCATCAGGCTAGATTGCCAATAGAAGACGGGCTCTTGGGGATCGTCTTCTGTTTGTTCATGCAAGAACGCGATCATCCAATCTCGATCCACTGGCACACTGATCCGCACCACCCGCAGGTCCGAGGACGGATCGTCCAGTGGCCGGATGAGCCCCTCTTGCTCTACCCAAATCGGCATGTCCGAGGCGGCCAAGGGCCGTGGCGCCTCGATGGTTACCGTCTCTGGACTGAGCCAGAACGCTCCATTGTCCATGTAGAAGTCGGGGGCGTCTTCAGGCCAGACATCCACCTCCACCCGGTCGGCATAGCGCCGGATCGACGCCTCCGGCGTGGATCGCAGGGGCACCCGGGTCGAAGAGCCGCTTTCTCTGTTGTAAATAACTTTTTCGCCAAAGGCGCGTGTCTCCGGCGGATCGTCCGCCAAGCTCTTCTGATCATCCAGGCGCCGCGTGTCCCAGGGGGTGGCCAGCATGAAGTAGCTGGGGTCGGGTTGTTGGTATCCTGGCCTGTCGAGGTCAGAAGCGTACGCCCCCCCCCGCTGCGCGCGCTCCTCAATCCGCTCGTACTGCGGCGCCTCGCACAGCAGTTCCACTACCACGCGCTCCGGCGTCAGGTTGACCAGCTTCTGGAACATCTCCACCGTCAACGGCGGGGCCGCCTCCCACGCCGCCTCGATCTCCGCCCACTTGGCCGTCCTCAGACGCCATGCCCTGTTACCCCTCCCTGGTGGTTCCGCGCCCCCGTAGCAGCGCGCGCGCCTGTACGCCGGTGCGCCGTTCAGACGATACAAGTGAGCCCGCCCTCGCGCTATAGGCCGTCGCGATGGGGGAATGCTTGGGCTGTCCTAAAGGTCCTTGTAATGCATCGGCTCACCGGCTGAGCGGAGCGCGAAGTCTTTGACGGACCCAAATAGGCTCAAAAGCCCTATACCTGACTGCCCTGCGGCTCCTCCACAACCCGGGAAAATATTATCAAACTGTACAAACTTATGTATGGAGATAAAAAGCATATCAAAGTTATCATAGGGAAACTTGGGCCTCAATTCATCACGCGTCGCATGCGCGAATGATTGTTTCCATATTGCAAGCATCTCTGAAAACCATCTCCACTTGTCACGGTACCGATCCGATATCTCTGATGGATTCCGTTTCGTTGTTGGAGCGCCAGGGAAGACGGAGGCCAGATTCACATCCAGAAGCGGTGCAAACCGCTGAATGTGGACCGATTGCGGCTCCCAAGTCAGGGGCCCAGGCAGTTGTGAAGCAATACAAGGTTGGTGCTCCGGCAAGCCAGAAATGCAAATGCTGGGTGGAGCAATCAAAGGCCTACCTAACCCCGTCGACTGCTCCCAAAATTGACGGCTGATCCAGGGGCCCTTGCTCTCCAGCCGTGCCCAGCAGGGCCGGTCGGGGTGGCCCAGCATCATGGCGATGGCCATCAGGCTGGACTGCCAGTGGAAGGTTGGCTCCTGTAGGGATTGCTCACCCTGCTGAAGCATGAGGTCGATCATCCAGTCCCGGTCAATTGGAACACCGATCCGCACCACCCGCAGGTCCGGGGACGGATCGTCCAACGGCCTTATGAGCCCCGATTGCTCCACCGTTGGGGGCATTTCAGAGGCGGTCAACGGCCGTGGCTCCTCAATCGTTACCGTTTCAGGGCTGAGCCAGAACGCTCCCGCTTCGCTCCTGAAATCAGGTGCGTCTTCTGGCCAGACATCCACTTCCACCCGGTCGGCATAGCGCCGGATCGACTCCTCTGGCGTGGATCGCAGGGGCACCCGGGTCGCGCAACCGCTACTATGGTTGGGAATGACCTTCTCGCCAAAGGGACGTGTCCTTGGCGCCTGATCCGTCAAGCTCCTCTGATCGTCAAAGCGCCGCGTGTCCCAGGGGGTGGCCAGGATGAAGTAGCTGGCGTCGGGCGCTTGGTATCCTGGCCTGTCGAGGTCAGAAGCGTACGCCCCCCCCCCCGCTGCGCGCGCTCCTCGATGCGGTCGTATTGCGGCGCCTCGCACAGCAGTTCCACCACCACGCGCTCCGGTGTCAGGTTGACCAGCTTCTGGAATGTCTCCAGCGTCAGCGGCGGGGCCGCTTCCCACGCCGCCTCGATCTCCGCCCACTTGGCCGTTCTCAGATCCAACGCCATCCCCTGTTACCCCTCCCTGGTGGTTCCGCGCCCCCGCCCCCGCAGCAGCACCCGTACGCCCGCACGCCGTTCAGACGATACAAGTGAG
>CAZCBM010000225.1:0-5897 GCA_964496805.1 uncultured Rhodospirillales bacterium | reverse complement strand
GGGGATCACTATTTTTGACCCCGCCGATTGGGGGAGGGGCAGACCCTCAAGGAACCGCTGCCGGAGACCGGACCGCGTGAGGTCCGCCAGACCACGGCCGCTTTCAATCAGATGCATGACCGCCTGTTGAGAGGGCTCAGTGATCGGCGACGGATGCTGGCTGCCCTCTCCCACGATTTGCGCAGTCCGCTCACCAGCCTGCGCCTGCGTGCGGAAATGGTGGACGATCCCGAGGTGCGGGAGAAACTGATCGCCACCTGCGAGGATATGCGCCAGATGGCCGAACAGGTCCTGGCCCTGATGCGGGAGGAGGAGGCAGAGGAGGCCCGGCGCCCAGTAGATCTGGCCGCGCTCTTGTCTGCCTTGACGGAGGACAGGGCGGATGCCGGCGCCAATGTCAGGCTCAACGCGCCAGAGCGGCTGGTGCTGTCGCTGCGCAGCCTCAGCGTGAAGCGCGCCCTGGCCAACCTGATCGATAACGCCTTGGCCTATGGCGGCTGCGCCGACATCTCGCTGACCCAAGACAGCGGCGGCGGCGCACGCATCAGGATCGTGGACGCCGGCCCGGGGATCCCGGAAGACCTGCGGGCGAAGGTGCTGGAGCCCTTTCACCGGCTGGAACAGTCCCGCTCCCGCGAAACAGGCGGTGCCGGGCTGGGCCTTTCCATCGCCGCCAGCGCCATCCGCGGTCATGCCGGCACCTTGACCCTGGGGGACCGCGACGATGGCCAGCCAGGGCTTAAGGTGACGGTGAGCCTGCCCGGATAAAGGGTGGCCTGACCCGGCCCCGCTCAGCGGCTGTCCAGCTTGATCTCGATGCGCCGGTTGCGGGCGAAGGCGGCCTGGGTGCGGGCGGTGTCGATGGGTTGGTGTTCCCCGAATCCAGCCGCCACCAGCCGCTGAGGCGGGAACCCCCGTGCCTCCAGATAGCGCACAACGGTGATGGCACGGGCCGCCGACAACTCCCAGTTGGAGGCAAAGCGACCGGAGGTCATGGGCCGGACGTCCGTGTGGCCATCCACCCGCAGGATCCAGTCCACTTGGCTGGGGATGGTGCTGGTGACGGTTTGCAGCGTTTGCGCCAACTGGCTCAATTGCGCCTGTCCGGCGGGATTCAGGTCCGCTTCGCCGGTATCGAACAACACCTCCGATTGCAGGACGAATCGGTCGCCCTCGATCCGGATATCGTCACGGTCCCCCAGCACACTGCGCATGCGACCGAAGAACTCCGAACGATAGCTCTCCAACTCCTCCACCTTTTCCGCCAGGGCGGTATTGAGGCGGGTGGTGAGGGTTTGGATGGTCTCCTCCCGGTTGGCCAGGGTGGATTCGCTGACCCGGAGCAGGGTGCGCACGCCCTCCAGGTCACTCTTGAGCTGTTGGATTTCCTGGGCGCTGGCTTGCAGGGCTTGGCGGCTGTCCGCCAGGGCCTGGGCGGTTTGCTGCTGCTGGCTATCCGCCTGGGTCAGGCCGCTCTGGGCGTTGGTCAGCAAGGCCTGGGTCTGGGAGAGGTCGGTGCGCGCTTGGTTCAGTTGGGCCTGCAACGCGGAGACCTCGGTTGAGGCCTGCGTTTGAGCCTGCGCCAGGGCCGCGCGGACCTGTTCCACCTCCCGTTGAGCGGTTTGCCGGGCCTCGGTCAACGCCGTCTCAGCGGCGGCGAGACGGGTTTGTGCCTGCTCCGCCCTGGCCAACGCCGCATCACGGGCTCGCTCGGCCGCCTCCACACGGGTGGCCGTCTCCTGCAACTGGTCCCGCTCAGCACTCAGGGTCTGGCGCGCTTCCTCTGCCGCAGCCAGTTGCGCCTTCAGGGCCTCCACCTCGCCGCGGGTGAGCGCAAGGGTGGTGAGCGCCTCCTCAGCGGCGGAGTCTGCGGCATCCGCTTCGGTGCGGGCGGCGCGCAAGGCGTCTCCCAATTGGGCCTGGTCTTCCTCTGCCCCTTCAAGGCGGCGTTCGTAGTCCTGCGCCACCAGGCGCAGTGCGGCAATCTCGGCGGCCAGATCTTCGCGCGTGCGGTTCAACTGGCGGATCTCCACGTCCAGGCGCTCCGCGGCATCCAGGCGCTGGCGCAGGCTCTGTGCCTCCTGCTCGGCTTCCACCGTCTCGGCCCGGGCGGCCTCCAGGCGCGCCCCCACCGACAGCAACCGCGCCCCCAATTGATCGACCTCTTCCTCCTGCGCGGCCATGGCCCCGCGCAGATCGCGATTTTCCAGGCGCAGGCGCTGCAACTCCTCATCCTGGCTGCCCAAGGCGGCCTGTAGCGTGGCCTGGGCGATGGTGAAGACCAGCAGCACGAAGATGATGACCATCAGCAGCGCCGACAGGGCGTCCACCCATCCTGGCCAAGCGGACAGGCGCTCATGGGC
This sequence comes from uncultured Rhodospirillales bacterium, assembly GCA_964496805.1. GTDB lineage: Bacteria > Pseudomonadota > Alphaproteobacteria > CAZCBM01 > CAZCBM01 > CAZCBM01. The sequence continues at coordinate 3,534 of CAZCBM010000225.1, read as the reverse complement.
GCTGCGGCGACGGGATGACAGGGGCATGGGGCGGCCTTTGGCTTAGGCGATGGAGCTCAGGCGATGGAACTCAGACTGCGGGCGGGCGTGGCCCAGGACTTGGCCCCGGGGCTGGCCCAGAAGCTGGCCCGGGGGGCGCGCCAGGGGGCTCAGTTCCCGGGGGCGGCTCGCCGCCGTCGACGATGGCGCGCATGGTGCGGCTGACCACCCGGATCTCGCTGGACAACTCCCGCACCGTGCGCTCCCGATTGTCCTCCAGCCCCTGCACCACCTGGTGCAACCGGGCATCAATGCTGGCCAAGTGGCGGGTGGCGGGCTGATCCCCATGCAAATCACCGGCAGCCAACAGGTCGTTGAGGCGGCTGATGGCCGGCCCCAGCACCGCCCGTTCCTCGCTCAGCCGCATCAGCAGCGCTTGCTCACTCTTGATCTGCTGGCTCAGGGCCTGCACCTGGGTGGCGAGGCCATGGAGGGCGTCCAGGGTCTGGCGCCGTTGGGCTTCACTGGCGGCCAGCGCCCGGGTCAGCGCCTCTATGTTGTCATGGGTCTGGCGGGTGGCCATGGCCAACTCGGCGCCACTGGGCAGCGGGCCTGGCCCCGGCGTGGGCACCGGCGTGGACATCTGGCGCGACGCGCCAGCCGCGGTCTCCCCGACGCCGGCGCCCAACGGATCATCCAGGACCATGGGGTCCCCCAACCGGGCGTGGCTGGACAGCCAATCCTCCACATCCAGAAAGAACCGGCTTTGGGCCTGGCCAGCCTGCAAGTCCAAAAACCCCAGGACCAGCGACCCGGCGAGGCCAAACAGGGAGCTGGAGAAAGCCGTCCCCATGCCCGCCAACGGTTGCTGCAACTGGTCCTTCAGTTCCGTCCACAGGGCAGAGAGGTCCCCCACCCCCAGATCCAGGCTTTGCACCACCCCGCCGATGGCATCGACGGTCTGGATCAATCCCCAGAAGGTGCCCAGCAGGCCCAGGAAAATCAGCAACCCAGTGAGATATCGGGCGATCTCCCGCCCCTCATCCAGGCGGGTGGCGATACCATCCAACAGGGTGCGCAGGGTCTGCGCGGTCAACCGGGGTCGTCCACCGCCCTCCACTTCCCGCAGCAGGGCTGCCAGTGGTCCCAGCAACTGCACCGGCGGAGGGGGCGTGTCCGGGTGGTTATCATCAGGGCCAGCGGCCCGCTGCTGCCAGGCGATCCAGGCAACCTCCGGGCGCAGGCTGAGCACCATCCGCACGGTCAGGACCATTCCCACCAGCAACACCGCCAGGATCAAGCCGTTCAGGGCCAAATTGGTCTCTGCCGCCAGGATGATGGTCTCCAGTTGCAACACAACCAGGATCACCACAGCCACCAGGAACAGGGCCATGCGCAAAAGGTACTTTGTCGGGGGCTGGATCATGGGGCGCGCGGGGTCCATCCGGGGCGACGGGGGGGAGCGGGGGGGGCGGGGGGCAAGCAACCTAAGGGCAGGTCGGCGGCAGGACAGCCAGTCAGCGTATCGGCAGGCTCTACCACGCCAGTCAATTGCGCTCATTTTGGGGTCAACGCCTCAGGCATACCACCCCCAGGGGCCAAAAAATGGCCATCAGGAGCTGGTGTGCAGACGGTGGCCAGTGGTGCCGATCCACGCATGGCCTGGACATCCACCGCGCATCGGCCTACCCCACCGGGTGTGAGCGTGCTGGCTGCCACCGCACGTTCTGCCCCTCTCCCCCGCCCTGCTGCCGGAACCGCTGTGCGCCATGGTTGACTTCGATCTGCCGGACCTGCCGGGCCTGGACCGTCTGGGCATCAGCCGCAAGGTGGACATTGCCGTCACGGGCCTGCGCCGGTCCGGTAAGACGGTTTTCATGACCAGCCTCGTCCACAATCTGCTCCGCGCCCCGCGCCGCCCGGAGGTTCTGCCCCTGTTGCACGCCGCCCAGGATGGTCGCCTGCAATCGGCTGTACTGCTGCCCGTCAGCAAGGGACCGTGGGTTCCGTTTCCCTACGAGAAAACGCTGGAAAGCCTGCTGTCGGATGATCCCGACTGGCCACCCTCCACCGGTCAGGTATCCCGCCTGGAACTCAAACTGACCTTCAAAACCACAGGGCTGTGGAGCCGGGTTCCCTTGACCGACCGGGGCTCCCTGCGGTTGGGGATCATGGACTATCCAGGGGAATGGCTGGTGGATTTGCCCCTGTTGCTCACCAGCTACGAAGCGTGGGCAGCGGACTCCATCCGGCGGCTGCGGCAGGCGCCGCGCAACCAAGTGGCTGGGGAGTATCTGGAGACCATCGCCCAGGTGGACCCCCATGCGCTGTCCAATCAGGATGTGCTGCACCGGATCATCTCCAGCTACTCCACCATGCTGCGCCGCTGCCGGGACGAGTTGGACCTCTCCTACCTTCAACCCGGGCGCATCTTGGAGCCGGGACCGGATCGGGAGGGCGAGGGACAATCGCTGCCGCTGTTTGCCCCGCTGGACCTGGGGGGCCATCAGATCAAGACCGGCAGCCTGGGCGGGCTGATGCGCCAGCGCTTCGGGCTGTATCTCTCCACCGTGGTCAAGCCGTTCTTTGTGGAAACCTTCCAACGCGCCCGCCGCCATGTGATCTTGGTGGACCTTATCGGCGCGCTGCACGGGGGCGAGCTGATCTATGCCGACCGGCGGGAAGCCATCGAAGCGGTCATGACGCTGTTCGGCCATGCCGAGGCCAAGCGGATGGGACGGGTGCTGTTCCCCCGCAATTTCGAGAGGGTTTTGTTCGCGGCCACCAAGGCCGATAAACTGCCCCACCGCCGCCGACGGGAGTTGCAGGCCCTGTTCGACTGGATGGTGGACCGCCAAGCCAATGAGGCGCGGGAGGAGGGGGCGGTGGAACAGACAGTGGTGTTGTCGTCGGTGCGCTGCACCCAGGATGACGTGACCGATTGGCGGGGCGTGAACTACGATGTGGTGGTGGGGCGCGACGCGGCCAACGACGAGCGCGTGCAGATCACCCATAAGGCCATCCCGGACAAGCACCCGCCGGCCAGCTATTGGGCGGATCTGCCCACGTTCCCCACCCTGGCGCCGCCGTCCAAGATGGACCTGTCCGGCCCAGGACTGCCGCACATCAACCTGGACACCTCCCTGCAATTCCTGATCGGGGACCAGTTGGAATGACGGACGAACCCGTGCGCCGCTATGGCTTTGAGGACCCGCCAGACCCGCGGGAGCAGGTCAGCTTCGTGCTGCCCGCTCCACCGGAGAGCACGCCCCCGCCGGCCCCGCAGGACACAGCAGAGGCGCAACTCAGTCGATTGGCGGCGGCCGATCAGCGCCTCGCGGGGGCCAGCCGCCTGTGGATGCGCCTGGGGTTGTTTGGTGGTGGTCTGTTGCTGCTGCTGATCCTGCTGGCCGCCGACTGGGCCTTGGCGCTGGCCGACCGCAGCCCGGCCCTGGCCTGGGCGGCCGCCGCGGCGATGGGGCTGATGGCCCTGGGACTGGGGCTCTGGGCCTTTAAGGAGAGCGTGGCCCTGGGGCGCCTGGGCACTGCCGAGGC
>CAZCBM010000224.1:0-5905 GCA_964496805.1 uncultured Rhodospirillales bacterium | reverse complement strand
GGGGTTCGGCGGGGTGGCGGCTGGCGCCGGGGTTGGCGCTGGGGCCGCAAACGGGTTCAGCGGCGTGGCGGCTGGGGCAGGCGCCGTGGTGGCAGGGGGCGGCGTTGGGGCCGGCAGGGGATCCCACACCGGGCGCAGCAGGCTACGCCCTGGCTCAATGGTCTTGGGATCATAGGGATCCTGGGTGCCTAGATAATCCGCGAAGGTCGCGGCGATCACCAGCGCCAGAAACACCAGGGTTGACGCCACCGCCAGTGGGGAGCGGAAAAACAGATAGACGAGGTCGCTGTTCTCCCGCCGGGTGGCGATGCGGATCAGCCACACCAGTAGCGCTGCCAGGGCGCCGAAGCGCAGAATGTCGATCAGAATGTCCAGCATGATCGGCTCAGCCCTTCTGATCGCGCAGGCGCGGATCCACCGCGAAATACAACAGATCCACCGCCAGATTGATGACCACGAAGATCAGACTGATGAACATCAGATAGGCGGCCATGACGGGGAAGTCAGGAAACAGGACGGCTGCAATGAAGGCCTCGCCCATGCCGGGCCAGCGGAACACCTGCTCGGTGATGATACTGAAGGCGACGATCGCGCCCACCTGAAGCCCGATGATGGTGATGACCGGAACCAGGGTGTTCTTGAGCGCGTGGCGATAGTGTACCCAGCGCGAGGGCAGGCCCCGGGCGCGGGCAAACTTGATGAAATCGGTCCGAAGAACCTCCAGCATCTGGGCCCGGACCAGACGCATGATCAGGGTCATCTGGAACAGGGCCAGGGTCATGGCCGGCATAATGATATGCGCCCACCCGTCCCAGGTGGCGAGGCCTGTGCGCCAGAAGCACGTGCCGAAGAGGCACACGTCCACCGTGTCCCCCCGTCCGAAGGCGGGCATGGATAACGCGTAGGGCGTTGCCTCCGGGCTCGGGGCGCTGGCAGCCCACTGCTTGCCCTCCTGGCCCGGCACCTCCCACACAAACGGCACCGGAACACTGTGGACGGCGAAGAAATAGATCAGGGCAATGCCGATCAGAAAGGTGGGCAAGGAGACACCGATCAGGCTGAAGGTCATTACCGCCCTGGACAACAGAACGTTCAGGCTGGCCAGCGGGCGCCTCAGGCTCAGGCGGCGCTTGCGGGTGAGGGCGGTGTAAATGCCCAGCGGGACCCCCATGAGGATGGCCAGCACAGCACTGAACAGGGCCAATTCCAGGGTGGCCGGCACCCGTTCAGCCAGCAGGTCTTGCACGGGCTTCTTGAACTGGTATGAAATTTTGAAATCGCCCTGAACGGCGCCAAGCATATAATTAAAATATTGGACGAAAAAGGGATCATTAAGCCCCAGTCTTTCCTTCAGGGCCTCCCGTTGTTCCAATCCCGTATCTTGCCCTGCCAGCGACGAAATCGGATCGCCAACGAAGGCAAACATGCTGAAGGCAATAAACCCCACAATCAGCATGACCAATAGCGACTGGGCCAGGCGTTTAACAATAAAGGAAAACATTGGTCCCTTTAATGACTATCAGGAATGAACTGGGGAAAGGAAGCAGGGGCCGCCGATCGCGGCCCCTGCTTGTTGGTGCCTGATCTGCGATCAGGGCATCACAACATAGCGGAAGTCCAGGACGTTGTCCGCACGCTGAACAGCAGTGACGCCGTCGCGGATACCCCAGCTCAGCGGCTGCTGGTGCAGCGGGATGTAGCCAAACTCTTCCTGGGTGATCTTGAACGCTTCATCGATCATCGCCTGACGCTTCGTCTGGTCAGTCTCCTGCTCCACCATGGCGGTCAGTTCCGTGACCCGCTCGTTGCAGTAGTTGCCCAGGTTGAACAGGCCGCTGCCTTCGCCTTGGCAGCTCATGATGTTCAGCAGAACGTTGTGGGCATCCATGGTGCCAGGCGTCCAGCCCAAGAGATAGAAGCTGGTGTCATAGCCATTCTGGGCCAGCACTTTGGCAAAGTAACGGGACTTTGTCTGGGCCAGCAGGTCCACGGTGACGTTAATACGGGCCAATTGCTGCACCACCATTTCGCAGATCGCCTCGTCATTGACGTAGCGGTCGTTGGGGCAGTCCATGGTGACTTCAAACCCGTCGGCGTAGCCCGCCTCTTCCATCAAGGCGCGGGCCCGATCCAGGTCCGGCTGATAGGGGGTGTTGAGGGCGGCGTTGTAGCCGTTGATCTGCGGGGCGATCATCAGCCCGGACGGGGCGGAGGCACCGCGCATGACCGTATCGCGGATTTCCGCCAGATCGATGGTGCGGGCAAAGGCTTCGCGAACCCGGATGTCCTTGAACGGGTTGCTGCCGGAGACGTTGGAGTGCAGCAGTTCATCCCGCCCCTGGTCCAAGCCCAGGAAGATGGTGCGGGCCTCAGCGCCGGTCAGCGGCGACACGCCGTCGGCGTCGGCCAGGCTCTGCCAATCCTGAACCGGGATCGGATAGGCTAGGTCCAATTCGCCCGCGCGCAGGGCGGCGGTGCGGGTGGCATCCTGAGGGATGGGGGTGAATTCAACTCGGGTGACATTGGTGGGGATATCGCTGTTCCAGTGGCCATCATAGCGCACAAAGGTGGAGGACACACCCGGCTCACGCTCGATGATCTGGAACGGGCCGGTGCCGTTGGCGTTCAGCGCGGCGAAGTTGCCTTCGTTGCTGCCGGCGATGTCGGTGACCTGGGTGGCGTTGTTTGCCTCAGACCATTCCTTGTCCATGATATAGAAGAACACCCACTCCCGCGGCAGGATCGGGTTCGGCGCCGGGGTGGTCACTTCGATGGTGTAGTCGTCGATCTTGACGATATTGCTCGCCTTCTCGGCATAGTTCTTCATGTCGGACAGCTCGCCGCCGGCACGCTGCCAGCTGAAGATCACGTCATCCGCATTGAAGGTGCTGCCATCCTGGAAGGTCACGCCTTCGCGCAGGCGGAAGATCCACTTGGTGGGCTCCGGGTTTTCCCAACTCACGGCAAGGCCGGGCTCCAGGCTCAGGTCCGGGCCATAGGCGGTCAGCCCCTCATAAACGTTGCCCAGAAAGCCCAGGGTGAAGGTCTCATTCAGGACGTGGGGGTCCAGGGCCTGCACATCGCCCTGAAACGCGAAGGTGAAGGTCTCGGCCTGGGCGGCAGTGGCGGAAAGCAGGCCGACCGCAGTGGCGGTGGCAAGCCGGGTCATCCAGCGGCGTGTCATGATGAAGGTCTCTCCCATTGTGGTTGGGCCACCCAAAGCGGCTGGCCGATCGTGACGTCTGAGCCTGAAGCCCCTGCGGCAGGGCAGGGGCAGGGCCGTGGCTCCTCGGCACCTGAAGGACAAGAGGGGGCGGCGCTGGTCATGGGCGCTCATGGGCACAGCCTCAGGGCCAGTTGGCGCAGAAAGCGAACGCCAGCCGCCAGTTGCGCCCCCTCGATAAACTCGTCGGGCTGGTGTGCTTGGGCGATGTCGCCCGGCCCGCAAATGATGGTGGAGTAGCCGGCCTCCTGAAAGAACCCGGCCTCGGCGGCGAAGCTAACGCCCCGTTTGGCGTTGTCCCCGGTCAGGCTGCGGGCCAGTTCCTCGGCCGTGGGATCAGGGTCGGGTCCCAGGGCGGCAACCTCGGCCAAAACTTCTGTGGTGATGGCGGCTTCCGGGAACCGCTCCTGCAGGCTGGACTCGATGGAGGCCAGACGGCGCAGAGCCTCCTGGATCATGGCGGGCAGCGGATCGTCGGGGATGTTGCGGATGTCCCAGTCCAGGGTGCACAGGCGCGGCTGGATGTTGAACGCTTGGCCGCCCTGGATCACGCCCACATGAAAGGTCGTGTAGGGATGGTCGAATAAATCATCGGTGCGCGCCCGCGCCCGTGCCTCGGTCATCATCTGGTCCAGCAGGCTGACCACGCGCCCGGCCACCATGGTGGCGCTGACCCCCCTTTCCGGTTGGCTGGAATGGGCCTCAACCCCATGCACCTCCGTGCGCAGGACCGAGATGCCCTTCTGTGCGGTAACCACGCCCATGCGGCTTGGCTCCCCGACGATCACCGCCCGGGGGGGCGGGATGGTCTCCAGCATGTGCTGGATCAGGGGGCGCACGCCGAAGCAGCCGGTTTCCTCGTCATAGCTGACCGCGACATAGATGGGATGCCGCAGCGTCAGGCGCCCCCATTCCGGCGCCAGCGCCAGAATGGTGGCCAGAAACCCCTTCATGTCAGCGGTACCCCGGCCATAGAGCCTGTCGCCGTCCGCCCGCAGGACGAAGGGGTCACTGGTCCAGGGTTGCCCCTCCACCGGCACCACGTCGCTGTGCGCCGACAGCACGACGCCGCCGGGGACGGCCGGCCCGAACCGCGCCAGCAGGTTGGCTTTTTCGCCGCTGGCATCTGGCAGCACCGTCACCTGTGCGCCGGCAGCGCGGAGCGCTTGATCGACATGGTCAATCAACGCCCGGTTGGAGCGGTGGGAGATGGTGTTGAAGGCAACCAGCCGCGCAAGATGGGCTGCGGCGGAGTCGGCAGCCTCCGGCAGCGGGGCATCCAAAGGCGCGGCACTGGGCATGGCCATCAGGGATAACGCAGGTTGGGGACAGGGCTCACAGCCAGGGACATGACGGAACGCCTCCGCTTCTGCCCGCTGCAACGCAATAAAATTGCGCACCGGCTCGCAAGCTAGGCGGGGCGCGACAGACTGTCAAAGGGGTTTCGACCCTTGGCAGCGCTCTTCATGCACTTTGCGATCCCCTCTCCCGATCCCCTTGCCTGGAAACTGGGGCACCTCTGCTGCTGCACTCTCCCGGCCTGCCATTGCAAAGACACGGCCTTTGGGGATCCCCAGGAGGAGCGCCAGAAGCCAGACTGGCCGCAGCCTGCTCCATGAGCCCTGGTTCGGGCACCGGCTTGGGCTGCGGGCCGGCACAGTGGGTGGGATTGAAAGGGCGCTGACAGGGGTTCGGGCTTGTGACTGTCCCTTTGAGTTGGCAGACTATGGGGAAAGTGTGTGTTCCGTTGTGGATGACCCGACATCATGAGTCGCTTTGAACAAGCCAAAGACCAGCAGATCAGCCAGCTCATTGGCTCCTTGAACCAAGGCGTACCGCCCAGGCCGGACCCCCGCGTCCTGGCCCGGGATACCGAATTGGCCTTTGAGGACGAGTTCTATGATGAGGATCTGGAGCAGGCCCCCCCGGAAATCCATGATCCTGAGGAAGGTCAGCAACTGAGTTGGGAGGAGCGGCAGGCCAAGTATCAGCGCGGCCGGCTGCACCGAAACACCGGCCGCCGCACCCTCAAGGCGCGCGGGCAAGCGATTGAGCGGTCCATGGGCATCATCATGCCGGACAAGGACCTGGAGAACGCTTTTGCCCGCACGATCATGGGCCACAATGTCGTGGAATGGGACAACGGGACCTATGTCCGGGACGCCGGGCGCAAGATCGGCTTGGGGGGCAGTGTCTCCAACAGGAACCCGGATTCGGCCATTCAGGCTGCGGTGCAATTGGCGGCCCGCAAGGGCTGGCCCAGCCTGAAATTTCAGGGCGATCCCCGCTTGGCCGACTTGGTGTGGATGGAAGCGCAACGCTACGGCCTGGACCTTGACGGGTATGAACCTGGCCTGGAAACCATGGAGCGGGGGCAGAAGTACCTGAAGAAGGTGGGCAAAGCGCAGGGGCCGGAAGGCGAGGCCAGGCTGGAAGACGTGGCTCAGGAGGACGGTGTTGACCCCAATGCGCGGCCGGCCCCGCAGGATGGCAGGCCGCGGGAAGGGGTGGAGCCCGTCCGTCAACAGCCAGATCCGATCATGCCCATCAGTAGCGACCCTTTGGGCATGACGCCGCAGCCGGACAATCCCGACCTGGAGCCTTTGGCCCGTCCGGGCGACACGCAGAAGCGACCCGTGCGCCGCCGCCTCGGGCACGCCCATCGCCTTCAGCACGGGCGAC
>CAZCBM010000223.1:0-5929 GCA_964496805.1 uncultured Rhodospirillales bacterium | reverse complement strand
TCGGCCACATCGCGCCCCGCCACGATCACGTCCCGGCAGCTGCGCATCGCGCGGAACAGGGCAGGGGCGATGGCCCGCTGCTCCGGGATCAAAAGCAGGTTGCGGCTGGAGAGGGCCAGGCCGTCGTGCTCCCGCACGGTGGGCGCGCCAATGACCTCCACCGGCAAGTCCAGATCCTGGGCCAGCCGCCGAATAACCTGCAACTGCTGGAAATCCTTCTCCCCAAAAATGGCAAAGTCCGGGGCAACCTGCGTGAACAGTTTGGTCACCACGGTGGTTACCCCGTCAAAATGCCCGGGGCGGGAGCGTCCGCACAGCGTGTCAGTCAATTGGTCCACCTGGACCAAGGTGCGGAAGCCCGACGGATACATGATCTCCGGCGTCGGCAGATAGACCAAGTCCACCCCGCGGGAGGCCAGCAGGGAGATGTCGGCGTCCAGGTCCCGGGGATAGCGGTCGAAATCCTTGGGGTCGTTGAACTGCAGCGGGTTGACGAAAATGCTCACCACCACCCGGTCGGCCAGCCGGCGTGCCCGGTCCACCAGGCTCAGATGGCCCGCATGCAGCGCGCCCATGGTGGGCACCATGGCAACGGTCTTGCTGCGCCGTTTCCAGGGGCCAATGACCTCGCGCACCTCTGCCACCGATTCGGCGGTCTGGGTGCTGCGCAGCAGCCGGGGCTCACGACGAAGAGGGACGATAGACATGGGCGTCCTCCGGATAGGCGCGGGTGCGCACAGCCGTGGCATAGGCGGCCACAGCCTCTGAAATGACGGGATGAACCGTCGCGAATGGTTTGACAAACTTGGCCACACGGCCGTCGTGCAGGCCCACGAGGTCATCAATCACGAGCACCTGCCCGTCACAATCCACCGACGCCCCGATGCCAAAGGTGGGGATCGGGACCGCCTTTGTCACCGCTTGGGCAACGGTCTCCACCGTGGCCTCAATCACCAAGCTGAAGGCCCCGGCCTGGGCGATGGCGTCGGCGTCCTGCAGGATCCTGTCCCGCTGAGCGTCAGTCCGGCCCTGGGCGCGGAAGCCGCCATATTGGGCGGTGGTCTGGGGCAGCAGGCCCACATGGCCCATCACCGGGATCCCCCGGTCCACCAAAAAGGCCACCGTGGAGGCCATCTCCGCCCCGCCTTCCAGTTTGACCGCATCGCAGCCGGACTCCGCCAAGATCCGGGCGGCGGTGCGATAGGCCTGCTGTGGGCTTTCCTGATAGCTACCGAAGGGCAGGTCCACCACCACAAGGGCGCCGGTGCGCCCGCGCACCACGGCGGCGCCATGGGCAATCATCATCTCCACGGTCACCTGCTGGGTGCTGGGCAGGCCATACAGGACCATGCCCAGGCTATCGCCCACCAGCAGGACATCCACATGGGGATCTTCCAGCCGCGCCATGGGCGTGGTGTAGGCGGTGAGCATCACCATCGGCACCGTGGTTCCCTTTGCCGCCAGGACGGCAGGCACCGTTACCGGGCGCTTCAGGCCGGCAGGGGCAGCGGTGGCAGGGGAGGGCGAGGCGGAGGACACGGGGAGGGCAGGGCTCGCGTTGGACCGGGAAGGCAGGGGGACAGAACTGTCAGGGGCAGCGCTGGTGCTGTAGAAGGGATCAGGACAAATGCCCCAACCCACCCTCATAGACAGAGGGGTTGGACAAGAAAGCGTCCAGAATGACGCGTGGCACTGCACCAAGGTTGCCCAAAACGCAAGGTCTTTGGGGGGCGGCGCTTGCTGTCAGGCGGGGGGCAGCCAGGTCATCGGGTCAGCCGGACGCTGGTCCCCTGTGGCCATGTCTTTGACTTCATGGGGCTTTTCCTCGCCCGTGCTGCTGGTTCCCCCCAGAAACCAAACATGGGGAATGCCCTTTTTTGCGGCATATCCCAACTGGCGCTGCATCTTCTGCGGTGCATGATATTGCTCCACCCGCAGTCCCCGCGCGCGCATCTGCCGCGCCAGCGAAGCCGCTTCGCTGCGCTGCTCCTCCTTCAGCAACAGAATCAGGACATCGGCGGTGGATTTGCGCAAGGGGCCCAGCGCGCCCTCACTCACCATACGGCTGAACAGGCGGGTGAGCCCCAGGCTGATGCCCACACCCGGCAGGCTCTTGTTGATATAGGTGCCAGCCAGGTCCTGATACCGCCCACCGGCGGTGATGGCGCCGTAGCCGGGGGCAGCGTCCAGGCGGCCTTCATAGACCGTGCCGGAATAGTAATCGAGGCCGCGGGCGATGGAGAGATCCGCCACCACCGTGGCGGTGCCCGCCCGCACAGGATCGGCTTGGCCCAGATGCTCCAGCACAAAGGCCAGTTCCTCCAGGCCCTGGTCCAGGACCTCCCCGGTGACGTCCAAGGCGCGGACCTGATCCACGAATCCCGTATCGGTGGTGCGAATCTGAGCCAGCCCGAGGCATCGCTGCGCCGTCTCGATCGGCAGATGCACCCCATCCACCAGCTCCGCCACCACCGCCTCCGGCCCGATCTTGTCCAACTTGTCGATGGCCCGCACAACGGGACCGGTATCGGTGATGCCCAATCCGGCCAAAAAGCCTGTCAGCACCTTGCGGTTGGAGATCTGGAGGGTAACCGCCCCGACCTGGAGCCGCGCCAGGGCATCCAGCACCACCGCCGGCAACTCGGCATCGAAGTGCAGCGGCAGGGCGTCAACGTTGATGACATCCACATCACACTGGGTGAACTCGCGGAAGCGCCCCGCCTGCGGACGTTCTCCGCGCCAGACCCGCTGCATCTGATAGCGTTTGAAGGGGAAGTCCAAATCGTTGAAATGCTGCGCGGCGTAGCGCGCGAAGGGCACCGTCAAATCAAAGTGCAGGCCCAGTCGGGCATCCGCCTCCTCGGCCTCTTCGGCATGCAGCCGGGTCAGGGTATAGATCTCCTTGTCCGTGGCGCCCTTGGCCTCCAACACCTCCAGCGCCTCAACGCTGGGGGTTTCAATGTTCACAAAGCCATAGCTTTCGAACGTGGCGCGAATCGTATCCAGCCAGCGCTGTTCCACCATCCGCACTTCCGGCAGATATTCGGGAAAGCCGCTGACCGGCTTGGGCCGAAGGATCTTGCGCTTCTCCGCCATGTCTGTCCCTTCGCGATCAAAGTCCGGAAAGCTGGTCGTTGACCAGATGCTGCTGGGCGGCCTGGATACGGAACGGGTGGGCGGGATAGACGCCCAGGATATTCACCTCAGCAGCGAAGAACGCCAACTCCTCCAGCGCCCGTTTCAGTCCCGGACTGTCGGGGTGGCCCTCCACCTCGCTGAAGAACTGGGTTGCGAAGAAGCTGCCATTGACCATGTAGCTTTCCAGCTTGGTCATGTTCACCCCGTTGGTGGCGAACCCACCCATGGCCTTGTAGAGGGCGGCGGGGATGTTCCGCACCCGGAAAGTGAAACTGGTGATGATGACGCCGGCCGATCCAGGCTCGATCCGCCGCGGCTCCGGCGCCATGATCAGGAAGCGGGTGGTATTGTGCGCCTCATCCTGAACGTCCCGCGCCAGCACCTCCAGGCCGTACATCTCCGCGGCCAAGCTGCTGGCGATGGCGGCCCGGCCCTTCGCCTGATCAGGGCTGAGGGCTGCCAGATCGGCCGCTGCGCCGGCCGTGTCTGAATGGACCACCGGGTCGGCCCCCAGGCGCATCAGGTACTTTCGGCACTGGCTGAGGGCCTGGATGTGGCTGTGCACCTCCCGCACCTCCTCCAAGCGGGTGCCGGGCTGAACCATCAGCATGTGATCGATCTTTTGGAAATACTCCCCGATGATATGAAGCCCGCCGGTGGGCAGCAGATGGTGGATGTCGGCCACCCGTCCGGCGATGGAGTTCTCCACCGGGATCATGCCCACCCGCGCGCCGCCGTTGTGCACGGCTTCGAACACATCATCAAACCGGGGACAGGCCAGGGTTTCGTGGTCAGGAAAGACGGTGCGACAGGCAAGGTCACTGTTGGCACCGGGGGCGCCCTGAAAGGCAACGCGGAAGGGGGAGGCGGACACAGCGGGCTGGGCTCAACGGAGGTTGCACAATAATAGGCGTTGGGCCATGGCACAGGCCCGACCGGGAAATCAACTCCCGCGAGGCGCTCTCCCATCAGCGCCTGCTGCTGCGTCTGCGACAGATGGCGCCCGGGGTTGGCGCCGTGGCCCCTTAACCTCATGTCGAAGGTCGCGTAGGACAGTGCCTGAATGGTGGCGCTGGGGCGCTGCGACAGCTTTGGCCGGGTGTCGACCCACGACCCCGGGCAGTGCCGGCGCTGGGCCCGACCTGTTTTTGTCTCCACCGCACGCGTCACGCCGCACGCGCCCCCGACAGTGCGGTGCCCAAAGGTTTCTTCTAAGGACTCTCCAGATGCAGCAGACCAGCGTTAGTGTTGTGTTTCCGGCCATCTTGACCGCCGCAATCATCGGCATGTTCAGCGGCTTTTTCGGCAACCTGCTGGTGCCCAGTCATCATGAGCATGTGGGTGTGTACGAGGTGGACCCCGCCTTCATGGATGCCGGCGCCGCCGGCCAGGAAGACACTGGCCCCACCGGACCGGAGCCCATCGATGCGCTGCTGGCCAGCGCCGACATCGAAGCTGGGGAGAAGGTCTTTGCCCGCAACTGCGCCACCTGCCACAGCATTGAGGAGGGTGGCCGCCACGGCACCGGTCCCAACCTTTGGAATGTTGTGATGCTGGACAAAGCGCACCACAGCGATTTCGGCTACTCCGGCAACCTCGCGGACATGGAAGGCGAGTGGACCTACGCCAGCCTCAATGAATTCCTCTACAAGCCCGCGACCTATGTCCGCGGCACCAAGATGGCTTTCCGTGGTCTGAGCAAGACCGACGATCGCGCCAACGTCATCGCGTATCTGCGGACCTTTGCACCGGAACCCGCTCCGCTGCCCTGAGGAGGGGTTGCCTCGCGGGCGCAGGCCCGGCCCACTGCGCGTGGCCAAGCACTTTGGCGCAGTCGAACACTTTAGCGCAGCCAAGTGGGCGTGGAGCGAGACCCTGCCCGCCAACACGTGAGGCGCCTGCTGCCCCGGCAGCCGGCGCCCTTTTGTTTGTGCTCCCTGGCGCTTTCTCCGGGCGAACGGCGCTTGTGGCCACGGTCTGCCGACAAAGACCCCGTCCACGCCAACGTCCACGCCAACGTCCAAGCCAGTGTCCACGCCAACGTCCCCTGCGGCACTCTCTGGCGGCAAACTCTGGCCGCAAACTCTGCCAGTGTGACCCGCCGGGGCTTGGCGCGGGGCAAGTCAGCGCGGTATGACACCGGATCATCATCACCGGGGTGTGACCCTTGGATCACCCTGGGCTGCGGATCAGCGACTGGCCCCCACCGTGCTGTGTCCCGTCGGTGCCCGCGGAGATGATCACCACCCCGATGTCCGCCACGAAGGTGTTGTCATGGCCGCCGCGCAGTTTCCGCCTAAAACCGTTCGCCAATGCGGCCTGTCTCTCGCCCCCCGGGCCCTGGCCCGCTGGCTGACAATGGGGGTATTGCTGCTGCCGGTGACCGCGCTGGCCCAGGATGACGACCTGATCTTGACCCTGCCCGGCGATCTGCAGGGCGTCGATCCCAATGCGGCCCCAGTGCGCGGAGAGGATGTGTTGGCCCCGCCGCCCACGCCGGAGGGCCAGCCGGATCTCACCATCACGCTGCCGACGCCGGGGACGGGGCCTGTCGCCACGCCAGTGGTTGCGCCTGTCGCCACGCCCGTGGCAGTGCCCGCCGCCACGCCCGTGGCAGTGCCCGCCGCCACGCCCGTGGCAGTGCCC
Organism: uncultured Rhodospirillales bacterium; assembly: GCA_964496805.1. GTDB lineage: Bacteria > Pseudomonadota > Alphaproteobacteria > CAZCBM01 > CAZCBM01 > CAZCBM01. The sequence continues at coordinate 145 of CAZCBM010000223.1, read as the reverse complement.
GTCACCACCGCAACGCCCGCCGCGGCACCGACAACTGTTGCCGACCCCACGGGGCCGTTGACCGTCCCCACTATTGCCATCCCGCCCCGCACGGATGCCTTGCCCACGGGCACCCCGGCGGTGCAGGTGAACCCCATCTTCACCC